>SCTQ01000261.1 GCA_004322345.1 Aquabacterium sp. | reverse complement strand
CGCCACCGGCACGCCCCGTTCGGCCGCGTGGATGGCCGGCTGCAGCAGCTCGTCCAGGCCCATCGTGCCGTGGTCGGCCAGCAGGCGGCACCAGGCTGCGACCGCGCCGGGCGTGGTCACCGAGTGCGGGCCAAAGGGATCGATGCGGGTGATGCCGCGCTCGTGGTACCAGCCGGCCTGCGCCGCGGCCGGTGCGCGGCCGGAGCCGTTCAGCGCGATGGGCGTGGACGCACCGCGCGGCAGCAGCATCGCAAAGCAGTCGCCGCCCACGCCGGTCATCTGCGGCTCGGCGATGCCCAGCAGGGCGACGGCGGCGATCGCGGCGTCCACCGCGTTGCCGCCGCGCGCGAGCACGTCCAGCGCCGTGCGCGTGGCCAGGGGATGCGAGGTGGCGACGGCCGCCTCGGTGGCATAGACCGGCGAGCGGCCGGGTTGGGCGAAATCTCTCATGTGCAATCCCGTCTGCGGGCTCAGGCGGCGCGCCGGGCGCGCGCGGCGAGCGGAACGGCCAGGAAACTGGCCAGCATCTGGTGCGTCTGCTCGCGCTGGGCGCGCTGCCAGGCCGGCGCCGCGAGGTCGGTGTCGAAGATGCGCGACAGCGTGTACGCGTGCGACTTGCTGTAGTAGGCCAGGCTGACCATCGACACGTAGAGATGCAGGGCATCGATGCCCGGGCGGAAGACGCCCGCCTGCTCGCCGCGCTTGAGCAGCCCCGCCAGCAACTCGATCACCGGCGAGGCCATTGCGCGGATGCGCGCCGACTGCTTGAGGTGGCGCGCGCGGTTCAGGTTCTCGAAGGCCAGCAGGCAGCGCAGCTCGGGGTGGGCGGCGAAATGGTCGTCGATGAAGTCGAACAGCTGCACCACGCCCTGCAGCGGCTCCACGTCGCCGAAGTCCAGCTGCAGCTCGTCGTGGCGCAGCCGCGCCAGCTCCTCCTCCAGCACGCTGAGGTAGAGCGCGTCCTTGCCGCCGAAGTAGTGGTAGAGCATGCGGATGTTGCTCTTCGCACGCTTGGCGATCTGCTCGGTGCGTGCGCCGCTGTAGCCCTTGGCGGCGAACTCGGCGGTGGCCGCGGCCAGGATGCCGGCGCGCGTCTTGGCCGGGTCGCGCCGGGCCGTCTTGGCGGCGCGCGGCGAGGTCGGGGCGGCGGGCTTCTTCTTGGTGGTGGGCATGGAGCGTTCAGGCGTGCAGTGTGGCGAAGGCCAGCAGGGATTCGTCGCTGTGCGGCGCGCCGACCAGCGACAGGCCGACCGGCAGCCCGTCCACCTCGGTATAGGGCAAGGTGACCTGCGGCAGGCCGGCGTGGCCGGCGATGGCGTTGATGGCCAGGGCCACATCGTAGAAGCGGCCGCGCTCCTCGCCCGACGCGTCGCGGGCCAGCGCGATGCCGGGCGTGGTGGGCAGCACCCAGGCCTCGTCCGGCGCGATGGCCGCACGCAGGCGCGCCGCCTGGCGATCGCGCCAGGAGCGCCAGTGCGCGACCTCCTCGCCGCGGATGGCGGCCAGGCCGGCGAAACGCGGCGCGATGTTGTCGCCGAAGCGCGGTCGCGTGCGGTTGATCCAGGCGCCGAGGCTGGCGAGGATCTCGTCGCCCTGCAGCACCTGGTAGGCACGCAGCCAGTCGGCGGGCGTGCCCTCGAAGGCCCGCACCACGCTGCGTGCGCCGAGGTCCTGGGCCAGCGGCAGCAGGCGCAGGGCGCTGCGCGAGTCGGCCAGCTCGAACACGTCGCGCGCTACCTGCAGCTTCAGCCTCCACGGCGCACGATGCGCGCCCCCGGCGCCCCCGGCGCCCAGCAGCACGCTGCCCACGCGGTGCAAGGTCTGCGCCTCACGCGCGAACCAGCCCACCGTGTCGTAGCTGGGCGCGAAGGGCAGCACGCCGTCCAGCGGCACGCGGCCGTGCGTGGGCCGCATGCCGTAGAGGCCGCAGAAGGAAGCCGGCACGCGCACCGACCCGCCGGTGTCCGTGCCCAGCGCGAAGTCCACCAGCCCCGCGGCGGTCGCCGCGGCCGAGCCGCTGGACGAGCCGCCCGGCAGCCGCCCCGGCGCATGCGGGTTGCGCGGCGTGCCGTAGTGGGCGTTCTCGCCTTCGAGGCTGAAGGCCAGCTCGTCGGTGACCGTCTTGCCGACCACCGTGGCGCCGGCGCGGCGCAACAGCTGCACGCAGGCTGCGTCGCGCGTGGCGGGTGCATGCGTGGCGGCCCAGTCGGGGTTGCCGCCGCCGGTCACCGTGCCGGCCACGTCGATCAGGTCCTTCACGCCGAAGACCAGGCCGTCGAGCAGGCCGTGCCCGGTGGGCAGGCGCAGGCAACGCTCGCCGGGCAGGAAGGCGCCGCAGTCGTCGGCTTGGCTGGCGGCGTGTCCGGGCACCGCCGTCTCGGGCAACAGCATCAGGCTTCCTTCAGGGCCTGCAGCACGCGGGCGGAGTCGCTGACGAAGCCGAAGCATTTCTTGACGTTCCAGATGGTCGCCTCGGTGCAGAAGGCCGGCGAGCTGGTGGCGCAGCAGTCCTCCAGCAGCACGCAGCCGTAACCCAGGAAATTGGCGTCGGTCAGCGAGTGCAGCACGCACTGGTCGGTGTTGACGCCGGCGAACAGGATGCTCCTGGTGCCCAGGTTGCGCAGGATGCTGTCCAGCGGGGTGTCCCAGAAGCCGCTGATGCGGTACTTGTCGACCTTGATGTCCCCTTCCAGCGGCGCCAGTTCGTCCACCACGGCCGCGGCCCAGGAGTCCTTCTCCAGCACGTTGCCGCGGCCGTCGGGCAGGGGCTCGCCCAGCCCGGTGCCGCTGCCCTTGGGCTTGTAGAGGTGCAGCTGGTTGGGCGGCATGTTGGCCAGGTCGGGCCGGTTGCCCCAGTTGACCCAGATCACCGGCACGCCGGCGGCGCGCAGCGCGGGCAGCAGGCGGCGCAGCGGCTCGATGGGCGCGCGGTCGGCCTCGTAGTTGCCGCCGATGTGGTCCACCCAGCCGCCCCGGGTGCAGAAGTCGTTCTGCATGTCGATGACGACGATGGCGCTGCGCTGAAGGTCGATCACCAGGTTCTGCGGCTCGGCGGCCAGCCGCATCGGCCGCGGGGCGGGAGCGGGCAGCGCCAGGTTGACCTCCTCGGGCGTGGCGATCCAGTGGTACTGGGCAGAGACGCCGAGCTGGCCGGCGGCGGGGCGGGAAGAAGACATCGGGCACTCCGTTTCAGGTCGAGGTCATGGACGGCGGGGCACGCAACTTCCGCGCGCACCGCGAACGCCCATCGGGCCGTGCGATCCGCCCGCCGAGTGCCGCCCCGCGGGGCGAAACGCACCGGCTTGGGACCGAAACGCATGGCATCGATGTTGCATCCGCTGCTGCCGCCTTATGTAGTAACTGATTAATTACTACCGGCACCCACACACAAGCGAAAGGAATGCCAATGTCGTCCCCCCTCTTCTCCCGCCGCATCTTCGCCGCCGGTGCGGTCAGCATCGCGGCCGCCGCGGGCCTGCTGGCTCCGCTGGCCGCCCAGGCCGCGGACCCGCTGCGCATCGGCATCCTGATTCCCGGCTCCAAGTCGGACAAGGGCTGGATGGAGTCGGGCTACGACGGGCTGGTGGCCGCGCAGAAGGAGTACGGCGACAAGATCAAGGTGCAGATGATCGAGAACATCAACTACGCCGACATGGAGCAGGCCCTGACCAACCTGGCCTCCAAGAACACGCTGGTCATCGGCGTGGGCGGCCAGACGCAGGCCGCGGTCTACAAGATCGCCAAGCGCTTCCCCAAGACGAAGTTCTCCATCGTCGGCGGCAACAAGAGCGAGGAGCTGGCCAACGTGGCCGGCTACGACGTGAAGCAGGCCGAGATCGCCTTCGTCGCCGGCGCCGCCGCTGCGATGCTGAGCAAGAACGGCGCGGTGAGCTACGTGGGCGGCATGGAGATCCCGTCCATCGTCAACGCCGGCAAGGAGTTCGGCAAGGGCGCGGCCTACATCAACCCGAAGATCAAGTACTTCGAGAACTACACCGGCGACTTCGACGACGTGGCCAAGTCCAAGGAGGCCACGCTGGCCGCCATCGCGCAGGGCGCGGACGTCCACTACCACATCCTCAACCTGGGCCTGCGCGGCATGGAGCAGGCAGCCAAGGAGAAAGGCACCAAGATCATCGGCGGCTACACCGACCGCTGCGGCACCGACCCGCTGTACATCGCCTACAGCGTCAGCGGGGTCGGCTTCCAGGTCGAGTACGCCATCAAGGAGCTGGTGACGGGGAGCTGGAAGGCCGGCTACAAGTCCTTCGGCCTGGCCATGGGGCCGCAGGCCTCCGACATGAAGATCTGCGGCGGCACGGCGGCGCAGAAGGCCAAGCTGGAGGAAATCAAGAAGGACATCCTGTCCGGCAAGATCAAGGTGCTCGAGGGTTGAGCACGGCCATGCACGCCGAGGTCCTGGACCGCCCGGCCGCCCCGGTGCCTGCATCCCGCAAGCCGCTGCTCAGCCTGCAAGGCATGGGCAAGCGCTTCGGCAGCCTGCAGGCGCTGGAGGACGTGTCGCTGGAGATCGCCGAGGGCGAGATCCACTGCCTGCTGGGCGAGAACGGCGCGGGCAAGTCCACCCTGTGCAACCTGGTGTTCGGCGTCTACGCGCCGGACGCCGGGCAGATGCAGCTCGGTGGTGCGGCCTACATGCCCGCCGGGCCCGCGCAGGCGCTGGCCCAGCGCGTGGCGATGGTGCACCAGCACTTCAGCCTGGTGCCGGACCTGAGCGTGGTCGACAACCTGCTGCTGGGCCAGGCCCACGGCATCCTGAAGCGCCGCGAATGCGCCGACCGCGTGGCCGAGCTGTCCACGCGCTTCGGCCTGGCGCTGCAGCCGCATGCGCGCATCCAGGACCTGTCGGTGGGCGAGCGCCAGCGGGTGGAGATCGTCAAGTGCCTGATGCGCGAGCCGCGCCTGCTGGTGCTGGACGAGCCCACGGCCGTGCTGCTGCCCGACGAGATCGCCGCGCTGCTGCAGGTTTGCCGGCGCGTGGCCGACGAGGGATGCGGCATCGTGCTGGTGACGCACAAGCTGGCGGAGATCCAGCAGGTGGCCGAGCGCGCCACCGTGCTGCGCGGCGGCCGCGTCGCCGCGCGCTCCGAGCAGCCGGCGCGCGAACTGGACGCCCTGGTGCGCGCGATGATCCAGCGCGACGTGGAGGACGCCGGCGCCGTGCAGGCGCGCAAGCCGCCGCCCCGGCCCGCCGACGGCGAACCCAGGCCCGAGCCGGCGCTGATGGTCGATGGCCTCACCGTGCGCGACGCCGATGGCGTCACCCGCCTGGACAACTTCACGCTGATGGTGCAGCCCGGCGAGATCGTCGCGGTGGCCGGCGTCGAGGGCAACGGCCAGAGCGAGCTGGCCGCGGTGCTGTCCGGCATGCGCGCGGCCACGCAGGGCCGCTTCTTCGTGGCCGGACGCGAGATGACCGGCAAGGCGCCGCGCGAGATCACCGCGGCTGGCGTCGGCGTCGTGCCTGAGGACCGCCACGCGGTGGGCTGCATCACCGGCATGAGCGTGGCCGAGAACCTCTTCCTCGACCGCCTGCAGCGCTTGCGGCGCTGGGGCCTGCTGGACCGCGGTGCGCTGCGTGCGGCGGCCGTCGGGCTGATGCAGCGCTTCGACGTGCGCGCCGCCAGCCCCGACGTGGCCTTCGGCGGCCTGTCCGGCGGCAACCAGCAGAAGGCCGTGCTGGCCCGGGAACTCACGCTCGATGGCCTGCGCTTCCTGCTCGCTGCCCAGCCTACGCGCGGGCTGGACGTGGGCGCGGTGGAGGCCGTCTACGGCCACATCCGCGCCGCGTGCGAACGCCCGGCGCAGCCGGTGGGCGTGCTGCTGATCTCCTCCGAACTCGACGAGCTGCTGCGCGTGGCCGACCGCGTGGTGGTGCTCTACCGCGGCCGCATCATGGGCAGCTGCGTGGTCGACGCGAACGACACCGGCCTGCGCGAGCGCATCGGCGGCTGGATGGCAGGACACACGGCATGAACACGAACACCATGACGACCACGCCCTCCTCCAGCCGGCTGAAGCACGCGCTGGCGCGGCCGGCGGTGTGGATCTCACTGGCCGCGGTGGCCGGCGCCATGCTGGTCGGTCTGCTGCTGATCGCGCTGCTGGGCGTGCCGGTGCACGAGGCGGTGGCCGCCTTCGCCGAGGGGGCCTGGGGCTCGCCGTATGCGGTGGCGGCCTCGGTCAACCGCAGCCTGGTCTTCATGCTGGTGGGACTGGGCTTCGTGCTCGCCGACCGCGCCAACCTGACCAACGTCGGCGGCGAGGGGCAGATCGCGGTGGGCGGCATGGTCGCCACCGCGGTCGCGCTCTACGGCCACGTGCAGCACCTGCCCGCGGGCCTGGCCTTCGTGATGCCGCTGCTCGCGGCCAGCCTGGCCGGCGGCCTGTGGGGCGCCTTCGCCGGCGTGCTGAAGGCGCGCATGGGCACCAACGAGGTCATCGCCACGCTGCTGCTGTCCTTCATCGCGCTGTGGATGGTCTACGGCAGCGTGCAGACCACCACCTTGCTGCGCCAGCCGATGAGCACCTCGGCCACGCTGCCCGAGTCGCTGGAGATCCCCGAGGCCACCAAGCTGCCGCTGCTGACCGGCGACTACGCGATGCCGATGCACGCCGGGCTGCTGCTGGGCATCGTGCTGGCCGTGGTCGTGGCCATCGTGCTGGGCCGCACTGTGCTGGGGGTGAGGCTGCGTGCGGTGGGCCTGAACCCGGTGGCCGCGCGGCGCGCGGGCATCTCCATCACGGGCTCCATCGTCGGCGTGCTGTTCGCCGCGGGCGCCTTCGGCGGGCTGGCCGGTGCCTGCATGCTGCAGGGCGAGCAGTACACGTTGAAGGCCGGCTTCTCGTCGGGCTACGGCTTCGACGGGCTGGTGGTGGGGCTGTTGTCGCGCGGATCGGTGCCGGGCGTGATCGCAGGTGCCCTGCTCTTCGGCTTCCTGCGCTCGGGCGGCATCAACATGGAGATGGCCGCGGGCGTGCCCACGGCCCTGGTGGTCGTGATCCAGGGGCTGATCATCGTCACGCTGGCGGGCGCCGCGCTGGTACTGGAGAAGAAGGTGGTGGAGCGATGACCGAGGAAATGGCCGCCGTGTTCGTCGGCTCCACCGTGCGCCTGGCAGCGCCGCTGCTGCTGTCGGCCACCGGCGAGCTGGTCAGCGAGCGCGCGGGCGTGCTGAACATGAGCGTCGAGGGCATGATGCTGACCGGCGCCTTCGCCGGCGCGGTCGGCTCCTGGGCCACGGGCTCGCCCGCGCTGGGCCTGCTGATCGGCGTGCTGGCCGTGATCCCGGTGGCGCTGCTGCAGGCCGTGCTGAGCATCACGCTGCGTGCCAACCAGATCGTCACCGGCATCGGCATCAACATTCTGGTGCTGGGCGCGACGACGCTGGCCTACCGCGAGCTCTTCGGCGGGCGCTCGCGCACCGAGATCCCCGGCCTGCCGAAGTGGGCGCCGCCCGGCCTGGGCGAGCTGCCGGTCATCGGCGAGCAGGTCTTCCGCCAGGCCTGGCTGCTCTACCTGGGTCTGGCCGTCGTGGCGCTGGCGGCGTGGGCCCTGCGCAAGACGGCCTGGGGACTGTCCATCCACGCCTGCGGCATGGCGCCGCGCGCGGCCGACAAGTCCGGCCTGCCGGTCAACCGCATCCGCTATGCGGCAGTCCTGTTCACCGGCGTGATGTCGGCGCTGGCGGGCTGCTTCCTGTCCATCGGCGACATCCACACCTTCACCGAAGGCATGACCAACGGCGCGGGCTATCTGGCCATCGCCGCGGTGATCTTCGGCAACTGGAAGCTGGGGCGCACGCTGCTGGCCTGCCTGCTCTTCGGCGCCGCGACCGCCCTGCAGTTCCAGCTGCCCGCCCTGGGTGTGCAGGTTCCCAATGCGCTGCTGATCATGCTGCCCTACGTGCTGGCGCTGCTGGCCGTGGGCGGCCTGGTCGGGCGGCAGACCGCGCCTGCCGCCCTGACCCAGGCCGCCCACGGCCAGCAGCGCCAGCACGTAGGGCAGCATGATCAGCAGCGCATTGGGAACCTGCACACCCAGGGCGGGCAG
>SCTQ01000260.1 GCA_004322345.1 Aquabacterium sp. | reverse complement strand
CCAGTGCTGGCTGAGCTGGTGGCACACCCAGCGCGAGCGCCAGCGCGAGCAGCGCGTCGAATTGCCGGGCCCGGATAATCCGGCGCCATGAGCCAGACCACCGCACGACCCAGCCCCGAGCCCCGCGACGCCTACGCGCACTACGTCGACATCCCGACACGCTGGATGGACAACGACGTCTACGGCCACGTCAACAACGTCGTCTACTACAGCTACTTCGACACGGCGGTGAACCGCTACCTGATCGATGCCGGCGCGCTGGACATCCACCGCGGCCAGGTCATCGGCCTGGTCATCGAGACCCAGTGCAACTACTTCTCCGGCCTCGAGTTCCCGCAGCTCGTGCAGGCCGGGTTGCGCGTGGCCCACGTCGGGCGCTCCAGCGTGCGCTACGAGGTCGGCCTGTTCTCCGAGGGCCAGGAGCTGAGCGCGGCACGCGGGCACTTCGTGCACGTCTACGTCGACCGCGAGACGCGCCGCCCGGTCGAGCTGCCGCAGGTTTGGCTGGACGCGCTGGCGGCGCTGCGCGTGCCGTCCTCCGTCTGAACCGCAACTGAACTGCGCCTGAACCGCGGGCCCCTCGTGGCCGGCACTGCGGGATCCCTCCAGTACCCGTCGGCCTGCGGGCAGGTCCGAATAGGTGATGCCCCCGATCCGCGCTAGAGTGACATCGAGCGTTTTCAGTTTCGGGGCGCGCCCCTTCCTCCCGCTCGCAACCAAACCAACTACATAGGAGTACTTCGAGATGAGCTTGCTGTCCGGCCAGATGATGCAGATGCCGCTGTTGATTTCGTCCCTGCTGACGCACGTGGCGAAGCACAACGGCGATACGGAGATCGTGTCCAAGCGCGTGGAAGGCGACATCCACCGCTACACCTGGAAGGACGCCGAGCTGCGCTCGCGCAAGCTGGCGCAGGCGCTGGCCCGGCTCGGCGCCAAGCCGGGTGACCGCATCGGCACGCTGGCCTGGAACGGCTACCGCCATCTCGAGCTGTACTACGGCACCTCGGGCAGCGGCCTGGTCTGCCACACCATCAACCCGCGCCTGTTCCCGCAGCAGATCGCCTGGATCATCGAGGACGCGCAGGACAAGGTCCTGTGCTTCGACCTCAACCTGCTGCCGCTGGTGGAGAAGCTCGCCCCCGCGCTGAAGAACGTCGAGCACTACGTGCTGATGACCGACCGCGCCCACATGCCGGCGCAGTCCGCGGTGCCCGGCCTGCTGTGCTACGAGGAACTGGTCGAGGCCGAGGACGGCAACTACCAGTGGCCGGTGTTCGACGAGAACGCGGCATCGAGCATCTGCTACACCTCCGGCACCACCGGCAACCCCAAGGGCGCCGTGTACAGCCATCGCTCAAGCGTGCTGCACGCCTACGGCGCGGCGCTGCCCGATGCGATGAACGTCGGCTCGGCCGACGTCGTGCTGCCCGTCGTGCCGATGTTCCATGTCAACGCCTGGGGCCTGCCGTATTCCACCGCGCTGGTCGGCTGCAAGCTGGTGCTGCCGGGGCCGCACCTGGACGGCAAGTCGCTGTACGAGCTGTTTGAAACCGAGCGCGTGACCTTCAGCGCCGGCGTGCCGACGATCTGGCTGGGCCTGCTGACCTACGTCAAGCAGAACAACCTGAAGTTCTCCACCTTCAAGAGCACCGTGATCGGCGGTGCGGCCTGCCCGCCGTCGATGATCCGCACTTTCGAGGAAGACTATGGCGTGCAGGTGATCCATGCATGGGGCATGACCGAGCTGTCGCCCCTGGGCACGCTGTCCCGCCTGAAGGCCAAGCACCGCGACCTGCCGCTGGAGGAGCAGCGCAGGCTGCTGGCCAAGCAGGGCAAGGGGATCTACGGCATCGACATGCGCATCGTCGACGGCGCGGGCAAGGAACTGCCGTGGGACGGCAAGGCCTCGGGCGACCTCGTCGTGCGCGGCCACTGGGTGATCGACGGTTATCTCAACGGCAAGAGCTCGCCGCTGAAGGACGGCTGGTTCCCCACGGGCGACGTGGCCACCATCGACGCCGACGGCTACATGCAGATCACCGATCGCAGCAAGGACGTGATCAAGTCCGGCGGCGAGTGGATCAGCTCCATCGAACTGGAGAACGTCGTGATGGCGCACCCCGCCGTGCAGGAGGCCGCGGCCATCGCCGTGCCGCATCCGAAGTGGGACGAGAGGCCGCTGCTCATCGTCGCGCTGAAGCAGGGCGCGAGCGCCACGCGCGAGGAGATCCTGGGCTTCTACGAAGGCAAGATCCCGAAGTGGCAGGTGCCCGACGACGTGGTCTTCGTCGCCGAACTTCCGCACACCGCGACGGGCAAGGTGCT
>SCTQ01000259.1 GCA_004322345.1 Aquabacterium sp. | reverse complement strand
ACCGCGTGGTCGCCCACCGTGATGTCCCCCACGATGACCGCGCTGGTGCCGATGTAGACGTGGTTGCCGATGCGCGGCGGCCGCGTCGACTTGCCCGCGCCCTTGTACCCGATGGTCACGCCCTGGCCCACGTTGCAGGAGTGGCCCATGTCGCCGTGCAGGAAGATGCCGCCGTAGTGGCCGATGTACAGGCCCGGTCCGATGTCGGCGTTGGTCGAGAAATTGATGCCGAACAACAGGTCCGCGAATACAGCCAGCAAGCGGTAGACGAGCTTGAAGGGCCAGGACAGCGGGGCAGGGCGGATGCGGCGCGTCCAGCGTCCGTAGCGGTAGACCACGGTGGCGAGGAAGCCGTATTCGGTGGCGGCGGCCCACAGGGCGCCGGGCGTCGGGCGCCCGCCATGGGCGTTCAGGTAGCGGCGGAAATCAGCGCGGATATGCGGGAACACGTCGGTCAGGCGTCCAGTTCGTGAAGTCGTTGCAGGCTCGCGGACTGTGCATTCTGGGGGGCGGGCGCTACTCAAACGAATGATGCCTCGGCAGGGAACGGGACGATAAGATGGCGGCCCCCATGGGCAAAGGGGCGACACCGTGCCGATTCATTGGCAATGACGCCACCGCTCGCTGATTGGCGTCCTGTTGTCGGCTGGACGGGCTGGTCCTTCGTTAATGGGTCCAGCAGTCGAATCCCGACAATTGAATCCCCGCCCGATGGCCAGCCGTACCCCGTCCCTGCTCACCCACTACAGCCGCTACGCCATCGGCAACACCCTGGCCATGGCGGCGGGGTTCGTCTCCTTCCCGATCACCACCCGGCTGCTGAGCACCGAGGAATTCGGTGTGATGGGTTATTGGGACGCCTGGATCCTGCTCATCGTGGCCGCGCTGAAGTTCGGTGCCGGCGACGCGATGCTGCGCTTCTACCCGCACGGCGGCGACCAGCAGGCCAAGGTGCGCTACGCCACCAACTTCGTCCTGGTGCCGGCGATGCTGGCGCTGGTGGGCTGGGTCATCGCGCTGGTCTGCGTGACGGCGGGCGTGGCCATGAACTGGGTCCACGACCCGGTGGTCGCCTATTCGGCGATGGGGCTGGTGGCGCTGCAGGTGCTGATCTCGCATGCGCTGTGGTCCATCGGTACGCGCGAACTCTCCGGCCTGGGCGCCTCGATCAACGTCATCTGGCGCTGGCTGACGGTGGCGGTGGTGCTGGGCATGCTGCTGCTGATCACGCGCTCGGCGGCCGGGGTCTTCGTCGCCCGCCTGGTCGCGGCCTGCGTGATCGCGGCGGGCCTGCTGTGGTGGATGCTGAAGAACCTCCAGTTCTCGCGCCAGGCGATCGACATCCCGTACGCGAAGGAAGGCTTCCACTACGGCGTGCCGCTGGCGCTCAAGGAGATCTCCAACGTCGCGATGGCCTTCATCGACCGCATCATGCTCAAGACGCTGCTGGGGGATTTCGCCCTCGTCGGCATCTACACGATCGGCTTCTCGCTGGCCAGCTACGTCGACCAGATCATCAGCGCCGCGCTGGGCCAGGCCTGGACACCGGCGGCCAACCGCATCTACCTGAACGAGGGCGCGGCCGCGGTGCGTGCGGCCAAGCAGCGGCTGATGCGGCCGCTGGTCTACGTCTGCGTGGGCCTGGCCACCGGCGTGCTGCTGGCGGGCAAGTCCTTCGTCGCGCTGCTGGCCGGCCACGACAAGGCCGAGGGCGCGGCGCCCATCTTCGCGGTAGCCGCGGTCTGCCTGCTGGCCCTGCCGGTGCTGACCATCGCGAACACCGGCCTGCTGCTGGAGCGCAAGTCCAAGACGCTGTTCATGCTGACCCTGGCCACGGCGGTGTGCAACGTGCTGCTCAACCTGGTGCTGATCCCGCACTTCAAGGTGATGGGTGCGACGGCTGCCAACTGCGCCTGCCAGATCGGCCTGCAACTGGCCATCTACGGCTTCTGCTCGCGCGAGCTGCGCTGCTGGCCGCCGCTTTCGGTGGTCGGACGCGCGCTGCTGTGCAGCGCCGCCTGCGTCGCGCTGGAGTCCTGGCTGGAGCCGCCCAAGCTCGCGCCCTTCCTGCACTGCGTCTATACCCTGGGCTTCGTCATCGTCACCTACGCGCTGCCGGTGCTGGCCACCGACGGCGAGATGCGGCGCATGATCCTGCGCCGCCCTGCGGCCCAGTCCTAGGCGCGGGTGTCGGAGGCCGGCCATGTTCCACATCGCCATCTCGCCCCTGGGCATCCTGCTCGGCCTGGCGGCCGTGCGCGTGATCGGCGGCAAGCGGCTGGGGCCGGTGCCGCGCCACCTGCTGCATGCGGGCATCGCGCTGTGCCTGGTGCTGATGACGCCGGCCGGCGCCAACCTCCTGGTGGCCTGGGTCGAGGGCATGGCCCCCAAGGACCTGCAGTGCAACGCGGCCGCGCCGCCGGACACCATCGTGCTGCTCAGCGGCGGCACCTCGCGCCCGCCGCGTGATGCGGGCGACTTCAGCGCGCTCAACGCCACCAGCCTGCAACGCCTGAGCAGCGCCATCGACCTGTGGCGCGCCCATCCGCAGTCGCGCCTGGTGATCTCCGGCGGCGGCGTCTTCGCCACCAAGGAAAGCGCCTTGCTGGGTGATCTCGCCTGGCGCGAGGGCGTGCCGCGCGAGCGCATCCTGCTGGAGCAGGAGTCGCAATCCACCTGGGAGAACGCCGGCAAGGTGGCCGCGCTGCAGCCCGCGCTGCCCCGGCGCATCTGGCTGGTGACCTCGGCGCTGCACCTGCCGCGCGCGGCCTATGCCTTCCGGCAAAGCGGCTTCCAGCCCTGCGTGGCCGAGGCCTACAGCATCTACCTGCCGCCTGGGGGCTTCTATTACTACCTGCCGCAGCGCTCGGCGCTGCAGAAGAGCGAGGAGTCGCTGCACGAGCTGGCGGGCATGCTGGCCTACCGCTGGGCGCGGCGCACGGATTCGACGCCCGTCGGCCGCACGGGGGCGGGCTCGTGAAGCGCGAGGCCGGGGCCGGCGCCGCGGCCGAGGCCGGCGCCGGCGCGGGCCCGGACCACCTGCCGGCGCTGGACGGCCTGCGTGGCCTGGCCGTGCTGCTGGTCGTGCCGCACAACCTGCGCATCGCGGCCGAGCCCACCGACCTGTGGACCAAGCTGCTGGCTGCCGTGCTGGACCGAGGGTGGATAGGCGTGCAGATCTTCTTCGTGCTCAGCGGCTTCCTGATCACACGCATCCTGCTGCGCACGCGGCCGGCATCCAACTACTACAGCGGCTTCTACGCACGCCGCGGCCTGCGCATCCTGCCGCTGTACTACGCCACCTTGCTGGTGATGCTGGTGCTGCTGCCGCTGGCTGGCGTGCCGCTCAAGCAGGACAGCAGCCTGCACGTCTATCTGTGGACCTTCCTGTCCAATTACGTGCAGGCCTTCCATCCGGGCGGTGTCGTCGTGCCGCATTTCTGGTCGCTGGCGGTGGAGGAGCAGTTCTACCTGCTGTGGCCCTTCCTGGTCCGCTACGCGAGCACGCGCCAGGTGCTGGGGCTGTGCGCCCTGGTGGCCGCGCTCGGCCTGGGTACGCGCTGCCTGCTGATCCACCTGGGCATGCCCGAGGCGGCGGTCTACGAATGGACGCCTTGCCGCATGGATGCGCTGGCGCTCGGCGGGGCCGTGGCGGCCCTGTGCGAGATGGGTATGGTCCCGGGCTGGTTCAGTCGCAACCGGCACGCTCCGTGGCTGCTGATGCTGGCCTTGTTCGGCCTGGGCGCCGTCGCATCCAAGGGCTATGCGCAATTCGGCCTGCTGCCCGAGACCCTGGGCTACACGCTGCTCGCCCTGGGCTGCGCGGCCCTGGTCTGGGGCCTGGTGCTGTCCGGGCGTGGCGCGGCGGCCTCCTGGCTGGGCTGGCTGCGCTGGCCCGCGCTGCGCAGCGTGGGCCGCTACAGCTATGGCATGTACGTGTTGCACGTGCCGCTGGGCACGCTGCTGCTGATCCCGCTGGCCGAGGGCCTGGGCTGGCATGTGCATGCCGGGCTCGGGATCCAGCTGGCCTACGTGGTGGCCGGCATGGTGCTCAGCTATGTGCTCGCGGCGCTGGTCTACCACGGTTTCGAGAAACGCTTCCTGGCCCTCAAGCACCGCTTCGAGCCGCGGCTGAACTGATCCGGACGGAAAAGAAGAAGGGCCCCGCGAGGGGCCCTTCGTCATGCCGGCTTGCCGTCTTCGATCACTGGGCCTCGATGGCGCCGCGGTCGACGCCGCCGCCTGCGGGGCGTGCGGCACCGTAGTAGTCCACCGCGGGGATCGCGCCGTTGAGGCCGCCCACACCCAGGCCGGTATTGCGTGCCGTGCTGGTGGTCGACAGCTTCACGTCGGCGGCCGTCAGCGAGGTGCTGGTCAGGCCGGCCGCGCCGCAGACCACCGAGGTGCCGGAGCAGTTGGTGTTGCGCAGCGCCTGCTTGGTCGTGTAGCTCTCGCTCACGCTGATGCCGTTGGAGACGTAGACGTCGGCAGCCTGCACCGACTTGTCGTAGTAGTAGGCCCAGCCCACCAGGACGTTGTTGGCCAGCGTGGCGCTCGAACCGGACGGACCGGAGATGTTCGCGATCACGTTGCCTTCACCGATCACCGTGGAGTTGATCAGCGACACCTTCTGGCCGGTGGACAGCGCCTGCAGCACAACGGTGTCGCCCACGGCACGGCAGGGGTCCACGTTGTAGGTGAAGCTCTTGCCGTCGAAGTAGCCGCAGTTGCCGATGGCCACCAGGTTGGTCACCGAGCTGGGGCCGGCGATCTTGATCTGGTTGGAGGCATTGCCCTCGGACCACACGCGG
>SCTQ01000258.1 GCA_004322345.1 Aquabacterium sp. | reverse complement strand
CCCAGCCATACGCATGCCTGTGCCCAACCACCCCGACGACCGCGCGAGCGCCGAGCGCGAGCGGCGCCGCCTCGAGCGCTCGCGGCGGGCGGTGGTCTGGGGCCGCGGCATCCTGATGGGCAGCGCCACGGTCGCACTGGTGCTGGCGATGCGCCATGTCGCGCAGATCCCGCAGCAGCAGCGGCTGGCACCCGCGGCGGTGCTGGTGATCGTCTACCTGCTGACGGCCTGGATCACGCTCAGCGGCCAGCTCGACGACTGGTTTACCGGCAAGCGCCGCTGAACCCACACCGAAGGTGGCCCGGCCTGCATCGAGCGGGTGCCCTCTGAAGAGTGCGGGCCCCTAGAACCCCAGGGGGTGCGGGCCGCCGCAGCGGCTGACAGCCCGCGCGGCAGGCGCAAGGATGCAGCCAACGTCAACCAGACGGAGTCGACCATGAACCAGCACTCACTCCCCCCGACCGAATTCGGCAGCTCCTGGACCGACGCGGACGATGCCCGTTGCGACATCTATTCCGGCCGCTGCGTGCTGCTGCTCGGGATCAGCATCGCCGCCGGCCTCACGGCCTGCCAGCTCGTCGACTATCCGCAGGCCGATCGCCTGCTGCCCACGCTCACCCTGGCCGCCGCCTTCCCGCTGGCAGGCTGGGCAGTGCTGACGGGCAAGCTGGACCGCCTGTTCCCCTGGTCCGGCGCCCGTGCGCAGACCAAGCCTGCCGCAGGCTCGGCAGCACAAGCCGTGCTCGAGGAGCTTGCACAAGCTCAGCCGTGGACGCGGCGTTCGCATGCCGGCACGCGCGTGCGCAAGCAGGCGGCTTGACACGGCCCAGCAGCGGTGGGCGAAGCCGGACCGCAGCCTCGTCCCGCTCGGAAAACGCCCCTCCCAAACGCGGAGGGCGGGCACCCCGCCAGGAGTACCCGCCCGCTGCGTGTGCCGTCCGAGGACGGCCCGGCCGGACGCCTCAGTCCGCCTGCTTGCGCAGGAAGGCCGGGATCTCGAACTCCTCCATCCCGTTGGACGCCAGCGCGTCCACCTTGGCAGCAGCCTGGGTGCGGCCGGTGCGCCAGACGCTGGGCACGTTCATGCCCGAGTAGTCGTGCGACTGCTGCGGCTGCTGCTGGCCGCCCTGGCCTTGCGGCTGGACCGGGTTGTTGAGGATGGGCAGGTTGTCGGTGCCGGTGCGCTGCTGGGTGTGCACGACGCTGATGGGCGCCTGCACGCGGCGGTTGGCCGGGGCCAGGCCGGTGGCGATCACCGTGACGCGCAGCTGGTCGCCCAGGGTCTCGTCGTAGGCGGTGCCGTAGATCACGTGCGCATCGTCCGCGGCGTAGCGGCGGATGGTGTTCATCGCGTTGCGGCTTTCGCTCAGCTTGAAGGTGCTCTTGCCGGCTGCGATCAGCACCAGCACGCCGCGCGCGCCGGACAGGTCGATGCCTTCCAGCAGCGGGCAGGCCACGGCCGATTCGGCCGCCTTGGCCGCGCGGTCCGGGCCGGAGGCCGCGGCCGTGCCCATCATGGCCTTGCCGGGCTCGCTCATCACCGTCTTCACGTCCTCGAAGTCGACGTTGACGTGACCCGGGATGTGGATGATGTCGCTGATGCCGCCCACGGCGTTCTTCAGCACGTCGTTGGCGTGCGCGAAGGCCTGCTCCTGGGTGACGTCGTCGCCCAGCACTTCCAGCAGCTTGTCGTTGAGCACGACGATCAGCGAGTCGACGTTGGCCTCCAGCTCCTGCAGGCCGACGTCCGCCTGCTTCATGCGGCGGTTGCCCTCGAACTCGAAGGGCTTGGTCACCACGCCCACGGTCAGGATGCCCATCTCCTTCGCCACGCGGGCGATGACGGGGGCAGCGCCCGTGCCGGTGCCGCCGCCCATGCCGGCGGTGATGAACACCATGTTGGAGCCTTCGAGGGCACCACGGATCTGCTCCACGGCTTCCTCGGCCGCGACGCGGCCGGCCTCGGGCTTGGAGCCCGCACCCAGGCCGGAGCTTCCCAGCTGGATCTGCAGTTCGGCGCTGGAGCGCGCCAGGGCCTGGGCATCGGTGTTCGCGCAGATGAACTGCACGCCCTGCACGCCTTGGCTGATCATGTGCTCGACGGCATTGCCGCCGCCGCCGCCGACCCCGATCACCTTGATCTGGGTACCTTGG
>SCTQ01000021.1 GCA_004322345.1 Aquabacterium sp. | reverse complement strand
CGGCTACCGCCGCCGTCACAGCACTTGAAGCGTGGCCGGCTCCAGCGCCGGCCCACAAAGGTTCGCACCCATGAAGACTTCCACGCTCGGCCCGCTGCGGGTCGGTCTGCTCGGCATTGGCACCGTCGGCCGAGGCACTTTCGACGTCCTGGCCCGCAACCAGGATGAGATCCTGCGCCGCGCCGGCCGCGGCATCGAGATCACCGTCGTCGCCGACCTCGACGTCGAACGCGCGCGCGGCATCGTCGGCGACAAGGCCGAGGTGGTGGCCGACGCGCGCGCCGTCGTCTCACGTCCCGACGTGGACATCGTCATCGAACTGATCGGCGGCTACGGCATCGCCCGCACGCTGGTGCTGGAAGCCATCGCCAACGGCAAGCACGTGGTCACTGCCAACAAGGCGCTGCTGGCCGTGCACGGCACCGAGATCTTCGCCGCCGCCCGCGAGAAGGGCGTGATGGTCGCCTTCGAGGCCGCGGTGGCTGGTGGCATCCCCATCATCAAGGCGCTGCGCGAAGGCCTGACGGCCAACCAGATCCAGTGGATCGCCGGGATCATCAACGGCACGACGAACTTCATCCTGTCCGAGATGCGTGACAAGGGCCTGGATTTCGACGTGGTGCTGAAGGAAGCCCAGCGCCTGGGCTACGCCGAGGCCGACCCGACCTTCGATATCGAAGGCGTGGACGCCGCCCACAAGGTCACCATCATGAGCGCCATCGCCTTCGGCGTGCCGGTGCAGTTCGACCGCGCCCACGTGGAGGGCATCACCAAGCTCCAGGCCGCCGACATCGGCTATGCCGAGCAGCTGGGCTACCGCATCAAGCTGCTGGGCATCACCCGCCGCCGGGAGCACGGCATCGAGCTGCGCGTGCACCCGACCCTGGTGCCGGCCAAGCGCCTGATCGCCAACGTCGAGGGCGCGATGAACGCCGTGGTGGTGCAGGGCGACGCCGTCGGCACCACGCTGTACTACGGCAAGGGCGCCGGCGCCGAGCCCACGGCTTCGGCGGTCATCAGCGACCTGGTGGACATCACCCGCCTGCACACCGCCGACCCGCACAACCGCGTGCCGCACCTGGCCTTCCAGCCGGACGCGCTGGCCAGCACGCCCATCCTGCCGATCGCCGAAGTCGTCACATCCTTCTACCTGCGCCTGCGCGTGGCTGACCAGACCGGCGTGCTCGCCAACCTGACCCGCATCCTGGCCGACGCGGACATCTCGATCGACGCCGTGATCCAGCGCGAGGCCCAGGACAACGAGAAGCAGACCGACCTCATCATCCTGACCCACGAGACCTTCGAGGGCCGCATGAACGAGGCCCTGGCCAAGATGCAGGCGCTGCCCACCGTGCTCGCCCCCATCGTGCGCCTGCGGAAAGAAGAACTGGCCTGACGATGAACTACATCAGCACCCGCGGCGACCGCAGCGAGCGCGGCTTCTCGGAGATCCTGCTCGAAGGCCTGGCACCGGACGGCGGGCTTTATCTGCCCACGCACTACCCGAAGATCGACGACGCCACGCTGGCGCGCTGGCGCGGCCTGTCCTACGCGGACCTGGCCTTCGAGATCCTCGGCCTCTACATCACCGACATCCCCGCCGCCGACCTGCGCGCGCTGGTGCAGCGCACCTACACGCCGCAGGTCTTCGGCACGACGCAGATCGTCCCGCTCAAGCCGCTGGAAGCCGGCCTGAACCTGGAAGCCCTGTCCAACGGCCCGACCCTGGCCTTCAAGGACATGGCGATGCAGCTGCTGGGCAACCTCTTCGAGTACGAACTGAAGCGCCGCGGCCAGACGCTCAACATCCTGGGCGCCACCAGCGGCGACACCGGCAGCGCGGCCGAGTACGCCATGCGGGGCAAGCAGGGCGTGCGCGTCTTCATGCTGTCGCCCAACGGCCGCATGAGCCCCTTCCAGCAGGCGCAGATGTTCAGCCTGCAGGACCCCAACATCCACAACCTGGCGATCGAGGGCGTCTTCGACGACTGCCAGGACATCGTCAAGGCCACGTCCAACGACCTGGCCTTCAAGCGCAAGTACCGCATCGGCACCGTCAACTCGATCAACTGGGCGCGGCTGCTGGCCCAGGTCGTCTACTACTTCGCCGGGTACTTCCAGGCGACGAAGTCGAACGCCGAGCGCGTCAGCTTCACGGTGCCGTCCGGCAACTTCGGCAACATCTGCGCCGGCCACGTCGCGCGCATGATGGGCCTGCCCATCCACAAGCTGGTGGCCGCCACCAACGAGAACGACGTGCTCGACGAGTTCTTCCGCACCGGCACCTATCGCGTGCGCAAGGGTGCCGAGACCTACGAGACCTCCAGTCCGTCGATGGACATTTCCAAGGCGTCCAACTTCGAGCGCTTCGTCTACGACCTGCTCGGCCGCGACGGCGCGCGCGTGCAGAAGCTGTTCAAGGACGACGTGGAGCAGACCGGCTCGTTCACGCTGTCGGGCGAGGAGTTCAAGCGCATCGCCGGCTTCGGCTTCGTCTCTGGCAAGAGCACGCATGCCGACCGGCTGGCGACCATCCGCGATACCTGGGAGCGCTTCGGCACGATGATCGACACGCATACGGCCGACGGCCTGAAGGTCGCGCGCGAGCACACCGACGCGGGCGTCCCGATGATCGTGCTGGAGACGGCGCTGCCCGCCAAGTTCGCCGAGACCATCCGCGAGGCCCTGGGCCGCGACCCGGTGCGCCCGGCCGGCCTGGAAGGCATCGAGTCGCTGCCCAAGCGCTACACCGTGCTGCCGGTCGACGCCCAGCGCGTCAAGGACTACATCGCCAGCCACTGCGGCGAGCTCTGAACCCAGGCGATGCTGACGCTCGAACAGGCCCAGGCGCAGATGCTCGACGGCGTGCGGCCGGTGGCCGGGGTCGAGACGATTCCGCTCTTCGAGTCCCTGGGCCGCGTGCTGGCCGCCGACGTGGTCTCCACGGTCGACGTGCCGCCGCTGGACAACTCCGCCATGGACGGCTATGCCCTGCGCTCGGCCGACCTCACTGCTGATCCCGTCGCCGTGCTGCCCGTCAGCCAGCGCATTCCCGCCGGCCACGTCGGCCAGCCGCTGCAGCCGGGCACGGCCGCGCGCATCTTCACCGGCGCGCCGGTGCCCCCGGGCGCCGATGCCGTGGTGATGCAGGAGCATTGCGAGGCCGGCGACGCCGGTGTCGCCGTGCGCCAGCCGGTCAAGCCGGGCCAGAACATCCGCCTGCAGGGAGAGGACGTGAAGCGCGGCGCGCTGGTGCTGCCTTTGGGCACGGCGATCACGCCGGCCGCGATGGGCCTGATCGCCTCGGCCGGCCTGCCGCAGGTGCAGGTGCGCCGCCGCCTGCACGTGGCCCTGCTGTCCAGCGGCGACGAACTCGTCGCGCCCGGCCAGCCGCTGCCCCCGGGGGCCATCTACAACTCCAACCGCTACATGCTGCGCGGCCTGATCGAGGCCAGCGGCGCCGTCTGCGCGGACTTCGGCATCGTGGCCGACAGGCTGGATGCCACGCGCGAGGCGCTGCGCCGCGCGGCCGACGGGCAGGACCTGGTCCTTACCACGGGTGGCGTCTCCGTCGGGGAAGAGGACCACCTCAAGGCCGCCGTGCGCGCCGAAGGTGCGCTGGACCTCTGGCAGGTCGCGATCAAGCCCGGCAAGCCGCTGGCCTTCGGGCGCATCCGGGGAGAGGGTGGCGAGACGCTGTTCGTCGGCCTGCCCGGCAACCCCGTCGCTGCGTTCGTGACCTTCCTGCTGGCCGTGCGCCCGCTGCTGGCCCGGCTGTCCGGCGCGCCGTTGCCGCCCACGCCGCATGCCGCGCGCCTGCGGGCCGAGTTCGACTGGCCCCGCCCCGACCCCAAGCGCCGCGAGTTCCTGCGCGCGCGCCGTGCGGCCTCCGGTGGTGTCGAGATCCATCCCAACCAGAACTCGGGCGTGCTGACCTCGGTTGCCTGGGCAGAGGGGCTGGTGGACCTGGCACCCGGGCAGGTCGTGCAACGCGGCGACCCGGTGCCTTTCCTCCCTTACGCCGAAATCTGGGGCTGAGCGCATGCAGGTCACCGTGCGCTACTTCGCCTCCGTGCGCGAGGCCCTGGGCGCATCCCAGGCGCTGGACGTGGCCGAGGGGCTGACGGTGGGCGGCCTGCGCGACCTGCTGATTGCCAGCAGCCCGCGCCATGCCGAGGTGCTGGCCCGCGGCCGCGCCGTGCGTGCGGCGCTCAACCAGACCATGTGTGACGAGTCGGCCGCGTTGTCGCCGGACGCGGAAGTCGCTTTCTTCCCGCCGGTGACCGGAGGTTGAAGGTGGACGGCGGACGCTGGCAGGTGCGGGTGCAGGCGGAAGACTTCGACCTCTCCACCGAGGTCGCTGCACTGCGCGCCGGCGACCCTGGCATCGGCGCCGTCGCCAGCTTCGTCGGCACCGTGCGCGACCAGCAATCCGGCGAGGCGCTGCAGGCGCTGGAGATCGAGCACTACCCCGGCATGACCCAGCAGGCCATCGAGGCCATGCTGGCCGAGGCCCGCGGGCGCTTCGAGCTGCGCGGCGCGTGCATCGTGCACCGCGTCGGCCGGCTGGCGGCCTGCGAGCAGATCGTGCTCGTGGCCACGGTCTCGGCCCACCGCGAGCAGGCGCTGTCCGCCTGCGCTTTCCTGATGGACTGGCTGAAGACGGGCGCCCCGTTCTGGAAGAAGGCCGTCACGGCCAGCGGCAGCCATTGGGTCGAGGCGAAGGCGAGCGACGACGCCGCAGTGCAGCGCTGGGGCGTCGACGGCGGCAACTCCAGAGGAGGCCCGGCGTGAATGCGACGGTCTGGATGCAGGCCCTGGCCGTGGCGCTGGGCTCCATGGTGGGCGGCCTGGCACGCTGGCGGCTCAGCGTGTGGCTCAACCCGTCCACGCCTTCGCTGCCGCTGGGCACGCTGGTGGTGAACTGCGTCGGCGGCCTGCTGATCGGCGCGGTCCTGGAGGCCCTGTCCCGCCATCCGAACGACCTGCTGCGCCTGCTGCTGGTGACCGGCTTCATGGGTGGGCTGACGACCTTCTCCTCCTTCACCGCCGAGTCGCTGGGCCTGTTGGAGCAGGGCAAGTGGATGGAGGCCGGATTGCACAGCCTGGCCCATGTCTTCGGCGCGCTGGCCTGCGCGGCCATCGGTGCGCGGCTGGTGCGCCTGGCCCTGGCATGAACTGCTGACGGCCCGTCGGGCCGACGCGCCCCGCGTGGAGGACGCCACGTCGGCGGCACGGCAAATTTCACGAGGCTGCTGCAGCCTGTATCAAACCATTACGGCTGTCAGCTACGCTAGTCGGGATTCCTTCCGAAAGACGGCAGTGCCCCTTTCCCCGCCCCCTGTCACTGCCGCCGCCGAGAAGGCGTCCGTCGTCCGATGGTGACGATCGACGTCCAGACCTGCTTCGTGCTCACCGGCTTCGGTGCGGCACTGGGCGGCTGCCTGATGCAACTGACCCGCACCGACGAGCCGCGCATCCGCGAGGCGCTGTTCCGCTACAAGCTGGGCCTGGTGCTGCTGGTCGGCATGGGATTGCAGGCGCTGTTCCCGCCCGAGCCGGCCCTGCGCATCGCGATCGCGCTGGCGGCCGGCGGGGTGACCTGCCTGGGCTGGGGCTTTCATTCGCTCAACGGCCGGCAGACGTCGGACGCGGTCTTCCTGGTCAGCGTGGCCATCGTGCTGGCGATCACGCTGGCCGCCGCCGCCGGCTCGCCGGCCACCTTCCTCTGGACGCTGACGACGACCTTCGCCGCGGTCGGCGCCATCATCACCGTGGACCAGGGCGTGATCGTGCTGCGCAACCCCAAGCTGCAGATCAGCGAACTGATCCTGATGCTGCTGGCCGCCGCCTTCACGCTGGACTGGCTGCTGATCCTGCACCGCCTGATGACGGTGGACGCGCCCATACCGCCGCACTGGGTCTATGCCCCGCAATGGCTGCTGCCCTGGTCCGCCCTGGCCTATGCCGTGCTGCCCATCACCGTGGCCACCGCGGCGCTGATGATCATCAACGACCGCCTGATGCAGACCCTGCGCAACCGCGCGCTGTCCGACGACCTGACGGGCGCCCTGTCGCGCCGCGGCCTGCGCGAGCTGGGCGAGCAGATGCTGGCCATGCAGGCAGCCCATCCCAACCTGGTGGCCGTGCTGATGCTGGACGTGGACCATTTCAAGTCCATCAACGACCGCTACGGCCACCTGGTGGGCGACGACGTGCTGCGCCACCTCACCGCCATCGTGCGCGAGCACCTGCGCACCGACGCGCTTTTCGCCCGCTACGGCGGCGAGGAGTTCACTGTGCTGCTGCCACTGCGCAGCGTCGACGAGGCCCTGGTGGTGGCCGAGCGCCTGCGGCACGCGGTGGAAAGCTCGCCCTGCGAGTCGCGCGTGGGGCAGGTGCCGATCACGATCAGCGTGGGCGTGGCCTACCATCGTCCGGACGGCACGCTGGACGAGGCCCTGGGCCGGGCCGACGAGCGCCTCTACCTGGCCAAACAGGCCGGGCGCAACCGGGTGGTCGCCGGCGGGGTGTGATCCATTGATCCGGCGCAAGGCCGCAGCGGGCCGCGCTTCCAGAATGCCTGCTTGAAATCCAGGGGCACTGCCCCATCTGCGCCAGCAGTCAAGGAGATCCACCCATGCGTCTGGACAAACTCACCACCAAATTCCAGGAAGCCCTGGGCGAGGCGCAATCGCTGGCCCTGGGCCGCGACCATGCCTACATCGAGCCGGTGCACCTGCTGCACGCCATGCTGGCGCAGGACGACGGCCCCAAGGCCCTGCTGGCGCGCGCCGGCGTCAACACCGCCGTGCTGCAGCGCGCCCTCGACACCGAGCTGGACAAGCTGCCGCAGGTACAGGGCAACCAGGGCATCCAGGCCGGCCGTGACCTCGTCACGCTGCTGCAGGCAGCCGAGAAGGAAGCCATCAAGCGCGGCGACCCCTACGTGGCCAGCGAGATGTTCCTGCTCGCCCTGGCCGACCACAAGGGCGACCTGAGCAAGGCGCTGAAGGAGGCCGGCCTGTCGCGCAAGTCGCTGGAGACGGCGATCGAGACCGTGCGCGGCGGCCAGAAGGTCGACAGCCCCGAGTCCGAAGGCCAGCGCGAGGCGCTGAAGAAGTACACCCTGGACCTGACCGAGCGCGCCCGTGCCGGCAAGCTGGATCCCGTGATCGGCCGCGACGACGAGATCCGCCGCGCCATCCAGGTGCTGCAGCGGCGCTCCAAGAACAACCCGGTGCTGATCGGGGAGCCGGGCGTGGGCAAGACGGCCATCGTCGAGGGCTTGGCCCAGCGCATCGTCGCCGGCGAGGTGCCCGATTCGCTGAAGGACAAGCGCGTGCTGGTGCTGGACATGGCGGGGTTGCTGGCCGGTGCCAAGTACCGCGGCGAGTTCGAGGAGCGCCTGAAGAGCGTGCTCAAGGAAGTGGCCCACGACGAGGGCCGCATCATCCTGTTCATCGACGAGATCCACACGATGGTGGGCGCCGGCAAGGCCGAGGGCGCCATCGACGCCGGCAACATGCTCAAGCCCGCGCTGGCGCGTGGCGAGTTGCACTGCATCGGCGCGACCACGCTGGACGAATACCGCCAGAACATCGAGAAGGACGCCGCGCTGGAGCGCCGCTTCCAGAAGATCCTGGTGGACGAGCCGACCGTGGAGGCGACGATTGCCATCCTGCGCGGCCTGCAGGAGAAGTACGAGGTCCACCACGGCGTGGAGATCACCGACCCGGCCATCGTCGCCGCGGCCGAGCTGAGCCACCGCTACATCACCGACCGCTTCCTGCCCGACAAGGCCATCGACCTGATCGACGAGGCCGCGGCCAAGATCAAGATCGAGATCGACTCCAAGCCCGAGGCGATGGACAAGCTCGACCGCCGGCTGATCCAGCTGAAGATCGAGCGCGAGGCCGTCAAGAAGGAGAAGGACGAGGCCTCTCAGCGCCGCCTGGGCCTGATCGAGGAAGAGATCACCAAGCTCGGCCGCGAGTACGCCGACCTGGAGGAGATCTGGAAGGCCGAGAAGGCGCAGGCGCTGGGCTCCGCCCACGTGAAGGAAGAGATCGAGCAGCTCAAGTTCCGCATCGAGGACCTCAAGCGCAAGGGCGACTTCAACAAGGTGGCCGAGCTGCAGTACGGCAAGCTGCCGGAGCTGGAGAAGACGCTGCGCGAGGCGCAGTCGAAGGAAGAAGCCAAGGCCAAGGGCGGTGCCGGCCCGCAGCTGCTGCGCACGCAGGTGGGCGCCGAGGAGATCGCCGAGGTCGTCGCACGTGCGACGGGCATCCCCGTCTCCAAGCTGATGCAGGGCGAGCGCGACAAGCTGCTGCAGATGGAGGCCAAGCTGCACGAGCGCGTGGTCGGCCAGGACGAGGCCATCGTCGCGGTGTCGGATGCGATCCGCCGCTCGCGCGCCGGCCTGTCCGATCCGAACCGGCCCACGGGCTCCTTCCTCTTCCTGGGCCCCACGGGCGTGGGCAAGACGGAACTCTGCAAGGCGCTGGCCGGTTTCCTCTTCGACACCGAGGAACACATGATCCGCATCGACATGAGCGAGTTCATGGAGAAGCACTCGGTCTCGCGGCTGATCGGAGCGCCTCCGGGCTACGTCGGCTACGAGGAGGGCGGGGCGCTGACGGAAGCGGTGCGCCGCAAGCCCTACAGCGTCGTGCTGCTCGACGAGGTCGAGAAGGCCCACCCGGACGTCTTCAACGTGCTGCTGCAGGTGCTGGACGACGGGCGCCTGACCGACGGCCAGGGCCGCACGGTGGACTTCAAGAACACCGTGATCGTGATGACCAGCAATCTGGGCTCGCACCAGATCATGCAGATGGCCGGGCAGAGCCCCGAGCTGATCCGCGAGGCGGTGTGGGTCGAGGTCAAGCAGCACTTCCGCCCCGAACTGCTCAACCGCATCGACGAGACGGTCGTGTTCCACGCGCTGGACCAGAAGAACATCGAGTCGATCGCGAAGATCCAGCTCAAGGGCCTGGAAGCGCGGCTGGAGAAGCTGGAGATGCGCCTGGACGTGTCGCCCGCGGCGCTGGCCGAGATCGCCAAGGTCGGCTTCGATCCGGTGTTCGGCGCACGTCCGCTGAAGCGCGCCATCCAGGCGCGCATCGAGAACCCGGTGGCCAAGCTCATCCTGCAGGGCAGGTTCGGCCCCAAGGACGTGATCCCGGTGGATGTGCAGTCCGGCGAGCAGGGCGCCGAGTTCGTCTTCGAGCGCACGGTGCACTGAGTCCGCGCATACCAGGCTCGCCAAATGAGAAGGCCCCAAGGGTTATCCCTTGGGGCCTTCCGTCGTTCTAGCGCCGCCTCCCTGTTTATGGCTACCGCTGATGACTTCGGGCCGAAGGTTGCCAGCAGTCGGGATGGGCGGGGATAGGACGACCTTCCTATCCGCCCCTGAGGATCGGTGCGGCATCGGCGGCGGATGTGCTCGCGGATCAGCCGCTCGAAGCCGGCAGCGTCGGCGACCTCGCTCGTGTGCGGCGGCGGGGGGCAGGGGACATCAGGTATCAGACGGGGCGGCCGATTGCTCGACGGACATCGCGGGTGTCAGGCCGTAGCTTTGCGCCAGGCTGATGGCTTCGGCACGGTTGCCCACGCCGAGCTTGCGGTACAGCGTCTCCAGCTGGTTGCGCACCGTGGCCGGGCTGCGGCCGCGCAGCTGGGCCATCTGCATGTTGCTGCGGCCGGCAGCCACCCAGGTCAGGAGCTGCTTCTCGATTTCCGTCAGGCGCTCCAGCGGGTTGTCGAGGCAGGACTGCAGGTCAGGGATGCGGATGAGTGCGCCGTGCAGCAGCGGGCAGATCAGTTTCAGCGTGTCGCTGCAGTATCCGGCGCTCAGGCCGGGGTCGACGCGCCAGAAGCTGAAGTAGCTGCCCATGTTGGAGGACAGGTCCAGCAGGCCGTGGATGGCCATGCGTCCCAGGCCGAACATGGAGGCTTCCTTCTGGCCGAACTCGGAGAGCTTCAGGTGCGCTTCCTCCGGCTCGATGATCACCGGCTGCTTGGTCTGCAGCACCTGCAGCACGCCCTTGCGGTCGCGCATGCGGGCGACCTTGGGCAGCTGTTCGACGAAGCCCGGCGGCGTGTCGATCTCCAGCAGCTTGAGGATCTCGAAATGCTGGAAATGCAGGCGCCCGATCACCACGACCACTGCGCCGTAGGGCAGCAGCTGGCGCACATCCCCGGCCATCAGCCGGCGGAACTCCGCCGCGCTGCGCACCTCGGCAGAAGCCTGGGCGAAGCGGACGAAGGTGTCCGAGTCGATGTTGCCGGCAGCCATGCTCAGCCCTTGGCGCTGCTGGCCGGCGCCCGCACGGTCAAGCCGGCGCCGGCCGCGATGCGCGGGGCCTCGGGGCGGTTGGCCACGCCCGCCTGGCGGTCCAGCCCCTCGAGCCGGTTGCGGACGACGGACAGGCGCAGCGGCACGCGCCTGGGCTCGCGCCCCAGGGCCTGTAAACCGGAAGCGTGGCGGACCTCGGTCGATGCGTGGCCGAATTGCCTGAAGCGCCTGAAGACGACTGGATCGACCCGGTGCCGCTGTTCCATGCGCCTCTACCCGCGCCTTGTCGCCTGCCCTGCCTGACCCCTGCGCACATCCGGTTCCTCCGTTTCAGTGGACTAGCCGTTGACCAGCACCAGCTTGCCCCGCACCTGGCGTGAGCCCATCAGCTCGAAGGCGCGGCCGAGATCGCTCATCGGCAGCGAGGTCTCGATCACCGGCTTGATCTTGCCCTCGGCGTACCAGCCGGCCAGCTGCATCAGGCCGGCGGCGTTGTTCATCGGCTCGCGCTTGGCGAACTCGCCCCAGAACACGCCGACGATGGATGCGCCCTTGAGCAGGGCCAGGTTCAGCGGCAGCGCCGGGATGCCGCCCTGGGCGAAGCCGATCACCAGGTAGCGGCCGCGCCAGCCGATGGAGCGGAAGGCCGGCTCGGCCAGGTCGCCGCCCACGGGGTCGTAGATGACGTCCGGGCCCTTGCCGTCGGTGGCGGCCTTGATCTGCTCGCGCAGGTCGCCCTGTGCGTAGTTGATGGCGATGTCGGCGCCCAGCTTGCGGCAGAACTCGCCCTTCTCGTCGCTGGAGGTGGCGGCGATCACCTTGGCGCCGGCGGCCTTGGCGATCTGGATCGCCGCGGTGCCCACGCCGCCGGCGGCGCCCAGCACCAGCACGGTCTCGCCGGCCTTGAGCTGGGCGCGGTCCATCAGCGCGTGGTGGGTGGTGCCGTAGGTGCACAGGAAGGCGGCCGCATCGGGGAAGCTGAAGCCGGGGGGCAGGGGCATCATCACCGCGGCCGGGGCCACGGCGTGCGTGGCGAAGCCGCCGGTGCCGGCGAAGCTGGCCACCGCGTCGCCGGGCTTGAGGTGCCTGACGCCTTCGCCCACGGCCTCGACCACGCCGGAGAACTCCGCGCCCGGCACGAAGGGCAGGGGCGGCTTCATCTGGTACTTGTTCTGCACGATCAGCAGGTCGGGGAAGTTCAGGCTCGCGGCCTTGATGGCCACCAGCACCTCGCCCTTCTTCAGTTCGGGCGTGGGCACGTCCTTCCAGGTCAGGGCTTGCGGGCCGACGGGGTTGTCGCAGATCCAGGCTTGCATGGGATTCCTTGGGATGTCTCGTACGGAGTGGGATGCGTCAGGAGGAGGAACGCGCGCAGGCCAGCGCGGCGCTTACAGCTGGCGGGTCTTGAAGGTGTCGCAGGCCTGCACGTCGCCCGTCTCCAGGCCCCGCTTGAACCAGCGCACGCGTTGCTCGCCTGTGCCGTGGGTGAAGCTCTCGGGGACGACGGTGCCGCGGCTCTTGCGCTGCAGGGTGTCGTCGCCGATCTGGGTGGCGGCGTTGAGGGCTTCCTCGATGTCGCCTTGCTCCAGGATCTGTTTTGCCTGCTCGGCGTGGTGGGCCCAGATGCCGGCGTAGCAGTCGGCTTGCAGCTCCAGGCGCACGCTCAGGGCGTTGTACTCGGTCTCGGACAGGCGCCGCCGGGCCTCGTCCATCTTGCGGCTCGTGCCCACCAGGTTCTGCACGTGGTGGCCGACCTCGTGCGCGATCACGTAGGCCTGGGCGAAGTCGCCGGGTGCGCCGAGCTTGTCGCGCAGCACGTCGTAGAAGTCGAGGTCGATGTAGACCTTCTGGTCGCCCGGACAGTAGAACGGGCCCATCGCCGACTGGCCCTGGCCGCAGGCGGTGGCCACGGCACCGCGGAAGAGCACCAGGCGCGGCTCGCGGTACTCGGAGCCGGCGGCGCGGAACTGCTCGCGCCAGACGTCCTCCGTCATGGCCAGCACGGTGCTGACGAAACGCGCGGACGGGTCGTTGGCCGGCGGCGCCTTGGCCGGGGTGTTGCCCGGGGCTTGCTGGCTCGTCGGCGCGCCGCCGCCGGACAGCAGGCTGAGCACCGTCAGCGGATTGACGCCGAAGGCCATGCTGGCGACGACCACCACCGCGATCGTGCCCAGGCCGAGGCTGCGCCCGCCGAAGGACAGGCCGCCGCCGCCGCCGCCCTCGTCGCGCCTGTCCTCGACGTTGTCGCTCTCGCGATTGCCCTGCCAGCGCATCTCGACTCCGTGTGTGCTTGCTGCGTTGCAGCGGTCGCGCACCGCTTGCCGGCACATCGGATCCCCGCTGCGGGAGAGCCGCGATCGTAGCAGCGCACCGCCGTCTCCCTGCCGGGCGGGCCGCCCGCAAGGCGGCTTCTAGAATCGCCCACCGGTTGCGCGCCTTCGCCGTGCAGCGGCCTGCAAGAAGAACACCATGCCCAAGACTCCCTCCGCCGCCGCAGCGGCCGCGCCCGTGGTCATCGTCGGCGCCGGCCTGGCCGGGCTCACCGTGGCGCTGCACCTGGCCCGCAGCATGCCCGTGGTGGTGCTGGCCAAGCGGGGGCTGGACGAGGCCGCGACGGCCTGGGCCCAGGGCGGCATCGTCGGCGTGCTGGGCTCGGACGACAGCATCGAGACCCACGTGCGCGACACTCAGGAGGCCGGCGCCGGCCTGGTGGACGAGCGCGCCGCCTCCTTCATCGCGGAGCACAGCGCCCAGGCCATCGAATGGCTGGTCGAGCGCGGCGTGCCGTTCTCGCCCGACCCGTCCGGCCCGCTGGGCCTGCACCTGACGCGCGAGGGCGGCCACGCGGTGCGCCGCATCGCGCATGCGGCCGACGCCACCGGCAAGGCCATCCACGACGTCTTGCTGGCCGAAGCCCGCGTGCACCCGAACATCCGGCTGCTCGAGCGCTACATGGCGGTGGACCTGATCACCTCGCGCCATGTGAAGGAGACCTTGCCCATCGACCGCTGCCACGGCGTATACGCGCTGAACATCGACAGCCAGCAGGTCGAGACCTTCCCCGCATCTGCCGTGGTGCTGGCCAGCGGAGGCGTCGGCAAGGTGTATCGGTACACCAGCAACCCCGACACCTCGACCGGCGACGGCATCGCGATGGCCTGGCGCGCCGGCAGCCGGGTGGCGAACATGGAGTTCATCCAGTTCCACCCGACGTGCCTCTACCACCCGCAGGACCGCAGCTTCCTGATCACCGAGGCCCTGCGCGGCGAAGGCGCCGTGCTGCGCCTGGCCGACGGCACGCGCTTCATGCCGCAGCACGACGAGCGCGGCGAACTCGCGCCGCGCGACATCGTGGCCCGCGCGATCGACTTCGAGATGAAGAAGCATGGCCTGGATCACGTCTGGCTGGACGCCACGCACCTGGACGAGGCCTTCCTGAAGGAGCATTTCCCGACCATCCATGCCCGATGCCTGTCGCTGGGCATCGACATCGCGCGCCAGCCCATCCCGGTCGTGCCCGCGGCCCACTACACCTGCGGCGGCGTGGTCACCGACCTGGACGGCCGCACCGACCTGCCGGGCCTGTACGCGGTGGGCGAGACCACCTACACCGGGCTGCACGGCGCCAACCGGCTGGCGTCCAACTCGCTGCTCGAGTGCGTGGTGCTGGGCCGCACCTGCGCGGGCCACATCCTGGAGCGCGGGGACCTGCCGCCGATTCCCAGGGTGCCGGACTGGGACGAAAGCCAGGTGGAGGACGCCGACGAGGAGGTCGTCATCTCGCACAACTGGGACGAGCTGCGCCTGCTGATGTGGAACTACGTGGGCATCGTGCGTACCACGCGGCGGCTGGAGCGTGCGCTCCACCGCATCAAGCTGCTGCGCGGCGAGATCGACGACTACTACGCGAACTTCCGCGTCACGCGCGACCTGCTGGAACTGCGCAACCTGGTGGACTGCGCCGAGCTGATCGTGCGCTCCGCCCTGGCGCGGCGCGAGAGCCGCGGCCTGCACTACAGCCGCGACTATCCCCAGACCCTGCCGGTGAGCTTCCCGACGGTGCTCTCGCGCAAGCCCAAGCGGCGTGACGCCTGGCTGCCCTGAGTGCCTCATTTGTTTGAAACGAGGATTTGTCCGTTATGGGACAGGCGCTTGCCATGTCTTTTGACATGTGATTCGTTTTAAACGTCGCGCGGGACATCCCTTATCCGGTTTGTGTCGGCTTATGTCGTAACCGCTTCATGTCGTCGGCCCAAGGGCAAGCCATGAAGCTGCTGCGTCTGTACGCGCACGAGATCCGGCTGCACCACCCTCTGCCCTGGGGTGTGCGCAACGAGCCGGGACAGCTGTTGCTGAACAAGGGCTTCGTCCCCACCGAGACCAGCCAGGTCGAAGCCCTGCTGGAGCGCGGCGTCTATGTCGATGCCGACGAGTACGAACGCGAGAACCGGCGCCAGATGGAGGACCAGGCCTCGGTCTTCGATCCTTTCAGCCTGTGGGCCGGCATCCAGCGCCGCGTGGGGGCGCTGCTGCGCAACTGCACCGATGCCGGTTTCGCCGGCCACGTGCAGCACATCGGCCGCGACATCGTCGGTGCGATCGGGCACAGCGTGGACGTCGGAAAGTTCGAGATGGTCCACAACGAATCGCCCAACTACGCTGTCACGCATTCGCTGCAGGCGGCCTGCGTCGCCGCGCTCGTGGCCGAGCGCCTGGGCTGGAGTGCGGCAGACCGGGCCACCGTGATCAACGCCGCCCTGACCATGAACGTGGCGATGATCGAGCTGCAGAACGAGCTGGCGCAGCAGACCACGCCGCTGAGCGCGCAGCAGCGCCAGCAGATCGCCGAGCATCCGCGGCGCGGCCGCGAACTGCTCGAGCGCGCCGGAGTCACGGACCAGGACTGGCTGCGTGCCGTCGAGTTCCACCACGTCACGGAGGGCGGCAAGCCCCTGCCCAAGGACCTGGGCCAGGCCGGCGAACTGGCCTGCCTGATCCACTACGTGGACGTCTACCTGGCCAAGCTGAGCTCACGCGCTTCGCGCTCGGCGCTGCCGCCCAACGCGGCGGCGCGCGAGATGTTCGTCGGCGCCGGCGGGGCGCAGAACATCTACGCCGCGGCCATCGTCAAGGAGATGGGCATCTATCCGCCGGGCTGCTTCGTCAAGCTGGTCAACGGCGAGACGGCGGTGGTGGTGCGCTCGGGCGAGGCCGCCAATTCGCCCCGCGTGTGCAGCCTGGTCAGCGCCGACGGCCGCGTCTACGTGGACCCGATCCCGCGCGATACCGCGAAGGCCGAGTTCAAGGTGACCCAGGCCGTGGCACGCAACAACGTGCTGGTGCGCCTGAACCGGCCGGGGCTGTACGGCATACGGACGTAGGCCCCTCGGTCCACGAGTACGTGGCCCGGTCCCCCGTGGGGACGGGGCCGGCTTGGGGCGGCCCGGCGCCCGAGTCATGTGGCCCCTCGGTCCACGAGTACGTGGCCCGGTCCCCCGTGAGGACGGGGCCGGCTTGGGGCGGCCCGGCGCTCGGCCCCTCGCGTCTCCCAACCCGTTCAGGCTAAGCGGAAGACACGGACTGACTCGACCAGCCGGTCGGCCTGCAGGCGCAGGCTCTCCGCGGCGGCGGCGGATTCCTCCACCAGGGCCGCGTTCTGCTGCGTCACCTGGTCGAGTTGGGCCACCGAGGAGCTGACCTGGCTGATGCCGCCGGTCTGCTCGCTGGTGGCGGTGCCGATCTCCTCGATCAGCGCGGCCACGCGCTTCACCTGGCCGACGATGTCATCCATCGTGCGGCCCGCGTCGTCGACCAGCGTGGTGCCGGCCTCGACCTTCTCGACGCTGTCGGCGATCAGGCTCTTGATCTCCTTGGCCGCATTGGCGCTGCGTTGCGCCAGGCTGCGCACCTCGGAGGCCACGACGGCGAAGCCGCGGCCCTGCTCGCCGGCCCGTGCGGCTTCCACCGCGGCGTTCAGCGCCAGGATGTTGGTCTGGAAGGCGATGCCGTCGATCACGCCGATGATGTCGTTGATCTTCTTGCTGGACTGGGAGATCTCGGCCATGGTGCTGACCACGCGTCCCACCACCTCGCCGCCCTTGGAGGCGACTTCGCTGGCCGAGTGCGCCAGCTCGGTGGCCTGGCGCGCGGTGTCCGCGTTGTTGCGCACGGTGCTGCTGAGCTGCTCCATCGACGCGGCGGCAGCCTGCAGGTTGCTTGCCTGGGTCTCGGTGCGCTGGCTCAGGTCGGCATTGCCGATCGCGATCTGGGAGGAGCCGGTGGCGATGTTCTCGCCGCCCTGGCGCACGGTTGAGACGATGCGCGCCAAGCTCGCGTTCATGGTCTGCAGCGAGCGCATCAGCTGGCCGGTCTCGTCGCTGGTGGTCACCTGCACGTGCGAGGTCAGGTCGCCCGAGGCCACGGCCTCGGCGATCTTCACCGCCTCGCCGATCGGGCGCACGACGCTGCGGCCGATCATCAGTCCCAGGGCCAGGAAGATGGCGCCGGCCACGGCGGCCGAGGCGAAGATGGCCACGCGGGCGCCGGTGGAGGTGCCCGCGCTCTCGGCCTGCGTCGTCCTGGCGCGGTCTTCCAGCAGGTCGTCGAGGTCGCCCATCTCCTTCTCCAGCTTGTCGAAGGCGGCCTGGAAGGCGGGCAGGCGGGCGTCGGCCGCGGCCGTGTCCGTGAAGGCCAGGCCGATGACGGCCTCCGCGCTGGCCAGGTAGGCGTCCAGCGCGGGGCGCACCTTGGCCACCGCGGCCGTGGTGGAGGCATCGATCACCAGCGTGTCCAGCTTGCGCATGGATTCGCGGAAGCCCTTGGAGTGTTCGACCAGGTCTTCCTTGATGGCCTTCTCGTCGGCCTTGTCGTTCTTGGAGGCGGCCAGCAACGCGCGCAGCACGTCCCCGCGCAGGGCGTCGTGCATCATGTCCGCGTACATCTGCTCCTTCAGCGCGGAGCCGATGTTGGTGATGTGGCCGGTCGCGAAGGTGAGGCGGTTGACGGCCACGAAGCCGGCCACGCCGACGACGACCACGAAGACGAAGCCCAGCAGGCTGAAGCCCATCAGCTTGCGGCGGATCGACAGGTTGAAGTTCATGTGCTGCTCTTTCTGATGGCGCTCAGAAGCGGACGGAGAAGCCGACCGTCCAGGAGAAGTCCGTCGTTTCGTCGTTCAGGCCCTTGGAGATGGCGAAATCGACCTGCGTGTCGTTGGTCAGCAGGTAGACGGCGCCGGCGTCGAAGGTGACGAAGGAGCCGCCGTTCTTCTTGGCTGCCAGCGACTGGCCGGACAGCTCGACGAAGGTGCGGAAGCGGTCCGTCCAGCCCTTGCCGACGGTGACGGCGAAGATGCCGGCGGTGAAGCGCTTGCCGTCGTCGCGCTTGTCGAACATCAGGCCCGGCATCACGCCCACGGACCACTCGCCGGCGAGCTCCCATTCGGCCGTCGCGCGCACGGACGGTCGCAGGCCGGCGCCGCGGAACTCGCGCGTGCCGGTGTTGAGGTCGGCGTGGAAGAGCCAGGCCATCGAGGGACGGCCGGTCTTCTCGTCGGCGTCCATCGTGTGCCATTTGATGCCGATGGCGGTGTCGGAAAAGCCGGTGGCCTTGTCGCTCAGGCCGGTGTTGCGGTCCCTGGTCTGCTCGCGCATGGACCCGTCGGTCTCCAGGCGCAGTTCCCAGTCCTCGCCGACGCCCCAGCGCACCAGGGTGGGGGTGCTGCGGCTGCGCACCTTGATGCCCTCGGCGTCGTTGCGTTCGAAGGCCACGGAGGTCTCGATCTGCAGCCGGCCCTTGCCGACGGTGTCGCTGGACTCGACGAAGTCCGGGCGGTCGGTGGCGATGGGTTCGTCGGCGGCGGCGTGGCCGGCGAAGGCGGCCAGGAGGCAGACGGCGGCGGCGTGGGCGAGGGTGTTCTTCTTCATTGAAGCACTCGGTCTGGGGAAGTCGAGGGGCCTATCCAGACTGCCGATAGGGGGCGCACGGGTGTCCGGCCGCGCGCGCCAATGACAAACGCGCGGACGGATCAGCGGTTTACGACTGGCCCGGTGACGGGCTTGAGGGCGGGCTCGTGGAATACCCGCGGCGGACCCGTGACGAATCTCACGGCGCCCTTCCCAGGGCAGGCGGCCGCACCGGGGGTGGGCGTCCCGTTTGCCCCGCGGCCGCTCGTTCAGCGCCGCGCGCGCATCGCGTAGCGGGCCTGGACGAAGTGGAAGGCGAAGTCCACCGCGTCGGCGACCTCGCGCTCGTTGTCCGCGCGTTCCTTCTCGGTCAGGTAGAAGGCCAGGTCCACCTCGTGGCGCACGTAGCGCGGCATCAGGCGGTTCAGCGCGACGCAGGCCACGTCGGGCAGCAGGTCCTCGTTCACGCCGGGATAGCGGGCGGCGTTGGCCAGCACGCATTCGACGACGACACGCTCGTGGTAGTTGCGGATGGAGGTGAAGTCGGCGGCCATGGTGCGCAGCATGTTGTGCGGAAGGCGCCTGTTATAGAACGACCGGCGCCACCCTGTCAGCCGCCGGGAGGACGGCTGGAGGGGCGCGTGCGGAAGTTCGCGCAGGCCTCGCGCACGGCCCCGGGATCGGGTGGTCGGCGTAGGCGACCGCGCAACACGGTGGATGCGCGTCGGCAGGTGCCGACGATATGCTGCCCGCACAAGTTGTATCGCAGTCGACTGGGAGGTCGGATGATGAGAAGAAGATGGGCGGCCATCGCGATGGCCTGCGTGTTCCTGGCTGGTTGCGCCACCGGCTACGGCCCCAAGGGCATGACCGGGGGCTACACGGACCAGTGGATGGACGACCACACCTACCTGGTGTCCTTCCAGGGCAACGGGCACACCAGCGGCGACACGGTCTGGTACTACTGGATCTACCGCTGCGCGGAGCTCACCAGGCAGAAGGGCTACACGGCCTTCACGCTCACCCCGGTCGACAAGAAAACCAGCCTGCTGCTGCAGCCCGAGCACCAGGCCCATGCCGAGGACGCGCAGGACGCGCCGGGCCAGTCCGGCCCGCAGTTCGTCAAGGCCAAGGGCGGCGGCGGTGGGGGCTACTACTACGTGCCCGGCGGCTCCTACACGATCACGACCTGGTCCTCGAAGGCCATCGTCACGATGTACAAGGAGCCGTATCCTGCCGAGGCCAGGTTCCTGCTCGACCCCGAGAAGATCCTGACCCCGCTCAAGCCTTACGTGGAGTCGCGCGTCAACGTGAAGCCGCCGGCCCGCATCGACCTTTTGCGCGGCGCGCTGATCGTGCCGCTGCCGGCACCGACCTGAGCTGCGGCGGGGCCGCCGCCCCGCCTGGCTCAGCCCTGGGCGATCTGGCGCAGCACCTTCTCCAGCGTGGCCACCGAGCGTTCGGTGTTGTGCAGCTTGTCCAGCCCGAAGAGGCCGACGCGGAAGGTGCGGAAGTCCGCCGGCTCGTCGCACTGCAGCGGCACCCCGGCGGCGGTCTGCAGGCCGAGCTCCAGCGTTTTCTTGGCGGTCGACAGGCCGACGTCGTCGGTGTAGCAGACGACCACGCCCGGCGCCTCGAAGCCGGGCGCGGCGACGCTGGTGAAGCCCAGCCGGGCCACCATCGCGCGCACGCCGTCACCCAGCGCCTGCTGCTCGCCGCGCAGCTTCTCCAGGCCGTACTCCAGGGTCTCGCGCATCACGTTGCGCGTGTTGGTCAGGCCGTCGGTGGGCATGGTGGTGTGATAGGCATGGCCGCCCTGCTCGAAGGCTTCCATGATCTGCAGCCACTTGCGCAGGTCGCAGGCGAAGCTGGTGCTGGTGGTCTGGTCGATGCGTTCGCGGGCGCGCTGGCTCAGGACGACCAGGGCGCAGCCGGGCGAGCCGCTCCAGCCCTTCTGCGGCGCGCTGATCAGCACGTCCACGCCGCTGGCCTGCATGTCCACCCACATCGCGCCGGAGGCGATGCAGTCCAGCACGAAGAGGCCGTCCACCTCGCGCACCGCCTGGCCCACGGCCTTCAGGTAGTCCGGCGGCAGGATCATCCCGGAGGCGGTCTCCACGTGCGGTGCGAAGACCACCGCGGGCTTCTCGCGCAGGATCGTGGCCACCACCTCGTCGATCGGGGCCGGCGCATACGGTGCCTGGCGGCCTTCGCGGATGGGGCGGGCCTTGAGCACGACGGACTCCGACGGGATGGAGCCCATGTCGAAGATCTGCGTCCAGCGGTAGCTGAACCAGCCGTTGCGCAGCACCAGGGCCTTGCGGCCGGTGGCGAACTGGCGCGCCACGGCCTCCATGCCGAAGGTGCCGCTGCCCGGCACGACGACGGCGGAGTGGCCGTTGTAGGTGCGCTTGAGCATGCCGGAGATGTCCGTCATCACGCCCTGGAACTTGCGGGACATGTGGTTGAGCGCGCGGTCGGTGTAGACGACCGAGTACTCCAGCAGGCCGTCGGGATCGACGTCGGGCAGCAGGCCGGGCATGGGAAGGCTCCTCTTATCGGAAATGTCGGTTCAAGCGATGGGGCACAGGGTAGCAGCGCGGCGTGACGCCGCTCAGCGGGCCAGCCCGAGCACGCGCATCGAGTAGTCCACGGCCTGCACGTCCTTTGTCAGCTTGCCCACCGAGATGCGTTCCACGCCGGTGGCGGCGATCTCGCGCAGGCGGTCCTCGGTGACGCCGCCGGAGACCTCCAGCCAGGCGCGCCCGGCGTTGACGGCCACGGCCTCGCGCATCTGCTCCAGCGTGAAGTTGTCCAGCAGCACGCTGACGGCGCCGGCGGCCAGCGCCTCCTGCAACTGATCCAGCGTCTCCACTTCGATCTGGATGCCCACGCCGGCGTTCAGCGCCTGCGCGTTGTGCAGGGCCTGGGTGACGCTGCCGGCTGCGGCGATGTGGTTCTCCTTGATCAGGATGCCGTCGTACAGCGCCAGGCGCTGGTTGGCGCCGCCGCCCACCGTCACCGCGTACTTCTGCGCCAGGCGCAGGCCGGGGATGGTCTTGCGGGTATCCAGCACCGCGCAGCCACGGGGGTTGGGCGAGACGCCGTCGATCACGCGCGCGTAGCGATGGGCCACGGTCGCGGTGGCCGACAGCAGTTGCAGGAAGTTCAGCGCCGGGCGTTCGGCCGACAGCAGGGCGCGGGCATCGGCCTTGATCTCGCACACCGGCGTGTCGGCGGCCATCTGGGCGCCTTCTGCATAGAGCCATTCGATGTGGGCCAGCGGGTCCAGCGCCAGCACGCAGCCGTCGAACCAGGCCTGGCCGGCCAGCGTCGCGGCCTCGCGCACGATGACCCGGGCCTGCACGCGCTGGTGGGCGGGGGCGAGTTCGGCCGTCCAGTCGCGGATGCCGATGTCCTCGCGCAGGGCGTCGCGGATGTTGCGCTGGCGCGCTTCTTCCAGGGTTTCGTTGTGGTCGAACATGGTGCGTCGATCGAAAGGGAAGGGGCGCATTGTCGTGGAATGCATATTGCGTCGCTGTGGGCACCTCCAACGACCACAGGCAAAGCGGCCGATGAAGACCTTCATACGCGTGGCGGAAGTCTGGGTGCCGGATGCCGATGGGCACCTGCTGGAATTCGGCGGCGGCCTCTACGGCAGCGCCGCGGCCTTCGGCACCATCAGCCGCCAGATGTGCTTCGGCCGCGGCGAGGGCCTGCCCGGGCGCGTGTGGGAGGAGGGCCGGCCCATCCTGTTGAAGGACCTGCAAGGCGGCGGCTTCCGCCGCGCTGCGGCGGCCAAGGACGCCGAGCTGACCGGCGCCGTCGCCTTCCCCGTCTTCGTGGACGACGCCTTCAAGGCGGTGGTGGTGCTCTTCTGCGGCGGCGACGCCGACGAGGCCGGCGCGATCGAGCTGTGGCGCAACGACCCGCGCATCACCGGCGACATGACCCTGGTCGATGGCTACTACGGCGCGGCCTCCGCCGCTTTCGAGGCCACCGGCCGCGAGACCTACCTGCCGCGCGGCAGCGGCCTGCCCGGGCTGGCCTGGCAGCGCGAGGGCTCGGTCTTCATCGAGGGCCTGTCCGACTCCGCCAAGTTCGTGCGTGCCGCCGAGGCGGCCTCGGCCGGCATCGAGCGCGGCCTGGCCATTCCCTGTCCGCTGCCCACGCGCGACACCTACGTGCTGGCCTTCCTCTCGGCCTCGCCCACGCCCATCGCGCGGCGGGTGGAGAGCTGGGCGCCGGACGCCGAGGGCGCGGCCCTGCAGCGCACCTTCGGCTTCTGCGAGACCGACGGCAGCCTGCCGGCCGGCGACGCGGAGGACGCGGCCGCCTTCGCCCAGGCGATCGGCAAGGCCATGTCCAGTGGCGTGCCGTCGCTGCGCCCGCGTGCCAACGGCCACGCGCCGGAGTCCGGCCCGGGCGGGATGATCGCGCTGCCCATCGCCGGCGGCGGGGCGGTGGCGGAGGCGGTGGCGCTGTATTTCTGAGTCCGGCATCTCCCCACGCCAGAATGCGATTCGCCCGGCCATGCCGGGCGCTTCCATGTCTGCACGCCGATATCCGAGGGAGAAGAGTCGATGTTCCGTCCAGTCCTGTCAGGCCTGATGATCTTGCCGGCGCTCGCTGCCGCCGCCGCCGCTGAGCCCGAGGCCGCGGCATCCGCCGTGGCCGCTGCGGCCCCGCCCGCCAGCTCCGCGAGCGCCCCCGCTCGTGCCAGGCTCAAGCCACCCAGGATTGCCACCATCCCCGATGCGGCCTATCCCCAGGGCCTGCTGCCCGGCATCGAGTCGGAGGCCGACCTCGCGGTCTCCGTCACCGAGACGGGGAATGTCGACAAAGTCGGGCTGCTGAAGTCCTCAGGCTTCCCGCCGCTGGACGAAGCTGCCATCGCGCTGCTCAAGCAGGCCACCTTCATCCCGGCCCAGGATGGCGAGGGCCGCCCGATGCCCCGGCGCGTGAGGGTGCCCTACGGCTTCGTGCGCTCGCCCGATCCGCTCGAGCGGCCCTGCGCTGGCCTGAGCAACGAGGTCAAGGAGTTCCAGCGCTTCCACCCGGAGCTCAAGCGCGACGAGATCCGCAGCGTCAAGATGCTGCACGGCATGATCCTGCTGGTCGCGATGCAGAAGGGCAATTTCAGCATGGGCATGATGGCCGGTGCGCAGGCATTGACGGACCTCGTGATAGACGAATGCATCGCCCAGCCCGACCTGACGGTGGCCAAGGCCGTGCTCGTGGTGACGGAAAAGGGCAGGAAGTAGCCAGGGCATCGACGCGGCCGCTCCTCCCGCTTGACCTGGAGTGCACTCCAGGTTTTCCAATGCATCCCGAGCAGGAGAACCCCCATGCCCCAACCGCCATCCCACCTGCGCATCGGCCAGCTCGCCGAGCGCACAGGCCGCAGCATCTACGCCATCCGCTGGTACGAGGCCCAAGGCCTGGTGCCCGGTGTCGTGCGCAATGCCAGCGGCCACCGCGTCTACAGCGAGCAGCACGTCAACTGGCTGGTGCTGATGGACCGGCTGCGGCGCACGGGCATGTCCATCGCCGAGATGCGCGGCTACACGCGGCTGGTGCAGCAAGGGCGCTCGACGCTGTCCCAGCGCCGGGAGCAGCTGCGCGCCCATCGCGAGAAGGTCAGGCGCAGCATCGCCGAATGGACCGCGGCCCTCGAACTGCTCGACGGAAAGATCGATTTCTACGGGCAGTGGCTGGAGACGGGACACCGGCCGCCGGAGTTGCCCGCCATGCCGTCCCGCAAGCCCCGCAACCGAAAGGCCACGCCATGACCACCGCTTCCACGACCCCGCACGACACCCTGTCCAACAAGCGCCTGATGCAGTCCGTCTTCGACGAGCTGTCCCGCGGCAATGGCCGCCCGCTCATCGACGCCATGGCCGACGACTTCGCCTGGATCATCCCCGGCCACGCCACGTGGTCGCGCGAATACCGAGGCAAGCAGGTGGTGCGCGAGCAGCTGCTCAAGCCGCTGTTCGAGCGCTTCGCCACCACCTACACCAGCCGCGCCCACCGTTTCATCGCCGAGGACGACTACGTGGTCGTCGAGACCCGCGGCGATGTGATGACCAAGTCCGGCAAGCGCTACGACAACACCTACTGCCTGGTGTGCCGGCTGGACAGCGGCAAGCTGCGTGAGCTGACCGAGTACATGGACACCGAACTGGCCGCCGAGGTGCTGGGCGCGCCTTGAGAGGTGCCTGGGTCAGCCGCGCACGGCGACACGCCGCCAGCGCACCACGGCCGCCAGCAGGCCGATGCTGCCGAGCAGCCAGCTGGAAGGCTCGGGCACGGCGGTCGTCACCTCCAGTACCGGGTGGATGAACTCCAGGCTGGCCAGGGACCCGAGGCCGGTGAAGCCGATGGCGAAGCGCCCGCCGTGGGCTGCATTGACCGCGGCGACTGCGGAGGCCGAGAGCGCGAAGCTGGCGCCGATCAGGGAGGTGCTGGCGTCCAGCGTGACGGGGTCCAGGTAGCTGTCTCCGTTGGACAGGTCGAAGATCAGGTCCGTGCCGGCCGTCGTCGGCGGCCCGCTGAGGGCCACCTGGAAATCATCGAAGCCGTGTTCGACGGACACCAGGTTGAAGCTGATCGAGCCGGCGCCCAGCGCCACGACGTCCACCTTCAGCGTGACGGCACTCGCGTCGGTGACGGCGTCCGGGATGTCGAACCAGACATAGCCGCGCCGGGTGACCGAGCCGCCGACGGTGCTCAGCGATGCGACCGAGACGTTGGTGTCGTCGGGGTTCAGCGTCAGCACGGACGGCGGCACGCCGAGCCGGGAGTCCACCTCGCTGATGTTGCCCTGATCGGAGGGCGCGAGCGTCAGCGCGTGGGCGGGCAGGCTGCAGGCGAGGGCGACGATGCCGCCGAGGGCGGGCACGAGGATGAAAGGCTTCATGGGGGCTCCTGGTTTCGATGATGGGTGTGCCGGCCGCGGCCGGCGGGTCCTGCGCGCCGACTATCGAGTGATGGCCCCGGCGGCGGCAACGCCCCATGAATCGAACTAGGGCCTGTTAACACTACCGGAGGACGCGCGCTGAAGCCTGGCAAGGCGCTGGGCTAGGCGCAGCCAAGGCCGTGTGCCTTCGGCACACAACGAGGCTGCAACGACGCCCAGCGCCTTGCCAGGCTCCAGCCCTTCCGGTGCCTTCAGGAAACGGGCGCCCTCCGCGTTGCAAATGCTCGCCGTAGCCACCGCTACGGCTGCGCTTTGCGCCTCGATGGCGCCCGTTTCCTGAATCACGCGCATCCTCCGGTAGCGTTAACAGGCCCTAGGGAAGCCTGGCTTACGTCTGCATACCTTGCGGGTCAACGGCCCACGAGATTGAGGATGTTGCCGTCCGGGTCCTTGAACCACACCAGCTTCATGTGGCCGGCGACATGCACGTCGCCCTGCAGCTGCAGGCCGGGCAGGTCCGGGTAGTGCTCGAAGCGCACCCCGCGATCGCGCAGCGCCTGCACCAGCCCGTCGAGCGCGGCGTCGGTGTCCCAGGTCAGCGCCGTTGCGCGGTTGGTGCCGGCGTAGTCGGAGCGGTAGACGTTGACGGCGGTCGGGCCGCTGCGCAGCACGATCAGCTCGTCGCCTTCGGAGCCGACCTGCTCCAGGCCCAGGATGTCGACGTAGAAGCGGCGGGCGGCTTCCAGGTCACGGGTGGCGATGTTGGCGCTGACGGGAAGTTTGCCGAGCATGCGGGTCTCCTTGCAGGGGTGGGTCCTGCAGGAGGCGCGGCAAGCCCGGTGCCTAGTCACCACGCTAGCGCAGCGCGGCTGCGATGTTGCCGCCGTCCACCGTCGTCACCCCGCCGGTGGTCTTCATCTCCAGCGCCTGGTGCACGAACGCCAGGGCCACGTCCTCGGCGGTGACCTCCTGCTGCAGCAGGTTGCCGCGCATGTAGTCGTGTTCGCTCAGGCCGCGCGAGCTGGCGCGCGAGGCGATCATCTTCTCCGTCAGCAGGCCGCTGCGTATGCGGTCGGCGTTGACCGCGTTGACGCGGATGCCGTCGGCGCCGTGCTCCAGCGCGTACTGGCGCGCCAGCAGCAGGGTCGCGGCCTTGGACGTGCCATAGGCGCCGAAGTTGGCGCCCGGGTTGACGGCCTGCTTGGAGACGTTGAACAGCAGCGCACCGCCGCTGCCCTGGGCCTTCATCACGCGCACGGCGTTCTGCGCCACGCCCTGGTGGGAGAAGAAGTTCAGCTCGAAGCTCCTGCGCAGCACGGCGTCGTCCAGCGTCGCGATGGCACCTTCCCAGGCCGCGCCGGCATTGGAGACCACGATGTCCACGCCGCCGAAGCGCAGGCAGGCCGCGTCGAAGGCGGCGCGCACGGCTTGCGGGTCGGTCACGTCGCAGGCCAGGCCCAGCGCGTGGCGGCCGCAGGACTTGGCGACGGCCTGCGCGGCTTCGCCATCCAGGTCGAGCACGACGACCTCGGCACCGTGTCGCGCAAAGAGCTTGGCCGTGGCCGCGCCGATCGCGCCCGCGCCGCCGGTGACCAGCACCACCTGGCGTGCCAGCGGCGCTTCCGCGGCCTTGCCCAGCTTGGCCTGCTCCAGCGGCCAGTACTCCATGTCGAAGAGGTGATCCTCGGACAGCGGCTCGAAGCGGCCCACGGCTTCGGCCCAGTTCAGCGTGGTGATGGTGGTCTCGGCCAGGTCGGCGGCGATCTCGGCATCGGCCTTGGACTTGCCGAAGGCGACGACCCCCACGCCCGGCACCAGCAGCACGCGGGGCAGCGCATCCAGTTGCTTGCGGCCGCCGCCCACGCGTGCGTTCTGGCGCTCGAAGTAGGCGCGGTAGTCGGCGGCATAGGCGTCCAGGCGCTGCGCGGTGTCGGCTTCCCAATCGGCCAGCGCGCCGGGCTGCGGGCGCGACAGCACCAGCGGCCTGTTCTTGATGCGGATGCCGTGGTCGGGCGTGATGACGCCGCTCCAGGCCGCCTGCTGCAGGTCGGCGCGGCCGACGAAGGCCAGGGCCGCAGGGCCGTTGCGCAGGCTGGCGATCCAGCGCTGGTGGCGGCCGTCGCCCAGTTGCTGGGCCAGGGCGCCGCGCAGCAGCGGCAGCACGTCGGCGGCCGGGGCCGCCGCGACGGGGGCCGCTGCGGGCACTGCGACGCTGACGCGTGCGATGCGCTGCTCCGCGCGCGTGACCATGCGGATCATGCGTTCGTAGGCTTCCTCAGCCGTCTCGCCGAAGCTGAAGATGCCGTGCTTGTGCAGGATCAGGCCCTGCACGCCGGGCTGCTGCTCATGCGCGGCCGCGGCGGCCTTGGCCAGCAGGAAGCCGGGCATCACGTAGTCGACGATGGCCATCTCGTTGCCGTACAGGTCCTGGCAGATGGCGATGCCATCGGGCTGGTCGGACAGCGCCAGCACCGCGTTGGCATGCGTGTGGTCGATGAACTTGTGCGGCAGGAAGGCGTGCAGCAGCGTCTCCACCGACGGGTTGGGCGCCGAGGCGTCCATCAGGTTGCAGCGCTGGGCGTTGACCATGTCCTCGTCGGACAGCCGCTCCAGCGCGGCCAGCCGGCGCAGCGGCTGCAGGCGCACCGCGGGCAGGCCGGCGGGCTCGATGTTGCCCATGTCCCAGCCCGAGCCCTTGACGCACAGCACCTCCACCTCGTCGCCGGCCACGTCGCGCAGCCGCGTCTTCACCGAGGTGTTGCCGCCGCCGTGCAGCACCAGCGCGGGCTCGATCCCCAGCAGGCGCGAGGTGTAGACGCGCAGCGCCACGTCGGCGTGGTGCCCCTGCTGCGCGTAGTGGGTGACGAGGCGATCGGCTTCGGCGCCGGACCAGAGGTTCTTCATGGCTTGGATTTCGCGAAAGGGATTCAGGAGAAGAGGGCGGCGAACTGGCGGTCGAAGGGCGGCTCGATCAGCCCGCGTTCGGTGATGAAGCCGCTGACCAGCGCGTGCGGCGTCACGTCGAAGGCCGGGTTGCGGACCTGCATGCCCTCGGGTGCGGTGCGGCGCAGGCCGAAGCTGGTGACCTCCTCGGCGCCGCGCTCCTCGATGACGATGCGTTGGCCGTCGGGCGTGGCCAGGTCCAGCGTGGACGAGGGGCAGGCGACGTAGAAGGGAATGCCGAAGTGCCTGGCCAGGATGGCCACGCCCAGCGTGCCGATCTTGTTGGCGACGTCGCCGTTGGCGGCCACGCGGTCGGTGCCGACGATGACCAGGTCCACCAGGCCGCGCTGCATCGTGGCGGCGGCCATGTTGTCGGTGATCAGCGTGACGTCGATGCCGCTGCGCTGCAGCTCGAAGGAGGTCAGCCGCGCGCCCTGCAGCAGCGGGCGCGTCTCGTCGGCGTAGACGCGCAAGGGGATGCCCGCGCGCTGCGCCAGGTACATCGGCGCGGTGGCGGTGCCGATGCCGGTGGTGGCCAGCGCGCCGGCGTTGCAGTGGGTCAGCACGCCGCAGCCGGGGCGGATCAGCGGCAGGCCATGGCGGCCGATGCCCTCGCACAGCGCGACGTCCTCGGCGTGGATGGCCTGGGCCTCGTCGACCAGCGCCTGGTAGAGGGCCTCGCCGCCGGCGTCATCTCGCCCGCCGAGGCTGGCCTGCATGCGCTGCAGGGCCCAGTGCAGGTTGACGGCCGTCGGGCGCGAGGAGTCGAGGTAGGCCGCCTGCTCGCCCAGCTTGTCGCGGAAGGCCGCGGCCGGCAGGGCGCGGTGCGGCTGCATCGCCACGCACAGGCCGTAGGCGCCGGCCACGCCGATGGCGGGCGCGCCGCGCACCTTCAGCTGGTGGATGGCGTGCCAGACCTGCTGCGCGTCGTGCTGGCGCTCGACGACGATCTCGTTGGGCAGCAGGGTCTGGTCCAGCAGGTGGAGGGCGTCGTCGCGCCATTCCAGGGTGGGGGGCAGGGCGGTCGTGGGCAGGGGCATGGGTCAGCTGGACAGGGATGCGGAGCAGACGCCGCGCAGCGCCGCGCGCACGCCGTCCATGGAGGCGATGTCGCGGCGGTTGAGCAGCAGGTGTTCGGCCAGGCGCAGCGCGCGCACCTCGGCCTGGGTGCGGGCGGCCTCGTCGGCGATGCCGGCGATGTCGGCCACCTTCGCCAGGCCGACGATGCGCCGCATGATCTTGCAGGCGGCGAAGCCCAGGGTGTCGGCGAAGAGGCGGCGCATGAAGGCGGCGCGGAAGGCCTCGGCGCTGTCGCCGTCCAGGTCCTTGCCGATGAAACCCTGGCCCTGCGCTTCCTGCGCACGCCACAACGCGAGGAACTTGGCCTCGAAGCCCTCCCACACCGCGCACACCGTGTCCAGCAGCCACGCCTGGTAGGTCGCCGGGTCGTTGCCCGCGGCGCGCTGGCGCGGCTCGGCGGCGAGCCAGGCCATCAGCAGGTTGGCCAGCATGGCGCCGGTGTCGAAGCCCATCGGGCCGTAGAACGAGAACTCGGGGTCGATGACCCAGGTCTCGTCGCCGTTGACCATCACCGAGCCGGTGTGCAGGTCGCCGTGCAGCCGGGCCTCGGCGGCGGTCATGAAGAGGTACTTCATCTCGGCCACCGCGGCGCGCAGGCCGGCGTTGCGCTGGATGCGCTCGATGGCCGCGCGCGGCAGGCCGGGCGGATAGGCGTTGGACGGGCTGTCGTCGTAGGGGTGGGTGAAGACCAGGTCCTCGGTGATCTTGCACAGCTCGGTGTTGGCGGCGGCGGCCACCGCCTGCTTCTTGGCCTCGGGCGGCAGGTGCAGGTCCGAGGTGAAGAAGAGCGTGCGCGCCAGGTAGGTGGACAGGTGATCGGCCAGCTTCGGGTAGACGGTGCCGGCGATCAGGCCGTGGCGCAGCACGATGTGCTCGCCCAGCCGGCGCATGGCCACCAGCGACATCTCGCTGCTGGCGTGGAAGACCTCGGGCACATGCTGCGGGCACAGCGCGCCGAAGACCTGCAGCGCCCGCACCTCGATGTCCATGCGGTGGCGCGTCAGCGGCCAGCTCTCGCCCACGCAGCGCAGGTAGGGCAGGGCCTGCTTGAGCACCAGGGTCTGCTCGGGCCGGCCGCGCTGGGTGACCAGGAAGACGAGGTTCAGGTTGCCGTCGCCCACCTCGGCCACCTCCAGGTCGCCGAGGTCGCTGAAGCGCTCGCGCAGCGCCGGCACCGAGGCCAGGTAGGCCGGCAAGGATGCTGCGCTCAATGCCTGGTAGCTCATCGTCGTGTCCCCTGCATGGTCCCTTGCGGGAAAGGTCGGCACCTTCGGGCAGGCCGGGTGCGGCGCGCAATCCCAAGCTCGTGCCATGCGGGTGTCCGGCGGCCCCCGATTCGAGTGGGCTGCAGGAACCGTACCTGCGCAGCGATCCCCGACAGGCAGGCGCGAACGCCACAAGCGCTGTGCAGGATTGTCTTCAGGGGGCGGGATGAAACGAATGGGAGCAGGTCCAGCCCCGGAATGGCTCGGTGGTGGTGCGGGTCCCGGTGCCGAGGATCCAGGTGACCCAGGACGATTGCCCGGAGGCGTTCGACAACTTCACGGGCGGCTTGCGCTGACCTCCGCGGGCGCCTGGATCGGCGCCGTCCGGCGGCGCGTTGCAGGCCGGCCCGCGGCTTGGCACACAATCCGCGGCTCGTTCAAAGCCGGGCCCGGCGCTATGCGGGCCGCCGCCACATGGATCAATCGCGCATCCGCCGCCTGTGCCGCCGTGCCATCACGGCTGCCGCCATCACTTCGGCCGTCCTGCTGGCGGCCTGCAGCTCCAAGCCCAAGACTCCCGCCGTCGCCGCTGCGGCCGTGCCCGCCGCGCAGCCGCTGCGCGTGCGCATCGGCCAGGCGGCGCCGCTGTCCGGCCCGCAGGCCGAATTCGGTCTGGACGTGCAGCGCGGCGCCCAGCTCGCGGTGGACGACCTCAATTCCCGCGCGCTGCGCATCGGCGGCCGCCCGGCCACCTTCGAGCTGGTGTCCGAGGACGACCATGCCGATCCCGAGCGCGCCCGCGGTGCCGCCCAGCGGCTGCTGCAGCGCCAGGTCGCCGGCGTCGTCGGCCACCTGAACGCCCGCGCGACCATCGCCGCCGCCGAGCTCTATGCCGCGGCCGGCGTGCCCGCGATCACCCCCTCGGCCACCGACCCGCAATGGACGGCCTCCGGCTGGCGCACCTCCTTCCGCCTGGTGGCCGACGACGGCCGGCAGGCCGCAGCCATCGCGCGCTACGCCGCCCGCACCTGGCCGGCGGCGCGCGTGGCCGTGGTGGACAACGGCACCCCCTATGGCAAGCTGATGGCCGACTCCTTCGCCGACGGGCTGAAGGCCGCCGGCCTGGCCGTGCAGCAGCGCAGCCAGGTCGACGAGCACGCGACCAACTTCCGCAAGCTGCTGGCCCGCCTGCGCCAGGACAAGGTGGACCTGCTCTTCGTCGGCGCGCTGGACGACCAGGTCGGCCCGCTCCTCAGGCAGGTGGCCGAGGCCAGGGCCACGCTGGACGTCGTCGTCGCCGACGCGGTCTGCGGCCGCCGCCTGGCCGAGGAGCTAAAGGGCAGCGCCGCCGACGGCCGCCTGTGGTGCGGCGAGGGCGGCCATCCGCGCGTGGAGGCCGAGGCCGGCGTCGACGCCTTCGCCCGGCGCATCGAACAGGCGCATCCGGAGAACACCACCGTGTACTCGCCGCTGGCCTACGACGCCGTGCAGGTGCTGGCCCAGGCCATGGTCGCCGCCGGCAGTGCCGATCCCGCGCAGTACCTGCCCCAGCTGGCGCGCACGCGCGGCTACCAGGGCCTGGCCGGCCCGGTCAGCTTCGACACCCGCGGGGACAACGTCGATGCGCCGGTGGCCGTGTTCACGCTGAGGAAGGGCGAGAAGGTACGCGTGGGCGACGTGCAGTGAGCCTGCCGGGCGTCCGCGGTTTGTGTCGGCTTCCCGACTGATTCCGCCGCCCGGGCGACGGATGATGCCGACGGACGACACACCGAAAGGCCGGATCTTGAAGACGCTGAGCGGGCAGCTTGCCCAATACGCCGCCTACCACCGCCATCCCGCGAACATCGCCTCGCACTTCATCGGCATCCCGATGATCGTGCTCGCTTTCTCGGCCCTGCTGTCGCGGCCGGGTTTCGAGGTCGCCGGCGTCAGCCTGGCGCCGGCGGACCTGTTCGCCATCGGCTTCAGCGTGTTCTACCTGTCGCTGGAGCGGGTCCTGGGGCTGTTGATGACGGTGCTGATGGGCCTGTCGCTGTGGTTCGGCGCATGGAGCGCGGCGCAATCCACGCCGGTGTGGCTGGCGATCGGCCTGGGAGGCTTCGTGGCCGGCTGGATCATCCAGTTCATCGGCCACTGGTTCGAGGGCCGCAAGCCGGCCTTCGTGGACGACCTGATCGGGCTGGTGGTCGGCCCGCTGTTCGTGGTCGCCGAGGCGCTGTTCCTGCTCGGCTTGCGCAGCGGGCTGAAGGCCGAGGTGGAGCGGCTGGCCGGGCCCGTGCGCACGGTAGGCGCGGCGGGCTGATTCAGAAGGCCGGCGGCCAGGTCGGCGCGGAGCCCGTCGGCGGGACGAAGTAGGGCGCCAGGTCGGCGAAGGCGACGACCGACAGGTCGTCCTCGCGGATGCTGTCCGCCTGCAGCTGGGCCATCAGGCCCGCGCGCTGGTGCGGCAGCAGGTCGTCGCGGGCCAGGTAGGTTTCGGCCTCGGCGCGCTGCGCGAAAGGAAGCCTCGTGCGCGAGAAGTAGAAGACGCGGCCGCGGCGATCGATGTCATGGTCCACGTGGGCCCACAGGTGGGGCGGCAGCTCCAGAGGTTGCGGCGCGTCGCCGCGCCGGTGGGCGAGCAGCCGGTCGCGCAGCTGGCACATCGGGCGCAGGCAGGCCAGCTCGGCGCAGGCGCCGCTGGCGATGCGGCCCTGGACGAAGGGCAGCCAGATGTCCGGCGCGTGTTCGGGCAGCCCGTCGATGAACAGCGCGAGCGCCTCGTCGTCGAGCCCCTGGTCCGGCGGCAGGGATTGCTGCGACAGCAGGACCCCTGCGTAACGAAGCGGATCCTTGCTGGCCAGCAGCTCCATTTCCCAGAAGGAGAGCGTGACGCCGAAGCCCCCGCGCAGCAGCGGCTCGCCGCCTTGACCGGCGCGCAGGCGCAGGCGCAGGGCGATCTCCCTCAGCCGGCCCTCCATGTGCCGCTCGACCGCCAGCTGGCGCTGGACGCGGACATCGTCCACCAGCTCGCCCAGCCAGGCCAACATGTCTTCGGGCTGGACCGGCGCGTAGGGCCGGCTGGTCCAGCGCTCCAGCAGCCAGGCGAAGCGCGCCACCCAGCCGTGTTGCGCAACCCCGGCGACGATTTCGCGGCGACCACCTTCTTCCATGCAGAAGGCCAGCAGGTCGCGCAGCCGCAGGTCGTTGCGCGGCACGTGGCCGGATACGGCGATGCGCAGGCGCGAGGGGCTGCACAGCAGACCGTCGAGCACTGCGTCGGGATAGCCCACCTCCAGCCGGCCTCCGAATTCGACCGCTTGCGGCGGGAACAGCAGGTCCACGGTGCGCCTGGCAGCACCACGCAGGTTCTCCGGCGTTTCCTGCAGCACGCGGTCGCGGTCGGCCATTGCCGCATCCCAGCGCGCGCGGCTGGTCAGGTCGCCCACGCCACGCCGCGCGGCCCCGGTGTAGGCATCGGGATCCCGCAACATCTGCCGGTAGACCGCCGGCGCCTTCACGGCCAGCGTCTCCAGTGCCGCCAGCTCGGCCAGGTTGATGTCCTCGCACAGGGCCAGCTGCAATTGCACGCGGTTGGCCACGACCTTCACGTCGCGCAGCGTGCCCAAGAGGTCGCCCAGGCCGGCATCCAGCAAGACCTGCAGCCGCTCGCGCCACGGCAGCAGGAAGGGCTGGCCGGCCTTGGCGTCCTCGGCCAGCCGCTCCAGGCGCTCCGCCAGCTCCCGCGACAGCTCCTCCGGGAACACCGCCGGCAGCACGAAGCGGTGCAGGAAGATCTTGTCCAGGAAATTGGCCGCCTGCGCCACGCCCACCTTCTCCAGCGCGCCTTCCACGTAGCCCGCGTCCAGCGCCAGCAGGTAGCGCACGCGCGGGAAGTCGCCCACCGCGCGCACCAGGCGGATCACCTCGTAGACGTCCTTGGGTGGCAGGCGGTCCACGTCGTCCAGCACGACGACCACCGGGCGGTCCAGCGCGGCGAGGGCCTCGAAGACCGCGTCCTTGTGTCGGTTCACGTCGGGGTTCTTTCCGTCCTCGGCCGCCTGCAGCATGTCCTTCGTCGCGCCCAGCGCCTTCTCCAAGTCCTCCAGTGCCTCGCGCGCCACCCCGGTGCCGGGCACGTAGCGCAGGTACTTGGCGATCTTCATCGCCACGTCGGTGGTCTTGATGGCGCTGCCGAGGATGGCCTGCTTGCGCGGCACGGAAATGCCCAGCGCCAGCTGCTTGAGAAATTCCGCCGCCAGCGAGCCCGCATCGCCCACCAGCCAGGGGCTGAAGGGCACGAAGATGGGCCGCTTGTCCTCGGGCTCCTCGTCCAGCAGGTGGCGGATCAGGTTGAGCACCGAGGTCTTGCCGCTGCCCCAGCCGCCTTCCACCGAGACGACGAAGCCCGCCGGGCTGGTGTCGGCCAGCATGCGCACGATGGCGCGCACCTGGTCCAGGCGGCGCAGGCGGTCTTCGCCGGGCTTGGCGATGGGGCCGTCGAGGGCAAGGTGGGACATGGCAGGGCTCCCTGGTGTGGCGGCGGGATTCTGCGGCCTGCATGGCGCAGGCCTGAAATCTGCTGCACGCTGCGGTATCCGGACTACGCAGCCAGCATGGGACACCAGGCCACCGTCGGCGACAACACCTACCGCTTCGCGGACTTGCGCGAGCTGCTGGCCTGCGCCTCGCCCGAGCGCTCCGGCGACCAGCTCGCCGGCATCGCCGCGCAGAGCGCGCAGCAGCGCGTCGCCGCGCGCGAGGCGCTGGCCGACCTGCCGCTGAAGGTCTTCCTGCAGGAAGCGCTGGTCCCCTACGAGGCCGACGAGGTCACGCGGCTGATCGTCGACGGCCACGACGCGGCGGCCTTCGCGCCGGTGTCGCACCTGACCGTCGGCGGCCTGCGCGACTGGCTGCTGTCGGATGCGGCGACGCCGGGGGTGCTGGCCGCGCTCGCGCCGGGCCTGACCCCGGAGATGGCCGCCGCCGTCAGCAAGCTGATGCGCAACCAGGACCTGATGCTGGTGGCCGCGCGCTGCCGTGTCGTCACGCGCCTGCGTTCCACCATCGGCCTGCCCGGCCACCTGGCCGTGCGCCTGCAGCCCAACCACCCCACCGACGACGCGGCCGGCATCGCGGCCAGCATCCTCGACGGGCTGATGTACGGCGCGGGCGACGCGGTGATCGGCGTCAACCCGGTGGCCGACAGCGTGCCGGCGCTGGTGCGGCTGCTGCACCTGCTGGACACGGTCATCGACCGCCACGCCATCCCCACGCAGTCCTGCGTGCTGACCCACGTGACCAACACGCTGCAGGCGATGGAGCAGGGCGCGCCGGTGGACCTGGTCTTCCAGTCCATCGCCGGCACCGAGGCCGCCAACCGCAGCTTCGGCATCGGCCTGGGCCTGCTGGACGAGGCACATGCGGCCGTGCGCGCGCTGGCCCGCGGCGGGCCGGATGCCAACCTGATGTACTTCGAGACGGGGCAGGGCAGCGCGCTGTCGGCCAACGCCCACCACGGGGTGGACCAGCAGACGCTTGAGGCGCGGGCCTACGCGGTGGCGCGGCGCTACCAGCCGCTGCTGGTCAACACGGTGGTCGGCTTCATCGGGCCGGAGTACCTCTACGACGGCAAGCAGATCCTGCGCGCGGGCCTGGAGGACCACTTCTGCGGCAAGCTGCTGGGCCTGCCGATGGGCTGCGACATCTGCTACACCAACCACGCCCAGGCCGACTCCGACGACATGGACAACCTGCTCGTGCTGCTGGCCGCCTCGGGCCTGAACTTCATCATGGGCGTGCCGGGGGCCGACGACGTGATGCTCAACTACCAGAGCACGTCCTTCCACGATGCGCTGTTCGTGCGCAAGCTGCTGGGATTGAAGCGCGCGCCGGAGTTCGAGGCCTGGCTGCAGCGCATGGGCATCACCGACGCGCAGGGGGCGCTGCTGCCGGCGCCGATGCGGCCGGCGCTGGCTTTCGAGCAGTTGCTGGAAGGAGGGCGCTCGTGAGCGACGAGGGGGAACTGCGTCCCGCCGACCCCTGGGCCGTCCTGCGCCGCCACACGCCCGCGCGCATCGGGCTGGGCCGCGCGGGGACGAGCCTGCCGACCGCCGAGGTGCTGCGCTTCGCCGCGGCCCATGCGCAGGCGCGCGATGCGGTGCACGTCCCGCTGGACATGCCGGCCCTGGCCGCGGCGCTGGAAGCGGACGGCTGGCAGACCTTGCAGGCCCGCAGCCGCGCGCCGACGCGCGAGGACTACCTGCGCCGGCCCGACTGGGGGCGGCGGTTGGACGAGGCCAGCGCGACGGGCCTGCGTCATGCGGCGTCCGGCCCGGTGGACCTGGCCATCGTCGTCGCCGACGGCTTGTCCGCTACTGCCACGCAGCAGCATGCGGTGCGGCTGCTGCGGGCCTTGCGCGAGGCCCTGGCCGGCGCACTCTGCATCGCGCCGCTGGTGATCGCCACGCAGGCGCGCGTCGCGCTGGCCGACGAGGTGGGCGAGCTGCTGCAGGCGCGGATCGCGCTGATCCTGCTGGGCGAACGCCCGGGGCTGAGCTCACCCGACAGCCTGGGCGCCTACCTCACCCACGGCCCGCGCGTGGGCTGCACGGACAGCCAGCGCAACTGCATCAGCAACATCCGGCCGCAGGGGCTGGCACCCGAGGCAGCGGCGCAGCGCATCGCGTGGCTGCTGAAGGAAGCGCTGCGGCGCGGGTTGTCGGGGACGGCGCTGAAGGACGACAGCGAGATGGAGCTGCTGCCGCGTTGAGCCGGCGACCGCGAGGTCGCCGGACCGGTCGTTCGGTCGCGGCCGCGTCTCACACCGCCTGCCGCGCCAGCCACGCTTCGAACGGCAGCGCGCCGATGCGCGCATGGCCCCCAGGTGCCGGCGTCAGCGACCGGTCGTCGATCGCCGCGCCGAAGTAGCGTGCCTGCGCATCGCCCACCACGCGCAACCCGTCGCCCCGGGCCTGCAGCGCGCGCCGCACGAGGTGGTCCATGGGCAGCGCCTGCGGGCCGGCGACTTCGACCGTGCCGTTGCGCGGGGCGGCCAGCGCGGCATCGGCCACCGCGTCGGCCACGTCGTCCGCGGCCACCGGCTGCATCAGCGCGGTCGGCAGGCGGGCCTCGCCGTCCTGTGCGCTGCCCTGTCCGATCGCGGCGAGGAACTCGAAGAACTGCGTCGCCCGCACGATGGTCCACGGCACGGGCGAGGCCTTGATCAGGCGCTCCTGCTCCAGCTTGGCCAGGAAGTAGCCGCTGTCGGGCAGGCGCTCGGTGCCGACGATGGACAGCGCCACGTGGTGCATGACGCCGGCCTTCGCCTCGGCCGCTGCCAGTTTGCTTGTCGAGGCGCGGAAGAAGGCCATCACGTCGTCCGGCGCGAAGGACGGCGAGTTCGCCACGTCCACCACCACCTGAGCGCCGGCCAGCGCGGCATCCAGCCCTTGGCCGGTCACGGCGTTGACACCACTGGCGGGTGACGCCGCCGCCGCCTCATGGCCCTGTGCGCGCAGGCGCGCCACCACGCGGCTGCCGATCAAGCCGCTGCCGCCGATCACCACGATCTTCATGTCTTGCCCTTTCGTCTGCGGGCGGCACCAGGATGGCGCCGCTCCATGCAGGACAAGACGCGTGGTGCCGGTGGGCTGTGACAGCCCCGGTGGCCGTCATTGCAGCGGCGGGATGCGCGCCAGCTTGTCCGGGTTGCGCACGGTGTAGATCGCCACGATGCGTTCGCCGTCGGTGACGAAGGTCTGGGCCGATTCCAGCTGCCCGCCGACGTAGCGCAGCAGGCCGGGCTCGCCGTTGATCAGCGTGATGCGGTAGCTGACCTGCTCGCCCAGGCGCAGCGCGGTGGCCCAGTAGAGGTTGACGATGCGGTCCGCGCCTTCCAGCACCTTGGCGAAGGAGGGCACCTTGCCGCCGCCATCGCTGACCAGCTGCACGCCGTCGGCCAGCAGCGCCTTCATCGCCGCGCGGTCGCTGCCGCGGGCGGCGGCGACGAACTGCTCCAGCAGGCGGTGGTGCGCGTCGCGGCTGACTTCGAAGCGCGGGCGCTCCTGCTGCACGCGCTCGGACGCGCGGTGCACGAGTTGGCGGCAGGCGGCCTCGCTCTTGTCCAGCAAGGCGGCGATGTCGGCGTAGTCCTGGTCGAAGACCTGCCGCATCAGGAAGGCTGCGCGCTCCTCGGGTGCCAGGCGCTCCAGCACCCACATCAGCGCCAGCGACAGCTCGCCGGCCAGCTCGGCCGCGGACTCGGGCGTGCGTTCGTCCACCGGCTCCGCGTGTTCCGTCCGCACCAGCGGCTCGGGCAGCCACCAGCCGACGTAGGCCTCGCGTTCCGTCTTGGCCGCGCGCAGGCGGTCGATGGACAGGCGGGTGACCACGGTGACCAGCCAGGCTTCGGCCGACTGCAGGCTGCCCTGGTCGGCCTGGTGCCAGCGCAGCCAGGCGTCCTGCAGCACGTCCTCGGCATCGGCACGGGTGCCGAGCATGCGGTAGGCGATGGCGAACAGGCGCGGGCGCGCCTGGGCGAAGGCGTCGGATCCGGTGTCGGTCGGGCTCATGGCGGGTCGAGGATAGTGCAGCGATACCAGCCCAGACGGCCGAGCCCGCCGTCCTGTGACAGTTCAGCCGCCGTGCCCTATCGCCCTGGCCAGCACCGCCTTGCGCTGCGCCGTGCTCAGCGGCCTGTTCAGCTCCGCCACCTGGTCCAGCAGCATGCCGTCCACCGTCATCACCAGCCCGGGGGCGACGGACTCCGGGCGCTCGATCCCCGCGGCACGCAGCGCGCCCACGGCGGCCTGCACGAAGCGGCTGCGCTGTTCGGCGACGACGGCGGCCAGCTCGGGCTCGCGCGAGGCGATCAGGAAGAGTTCGAAGCGCGCCACCAGGCGTGCGCGCTTGGCCGGCGTCAGCCAGTCCTCGATGCGCCGCGACAGCGTGTCGACGAAGCGCTCGGGCGTCAGCGCGCTGCGCGCCCAGCCGCTGGCGTCGCCCTCCAGGTCGGCGAGGTCCAGCGCCGCGTGGCGGGTCAGCGCCAGGGACACCAGCTCGGCCCGCGTGCGGCAGTAGGCGGAGGTGGAGCCCGCGGGCAGGCCGGCCTCGGCATCCACGGCGCGATGGGTCAGGCCACGCGAGCCGGCGCAGGCGAGCAGGGCGATGGCGGTGTCGGCGATCAGGGTCTTGCGGTCGGAGGGCATGCGGGCTGGTGGACGGCGAGAGGCGGCGAGGGAAAACGCGGTCGAGGTGGGGAATTCTACGTCTGTAGAGTTCTGCCATCTACAGTTGTAGAAACCCAATCCATCACGAACCGACGAGGCGATCATGACTCCATCCACGCTCCACCCGCCGCGCAGCCGGCGCCTGCTGAAGCTCACGCTCGGCACCGTTGCCGCCGGCCTGTTCGCGCTGTTCCAGCCGGCCTACCTGATCGCTGGCGCGCAGGGCAGCGTCCAGGCCCAGACCGCGCGCACCACCTTCACCGTCAAGGACGTGCGCCCCGAGGCCTACAGCTGGTACTGGGACAACCTCGACAAGGGCCTGTTCACCGGCGCCAATGCCGGCAACCGCAGCATCCAGTGGGTGGAGGCACCGGCCACGCCGCAGCACCTGGGTTATTCGGCCGGCGCACGCTACCAGTCGGTGGAGATCTTCGGCGGCAGCACGCACGCGGTGGAGGTCACCTACCTGGACCCGCAGTCCGTGCGCGACCGCGTGGCCTCGGACAACTTCCTCGGCGCCAAGCCCTACAGCTTCGTCGCGCAGCGCGTGTCCATCGACGGCCGCGCGCCCTTCACGCTGCTGATCCAGTACCTGCCTACCGGCAAGGGCTACGGCGACACGGCTTTCAGCATCGAAGCCACGCAGGCAGCCGACGCCGCGCTGGCCCAGGCCTACGTGGAGCAGGCCGCCAAGACGCTGCGCGGCCTGGGCCCCACGCTGACCACCGCGCTCAACGACCGCTACTTCAACGCCGTGCTGAAGAAGCGCGGCTCCTACGCCATCGGCCCCGTCGACAAGAACCTCAACGTCACGCTGACCATCGTGCAGGAGATCAAGGGCATCACGCCGCAGATGCTGAGCTGGTGGTGGGACCACATCGGCAACACCGAGCGCTACCGCCTGTGGCAGCCCATCGACCACGTGTCCTTCGAGTGGACGGTGCCGCCCTTCGAGCCCGACATGCACTACGACGTCGGCGCGAAGCAGCGCGTCAAGGAGTACGTCGGCAAGTCGGCCTACTGGCTGGACATCACCGGCGCCGATCCCAACGCCAAGCCCTATCCGCCCGTGCCGCTGAAGGACGCCGACTACTTCTACGCCCGCACGGACCTGACGATCCTGGCCGGCGTGCTGCCCAGCAACTCGCTGGTGCACCAGTGGCGTGCCAACGCGGCGGGCGACGGCGTGGTGCTGACCAGCACCTTCGTCAACACCTCGCTGGCGCGCATCCTCGACAGCAGCTTCTTCGAGAACCTGGGCTCGCATGCGCTGCGCGAGTTCCAGATGCTGCCGTACTTCCTGCCGCGGCTCTATCGGCGCGAGCAGCTCGGGGAATGAGCCTGCTCAGCTGCGTCGCCGCGCCATGTTGATGCCTGCGCGCATCGCCACCAGCCCCCCCATCCACAGCCAGCCGAAGGAGGGCTCGGGCACGGCGGTGGCGGAGAAGGTCAGCGTGCCGCCGTTGATCTGCACCTCGGCATAGCGCTGCAGGAAGTCGGCGCCGAGCACGTTGATGCCATCCGGGTTGTCGCTGGGCGACAGCACGCCGACCGAGAACGACACCGGCCCTTCCTCGGAGAAGACCTGCAGTTCCACGTCCGCCGCCGTGCCCGTGAAGGTGCCGCCGCCGGTGGTGACCGACACGCTGCCCTGCGGGCTCAGGCCCAGCGCCGCGGCCAGGCCCGCGGAGATGAAGCTGTGGTCCACGCCGGTGGAGAGGACGAAGCTGGCATCCACCGTGGTGCCGGCGTTGGTGGCGCCCACGTTCACCGCCCAGGCGGAGGACGGCCCGCCGACGGCGTAGAAGGTGCCCAGTTCCGCCAGCTGCAGCGGCGCGTCCAGCTGCAGCACCGCCAACGCCTTGGCCTGCGTGTTGTTGTGGATGGTCACCGTCTTCTTGGCCCAGTTGACGCTGACGGAGCCGGGGCCGGCCGGGTCGGAGTTGATGAGGGCAGATCCGACCAGCACGTGGCCGTCCGGGATGCCCGGGCTGACGCGCGCCGGGCCCTTGACCGGCAGGTCGAACTTCGTGGCGTCCGATGCCGTGGCGCCGCTGAAGCTGCCGCCGTTGCCGGCGGGCACGTCGGTGTTCTTGATGTTGGCGGTGCCCCCGACTCCTTTCGACTGTGCGGCGGTGCCTGCGGCCAGGCCGAGCTGGTCGGCCAGCTTCTGGTTCATGTTCAGGTTGCTGTTGGAGCCGGTATCGACGATGCCCTTGACGGTGATCTCCTTGCCGTCCTTGTCCTTGATCTTGATGTCGACCAGCGGGACGCCCTTGTCGCCTCCCAGGGTGCCGGTGATGGGGATGCGGACGCTGTCGGCCATGGCGGCCTGGCCCAGCGCCAGCGCGAGGGCCGCGAGGGCCGTGCGAGCGAGCTTGCGCATGATTTCTCCTTGTCTATCCAGTGAGCGGAGCGCCCGGCACGGGGAAAGCGCGCCGGCGCGACGGGACTGCGAACTGCGGAGGAACTGCGGGCGCGATTTGAGGAGGGCGGCCGGCCGCGTTCAAGCTGAATCAAGCCAGGCGGCGGGAGGCTGCCTAGTGTGGTGCGCCACTCAGATCTGTACTTTTGCTGAGCCGTATCGGGCCGCAGGCTAGGCGCGTGCGCAGGCCCGTACCGGGCGGTACGAGCCTGTGGACGCAACGACGGATGCGGC
>SCTQ01000257.1 GCA_004322345.1 Aquabacterium sp. | reverse complement strand
GTCGCCCCGGATCTCCAGCCTTCCCTGGCCCTGCAGCTCGAGCATCCTGACCTGCATGCAGATATAGGGCAGGCCCGGGAAGCGCGCATCGAACTCGTCGAGCGCCGCACCGACGACCATCGCCACCTTCTGCCACTGGCCGCTGCAGTGGCCGAGGACGAGCGCATCGGCCGCCCCGGCATCCTGCGGGCTGAGCTGCCGGATCAGCGCCAGCTCCTCCGCCGTGGGGCCTTCGTCGCCGAAGTCGTCGTCGTTGTCCGAGTCGCCGTCCATGGGTTCTCTCCTGTCCTGTGCCTAGGCCTCGTGCATCGCCATCCGGTTGCGCCCCGCATGCTTGGCCGCGTAGAGCTGCTGGTCGGCCAGGGCATAGATGCCTTCGGGCGTGGACGCCCCGCCTGCTGCTTCGGCCGCCCCCGCGGCCAGCACCACCAGGCCGAAGCTGGCGCTGACGCGGCCCAGGGCCGAGCCCGCATGCTCGATCGCCAGCCCGGCGATGGCCGTGCGCAGCTCGTCGACGAAGCGCGCCACGCCCGCGGCGCCCTCGTCCACGCTCAGCAGCAGCGCGAATTCCTCGCCGCCGATGCGGAACAACTCGTCGCCGCTGCGCCTCAGCCGGCCGCGCACGGCCTGGGCCACTTCGCGCAGGACCGCGTCGCCGGCCGGATGGCCGTAGCGGTCGTTGTAGAGCTTGAAGTGGTCGATGTCGAACAGGCACAGGGCCAGCGGCGTGCGGCTGCGCTGGTGGCGGGCGGCCTCGGCCTGCAGGGCGGCATTGAACTGGCGGCGGTTGAAGACGCCGGTCAGCTCGTCGGTGATGGAGATTTCCGCCAGGCGGCGGTTGGCGTCCTCCAAGGCCCGGGTGCGCTGGGCGACCAGGCCTTCCAGCTCGTGGGTCAGCGCACGCTGGGCCGCCAGCGCCTCGCGCTCGGCGCGCAGGCGGGCAGCGCGCAGCTCGTTCATCTGGTCGGCCAGCCCGAAGGAAAGCAGCACGACCTCCAGGGCGGAGCCGATCTGCAGGCAGTTCTCGGTCACCGCGTTGGACGGCAGCAGGCCCAGCACGCGCATGTAGTAGAGGAAGACGCCCAGGGTCAGCAGCGCGAAGGCCAGGCTGAAGTAGCGCGCCGGGCGCGATCCGGCGCGCAGCAAGGTCGTGCCGGCGCTGACCGCCGCGACGATGAGCATCACGCCGAAGGGGATGCTCAGCGCGAAGGTCGGCGCGTACCAGTCGAACAGCGCCGGCAGCGCGCCCAGCGCGTTGCCCGCCGTGCCCCACGCCAGCAGCCGCTGCTGCCACGGCCGGGCGTTGCGGCGGGTGTCCAGGTAGGACATCGCGAACAGGCCGAAGGTGCAGTAGCAGGCGGCCGCGGCAAGCGGCAGCACCTGGTTGTTGAGCACCGGCCAGCGCGGCCACAGGTACTGCAGCGCATAGCCGCGGAAGATGACGCCCCAGACCAGGAAGGCGCAGACGTAGGCCGAGTAGCAGCCGAAGCTGCGCTGGCGCGTCGAGATCCACAGGAAGAGGTTGTAGATCAGCACCGACAGCAGCGCGCCGAAGTACAGCCCGAAGACCAGGTTCTCGTTCTGCTGGACGCGGGCATAGGCCCCTGGCTCCCAGAGCTTGAGCGCCAGCGCCTCGTGCAGGCCGTCGTGGGTATCCAGGCGCAGGTAGACGTCCACCGTCTCGCCTGGGGCCAGCTGCAGCGGGATGGCCGGAGCGCGTGCATCCAGCGGCCGGATGCCGAAGGCCCGGCGGTCGCCGCTGTGCGTGGCCTGGGGCGCGGCGCCGGCGCGCACGACGTAGAAGCTCAGGTAGTCCTGCAGCACGCTGCCGCTGTCCACCACGCGGGACAACGCGACATCGCCGGCGTTGTGCAGGCGCAGGCGCACCCACCAGGCCGAGCGCGTGAAGCCGAAGTTGAAGGTCGGCTTGCGGTGGGCCGTCCAGCGGCTCGCGGCCTGGGCGCCGGCAAGGTCCAGCCGGCCGGTCGGATCCTCCAGCACCTCGGCCTGGGTGGACAGCACGGTCTCGGCCTGGCCGGGGCGCAGCTCCAGCGGTAGCGGCCCCGCGCGCGCAGGCGCGGCGCAGGCCACCAGCAGCAAGGCGGCCAGCCGGACGAGCAGCACCCGGGACCACGTCCGCCAGGGGCCCGCGTCCTGCAGGCGGGCGAAGGCGGAGGCGAGGCGCTGCATAGGCGCGGCGATGATAGCGAGCGAGACCCTGCCCCAACGGCGGGGGCCAAGGCCGCCCGCGCCCAGGAATACCCAGCCGCGTGGCTGGTGTGGTGCGCCACACTAGACTGGCTGCCGCAGTCCCCTCCTTCCAGATCCAGCCATTGCCGCCATGTCCACGCCCACCGAAGCCGCGCTGCTTGATTCCCTGCGCACCGTCGTCGATCCGCTGACGGGCCGCGACTTCGTCACGGCCAGGCAGCTGCGCAAGCTGGTGGTCGCCGGCGGCCGCGTGTCCTTCGAGGTCGAACTCCCCTACCCTGCCAGGAGCCTGTGGCCCGCGCTGGGCGAGGCGCTGAAGACCGCGGCACGCAACGTGGCCGGCGTGACGGACGTGGCGGTCGAGTTCCACACCAACGTGGCCGCGCACGCGGTGCAGCGCGGCGTGCCGCTGATCCCCGGCGTGAAGAACATCATCGCCGTCGGCTCGGGCAAGGGCGGCGTGGGCAAGAGCACCACCGCCGTCAACCTCGCGCTGGCACTGGCCGCCGAGGGCGCCTCGGTCGGCATGCTGGACGCCGACATCTACGGCCCCAGCCAGCCGATGATGCTGGGCGTCGAGGGCCGTCCCACCAGCGAGGACGGCCAGACCATGGAGCCGCTGCGCGGCCACGGCATCCCGGTGGCCTCCATCGGCTTCCTGGTCGAGGCCGACTCGCCGATGATCTGGCGCGGCCCCATGGCCACCAATGCCCTGGACCAGTTGCTCAAGCAGACCCGCTGGGGCGAGCTGGACTACCTCATCGTCGACATGCCCCCGGGCACCGGCGACATCCACCTGACGCTGGCGCAGCGCGTGCCCATCACCGGCGCGGTCATCGTCACCACGCCGCAGGACATCGCGCTGCTGGACGCCACGCGCGGCCTGCGCATGTTCGAGAAGGTCAGCGTGCCGGTGCTGGGCATCGTCGAGAACATGGCCGTGTTCTGCTGCCCCAACTGTGGCCACCACACGCACCTGTTCGGCGAGGACGGCGGGCGCCGCATGGCCGAGAAGCACGGCGCCGACCTGCTGGGCTCGCTGCCGCTGGCCTTGTCCATCCGCGAACGCGCCGACGGCGGCACGCCCACGGTGCTGGCCGACCCCGATAGCGAGATCGCGGGTTTGTACAAGTCCATCGCGCGCCGGATCGGCGTCAAAGTGGCGGCGCTGGGCAAGGACTACTCCTCGCGCTTCCCCACCATCACCGTCTCCTCGCAGACCTGAGCTCCCCCACCGCGCAGCGGCATGCGTTCCCCCTTCGGCTCGCCTCCCCGTCCCGGCCCACGCCCCGCCGCGGGTGCCGACGTGCCGCTGCCACCGGATGCCTGGGAGCTGTGGTTCGACTCCATCCCAGCCGGCCTGGCCTGGCTGGACGCCCGCGGCACCCTGCTGCGTGCCAACACACGCTTCCGCGCCCTGACCGGCTGGCACGAAGGCGCGCTGCCCCAGGCCGAGCCCGACGTGCAGCAGCTCTTCGGCTGGGGCCTGGGCGGGGCCTGGCCGCCGATCGTGCCGGGCGCCGCGGACGGCTATACCAACGTCGCCCGGCTGGGCCTGCCCGACGGCAGCCAGCCCAGCTTGCGGCTGAAGCTGCAGGCCCTGCGCAGCGGCGGCTGGCATCCGGACCGCCTGGCCTCCAGCGGCACGACCTACCTGTGCACGGTGGAGGACCTCAGCGCCGCGGAGGAGCGTGACCTCGCGCGCCTGCAACTGGGCGCGTTGATGAACGCCGCCAGCGTCGGCCTGGCCACCTTCGAAGGCAACACCCCCAGCCACGTGCCGCCGCCCGTGCCCAGCGAGGCGCCCGCGCCGGTCGTCGTCGAGGCGGGCCGCCCGGCACAGTCCATGGCCCTGCAGTCGGTCAGCCGCGACATGGTCGTGCCGCAGAGCCTGGAGTCCTTCGCCCGCGTGCAGACCGCCGTCAAGCGCGGCGAGGCCACGCAGGCGCGCTACGCCATCCGGCACCCTGACCTGGGCACGCGCTGGCTGCTCACGCGGGTGGAGCCCGGGCGCACGGGCACCGGCCACCAGGCGACGTCGGTGGTGACCATCGACGTCACCGACGAGCAACTGGCCCGCGACCACAACGAGCAACTGCTGCGCGAGCTGGCCACCATCCTGGAGAGCAGCCCCGCGGGCATCGCGTACCTCAAGGGCACCTTCCTCGTGCGCTGCAACAGCCAGTTCGAGCTGATGCTGGGCCTGGACCCCGGCAGCGCGGCCGGCCGCGACATGAGCGCGGTGCTGGCCACCGTGCCCCAGGGTCCGCTGCTGCTGCAAAGCGCACTCGACGCGCTGCACGAGGCCGAGACCTACGAGACCGAGATCGAGATCATCCTGCCCGACCGTCGCCGCGGCTGGTACGCGCTGAAATCCCGCCGCCTGGGACCGCCGGTGGACGACGTCGAGGCCGTGGCCGTGCTGTCCGACATCACGCGTCGCAAGAGCCAGCAGCTGGAGATGGCCGAGATCTCCGCCCAGCGCGAGCGCGCCCAGCTGGCCGCCGACACCCAGGCCGAGCGCACGCGCACCGTGCTGGATTCGGTCTTCGTCGGCATCGTCACCGTCGGGCGCAACGGCATCGAGTGGATGAACCGCTCGGCGCGGCGCATGTTCGGCGGCGACCTGTCCGACTTCACCGGCCTGGCCATCAGCACCGTGGCCACCGAGGAAGAGGACCATCCCTTCCGCCACCTGCTCGACGACCTGTCCGAGGGCCAGGCCCACACCTTCGAATGCCGGGTGAAGGCGCGCGACGGGCGCCTGTTCTGGGTCGTCGGCAATGCGGTCGTCACGCGCAACAACGCGGGCGAACGCGAGGTCACCTACGCGCTGCTGGACATCGAGCGTCGCCGCGAGGCCGAGGCCCGCACGGCCGAGGCACAGGCCTCGCTCCAGCGCATCATCGAATCGGCCCCGCTGGCGATCACGCTGCGCGACGCGAAGACGCTGCGCGTGCTGCAGATGAACCAGGTGGCCGCCTCGATCACCGGCATCCCGCGCGACCAGGCCATCGGCCTGCTGCCCGAGGACCTCTACCCCGACGACGCCACTGCCGCGACCATGCGCGCCGACATGGTGGCCGCGCTGGCCGACAGCCAGCCCACGCAGCGCGAGTACCGCCTGGATCTCGACGGCCACGCCAGCTGGTGGGAAGCGCGCTACCTGCCCCTGGCCCGCCCCGGCTGCCCGCCGGACCAGCTGCTGCTGGTGGCCACCGACGTGACCGACCAGCGCCTGGCGCAGAAGGCCAAGCTGGAGGACGCCATCGCCCAGCGCGAGAAGCTGGTGCGCGAGGTGCACCACCGCATCAAGAACAACCTGCAGGGCGTGGCCGGCCTGCTGCAGCAGATCGCGCTGAACAAGCCGGAGATGGCCGAGACCATCAACGAGGTCGTCGGTCAGGTGCAGGCCATCGCCCAGGTCTACGGCCTGCAGGTGGGCAGCGCCGGGCCGCTGCAGGTGCGCTCGGTCATCGAGGCCATCGCGCAGTCGGTGCGCCGCACCTTCAACGCGCAGATCGCGCTGACGATGGAAGGCGAGCAGGCCCACGAGTGGCTGCTGCCGGAGGCCGAGTCCATTCCCATCGCCTTGTGCGTCAACGAGCTGCTGACCAACGCCATCAAGCATGCGACGGACAACGACGCGCGCTGCACCCTGCGCTGCACCGAGAACAGCGTGGACATCCAGATCCACAACCACGGCAAGTTGCCGGACGGGTTTTCCCTCGACCGCATCCCAGGAGGCGTGACCGGTCTCGGCCTGGTGCGCGCCCTGCTGCCCCGACGCAGCGCCAGCCTCAAGCTGGAACCATCCGCCGACGGCGTGATCGCAACGGTACGGCTGGTGCCCCCGGGCGTGGCCCGTCCGGCCCCGGGTGCCGCCCCCCAAGAATCGACTGGCAAGCAGATCACCCTTTGGCCACAATGAGTGCTGGCTGAGGAACGCGAATGAACAAGGGAAAGATTCTGGTGGTCGACGACGACCGGCTGGTGCTGGCAACGCTCACGCACGGCCTGTCGCAAGCAGGTTACGAGGTGATAGACGCTGATAACGGCGACGACGCGATCCTGCTCGCCCGCCAGCACAAGCCCGACCTCGCGCTGCTGGACATCCGCATGGAAGGCAAGACCGGCTTCGACGTCGCCGCCTATCTGCGCGAGTACTGCCAGATGCCCTTCATGTTCCTGTCGGCCTTCTCGGACGACGCGACCGTGGCGCAGGTCAAGGAACTGGGTGCCGTCGCCTACCTGGTCAAGCCGCTGGACATCCGCCAGATCGTGCCGACGGTCGAGGCCGCGTTCGCCAACCTTCGCTCGCGCGCGGCGCTGGCGCCGGTCGCGGCCAACCACCAGGCCCAGGAACGCGCCACCGCCAGCAACGAGCCGCTGACCGACGTCGTCTCGCTGGCCACCGGTCTGGTGATGCAGCGCTTCTCGCTGTCGCGGGCCCAGGCGGTGGAGCGCCTGCGTGCCCAGGCTGCGTCGGCCGGCCATACGCTGGAGCTGCAGTGCGAGCGCCTGGTCGACGCACACGAGGCGCTGGTCAGCCAGTACGGCGACCGCTGAGGCGGCGGGCCGCCGCCGCGCCGCTCAGTCCATCAGCCCCGTGCCCGGGGCCGACTCTCCCAACGTGAAGAAGATGCGAGTGCCGACGTCCACCTCGGACTCGGCCCAGATGCGCCCGCCGTGGCGGTGCACGATGCGCCGCACCGAGGCCAGGCCGACGCCCGAGCCCTGGTAGTCGTTGGCGCTGTGCAGGCGCTGGAACATGCCGAACAGGCGATCGGCATACCGCATGTCGAAGCCCACGCCGTTGTCGCGCACGCAGTAGGCCCACAGGCCCGGGCGCCCGGCCTGGGGCTGCCGCGAGAACTCGATGCGCGTGCGCGGCCGCTTGGCGCTGTACTTCCAGGCGTTGCCCAGCAGGTTCTCCAGCACCATGCGCAACAGCAGCGGATCACCCTCGGCCGCCAGGCCCTCCTCGACGACGACGTCCACCGGGCGCTGGGGCGAGGAGCGCCTCAGGTCCTCGATGACGAGGTTGGCCATCTGGCTGAGGTTGACCTCCTCGCGCTGCACCGGCCGCGTGGACAGCTTGGCCAGCTCCAGCAGCGCGTCGATCATCCCGTTCATGCGCCCCGCCGCGCCGAGCACGCGGTCCAGGTGGTCGTTGCCCAGGCGCTCGAGCACCCGGCCGTAGTCCTCCTTCAGGATGCGGCTGAAGCCTTCGACCACGCGCAGCGGTGCGCGCAGGTCGTGGGAGACGGCGTACATGAAGGCCTCGTGGTCCTCCATCGCCGCGTCGTGGGCGGCCTGGCTGCCGGCCTCCAGGTTGAGCACCAGCCATTCGGTACCCGGGGCGAACTGGGCGGGATCGACCGCGCCCACCGGCAGTGCCAGCAGGCGCAGGCTCCAGGCAGCGACGTGGCGCTCCACCTCCAGAACGGCATCGGCCTGCACGTCCTTGGCACGCAGGCGCAGGCGCATCTCGTCCAGCGCGTCGGTCCAGGCGGCGTCCAGCATCTCGGAGGGCCAGCCGGCGCGATCGCGCCAGAGCTCGCGCGGATCGGTCGGGGTGGCGCAGCTGCCGAGCAGGTCGCCAGCTGCCTGGTTGCGCGCCCGCACGATGGCACCGCGATGCGGGCCGGGCAGCTCGATCAGCAGCGCAGGGCCGGGCACGGCTTCCAGCGCGAGCTCGCAGCGGTGCAGCAGTTGCAAGGCGACGCCGTCGCCTGCCGCAGGGGCCGCGGGCGGCACGGGCACCTGGGCCGCGGGGGACTGTGCCCGCACGATGCCCTCGTAGCCGTTGAAGCGGCCGAACAGGTCATACCGCGGCACGCCACGCAGCAGCCAGGTGTGAGGGTCGTCGAGCGAGCGTCGCACGCCCACGTCCACCAGCGTCGCCCCGTTGCGCATGCGCGCGGCGCAGGCGGCCTCGCTCAGGGGAGCCTGCGGGATCCAGGCATCCCACAGCCGCTGGCCGAGCAGGCCGGCCACTTCCCATTGCCATTCGGGCGCTTCGTGGGGCGGACGCCACAGGACGAGGCGATCCTGGGCGTCGGTCTGCCAGTAGCAGACGTCCAGGACGTCGATCAGGCGATGGGTCTGCATGCGGCCGAGCACCCAGCCGCGACGGTAGAGGCTGACGGCCCAGCCCAGCCAGGCGCTGGCGGCCAGCATCAGGACGCCGAAGCCGATCCAGGCCCAGAGCGACCCGCCCGCGACTTCCTGCTGGGCGCTGCTCAGCCACCAGGCGCCGGCCAATCCCGCGACGCCCATCGCCACCGCCATGCCGATGACTTGCTTGAGGCCTGGGCCGGGCACGGATTCGTCGTGAGGACTCGCACGAAGCATGCGTTTGATTGTAAAGAGGGGGAGCCGTCCGGCATTCGGGCAGATGCCGAGTGCCGGGGCGATCCGCATCGTGCACGAGGTTTGCATTTGTGCCATCCATGCGGCTGAACCCCGAACAGCGGCCTATTCAAAGCTTTGTAAAGTGCCAAATCCGCCACGATCCGAAGCGGGCGTTCAAGTTTGCAAGTACCGGGGCCTACCCGCCCCGGATCCTTACGCAGGATTCACCCAGCTTCCATCGCGCCGGGAAGTTGCGGACCAGGTGAAGTTTCGATGCCGTTCCCGACTTCTGGCACGTTGTTCTGTTGGAGCCTTGCGCTTTGTGCGCTGCTGATCGCCTGCCTGCGGCAAAGTCGCGGGCCGGTCGGGGTATCTTCGGCCCCGGGCGGAATTCGCCGCCATGACGGGCACCCGGGGCAGGCCCTAGTGATGCAAAGCAGATCCAACGACAACGAAGTGACGCAGCCGCTCGGCGGCTGGGGGGCGTCCACCACACAGGCAGCTGCGGGAGGCGGCGAGCGCGAGGCCCTGGCCGCGACCGTCGCACTGGCCGAAGCCGCGCATTCCGCCTCCAGCCTGGGCGCCGCGCTCAGCCGCGTCGGCAGCGTGCTGCAGTCCTACCTGGGCACGCGCGCGCTGGTGCGCCTGCGCCTGGAGGACTGGAACGGCGAGACCGCCCTGGTGCGCCCCTGGGGCGAGGCCGCCTCGGGCGGCGTCGATCACATCGACATCAGCTCCCTGGGCACCCTGCACCGCTCCGACCACCCGATCGGCTCGGCCGTCGCCCGTGGCGAGTCCGTCATCGGCGAGCCGGTCAACGGTGCGGCCGGCAGCAACGAGTTCGTCGCCTGGCGCCCCCGCCAGGTCAGCCGCGCGATCGCCATCCCCGTGCTGCTGGAGAACATCCCGGTGGCCGCGCTGGAACTCTACGACCCGGTGCGCGTTCCCGCGCAGCTGGCCCAGGTGCTGGAAGTCGCACGCGTGCAGCTGGGCTTCGTCGCCCAGCGCGACGCCAACCGCGCCCACATGGCCAGCAGCGCCGAGCACCTCAGCCGCCTGGCCCTCGTGGCCTCGCGCATCAGCAGCGGCGTGGCCATCACCGACCGTGCCGGCACCATCGAGTGGGTCAACGGCTCGCTGCTCGCCCTGACCGGCTGGCCCGCAGCCGACGTGCTGGGCAATTCGGTGGCCCAGCTGCTGCTGGGAGAACCCGACGGCCGCGTGGTGGCCGAGGAACTGCGCCTGCAGTTCGAGCGGGGCCAGCCCTTCCGCCTCGAGTACCAGGGCACCCGCCCCGGCGACGGCGCGCGCACCGCCTACTGGGGCGAGATCGACGCCATCCAGATGCTCGACGAGATCGACGGCCGCAGCCAGTACGTCTGCCTGTTCACCGACATCTCCGAGCGCAAGCAGCGCGAGCAACAGCGCGAGATGGAACGCGCCTTCCTCGAGGCGCTGATGGAGAACCTGCCCGTCAGCCTGTTCGTCATCGAGCCGGCCGACCTGCGCCTGGTGGCCCTGAACCGCTACGCCGAGCTGGAGTTCCGCCTCGATCGCAACGCCGTCATCGGCCAGGCCGTTCACGAGGCCATGGGCGAGCAGGTGCTGCAGCAGGCCCTGCCGGCGATGCAGGAAGCCATCGAGCGCCACACGACGGTGGAGCGCGACTTCGAGTGGGAGAGCACCGGCGAGCGCCGCCGGGTCAACGCCCGCCACTTTGCGCTGCGCCACAGCAACGGCGCGCCACGCCTGTTGATCTCGCTGGCCCGCGACATCAGCCAGCAGCACCGCGCCCAGGCCGACCTGGAGGAATCCGAGGCCCGCTTCCGCGAGCTTGTGGAGTCGATGGACGATTGCGTCTACGTCGCCAGCCTGTCGCGTGACCGCTACCTCTATCTCGGCCCGCAGACCGAGGCGTTGTGGGGCGTGCCGGTATCGGTGATCGAGCGCCGGCCGCAGGCCCTGCTGGAAGCCGTGATCGAGGAGGACCGCGGGCTGTCGCGCGAGCAGCAGGAGGCCGAGGCCCGGCTGGAGCCCACCGACGTCACCGTGCGCATCCGCCATCCCAGGCTGGGCCTGCGCTGGCTGCGCCATTGCACGCGCACGCGCAAGCTGCCCAGCGGCGAGGTTCGCGTCTACGGCCTGGTATCCGACGTGACCGAGTCCCAGCGGCACGCGCTGGAGCTGCAGCGCGCTCGCGACCTGGCCGAGGCCGCCAGCCAGGCCAAGAGCCAGTTCATGGCCAACATGAGCCATGAGATCCGCACGCCCATGAACGGCATCCTCGGCATGACCGAGCTGCTGCTGGGCACGCCGCTGTCGGACAAGCAGCGCCGCTTCGCTCAGGCGGTCTACCGCTCCGGCGAGAGCCTGCTGGAGATCATCAACGACATCCTGGACTTCGCAAAGATCGAAGCCGGCAAGCTGGAGCTCTCGCCCACCGACTTCGTGCTGCGCAGCGTTGTCGAGGACACGCTGGAGCTGCTGGCCCCGCGCGCCCACGAGAAAGGCCTGGAGATCAGCTTCCGCGAGCAACCGGGGCTGCCGCCGACGGTCAACGCCGACCCGCTGCGCCTGCGCCAGGTGCTGACCAACCTGGTGGCCAATGCCATCAAGTTCACGGAATGCGGCGAGGTCGTCGTCGACCTGCACGTGACGCGCGACACCGCCGCGTCCGACCTGCAGCCGGGCTCGGCCATCAGCCTGGAGTTCACGGTGCGTGATACCGGTATCGGCATCCCCGGCGACGTGCTGCCCCGGCTGTTCTCCGCCTTCACGCAGGCCAACGGCGGCATGGCGCGGCGCTACGGCGGCACCGGGCTGGGCCTGGCGATCTCCAAGCAACTGGTGGAACTGATGGGCGGCGACATCCACGCGCGCAGTTCGCCCGGCGTGGGCTCCGAGTTCAGCTTCAGCGTACCCATGCGGGTAAGCGATCCCGCGCATTCGATGGGCGACGTGGATGCGATGGACATGCCGGCACTGAATGTGCTCGTAGCGGACGACAATGAGACCAACCGCACCATCATCGAGAACATGCTCACGGCCTGGGGCATGCGCGTGACGCTGGCGGTGGACGGCAGGCAGGCGCTGGACGTGCTGGAACGGCACAAGGGCAACGAATTCGACCTGGCCCTGGTGGACATGCAGATGCCGAACATGGACGGCATCGAGATGATCCGTGCCACGCGTGCCAGCGGCCGTTACCCGGACCTCAAGCTGATCCTGTTGTCATCGGTCTCGACGCCGGACGACGTGAAGCGCGCGCACGAAGTCGGCTTCCAGCGCTTCGTCGCCAAGCCCGTGCGCAAGGCGGAACTGCGGCAGGCCATCATCGGCGTGACACCGTCCAAGTCCGACTCGCCTGCCGAGATGCCCAAGCTTCACAGAAACATCTTGGTCGTTGAAGACAATCCGGTGAACCAGGAGGTCATCGGCCACATGCTGCGCCGCCTGGGCTGCCAGATCGTCGTCGCCGGCTCGGCCCTGGACGGACTGCGCGCATTGTGTGAACAACGTTTCGATCTCGTGCTGATGGACATACAGATGCCCGGAATGGACGGGATCGAGGCCCTCAACCTCTTCAGACGCGGCCCGGGCGGCCGATTTGCTTTCCTGACGCCTGCCGGTACCCCAGTCGTGGCGGTGACCGCCAACGCTTTGGACGGCGACGAGGAGCGCTTCTTGAATCTCGGCTTCGACGACTATCTATCCAAGCCCTTCCGGCAAAGCCAATTGTTGGCCGTGCTGAACAAGCGGCTGAAGGAAATCGTCGGCAGCAGCACGCCCGCTGCCCAGCCGGCCCCGACCCAGCCCGGCGGACTCGACACCCGTCCGGCTCCGCTCGCCGCGACCCCAGGGTTTGCACCCACGGCCCCGGGGGATCTGCCACGCACCGAGCCGGTCCTCGATCCGCAGGCGCTCAAGCGGCTGCAGGAACTCGACCCGACCGGCAACAACCGCCTGCTCGAACGCGTGCTCAAGGCCTTCGAAACCTCGGTATCGCGCTTGCTCCCGATGCTCATCGAGGCACGGGACAACGAGGATTCCGCGGGAATCGGACACGTGGCACATACACTGAAGTCGTCGTCGGCCAGCATCGGGGCCATCAAGTTGTCCCACATGTGTGCCGAAATCGAATCGCTGATCCGCCAGGGGACGGCGGACAACCTGGGCCCGCGCATCGACGCGGTCTGCAATGAAATCGATCTCGTAATCGACAACCTGCGATCCTTGCAGTCACCAAGATAAGTGATGAGTTCGCAGCCGCCATTCGCCGAAGACGACCCGCTGGAGCAGCCGCGCGTGCTGCTCGTCGACGACGACGAGGTCAACCTCCTGCTCACCTCCATCGCCCTGCGCGAGCGCGGCTTCGCCGTGACCGAATGCGCGAGCGGCGAGCAAGCCATTCAGTCCCTCACGGAGTGGCTGCCCGACGTCGTGGTGCTCGACGCCATCATGCCCGGCCTGGACGGATTCGCCACCTGCCGCGAACTGCGCAGCCTGCCCGGCTACGAGTCCCTGCCGGTGCTGATGCTGACCGGCCTGGACGATGACGCCTCCATCACCCGCGCCTACGAGGCCGGCGCCACCGACTTCTTCGTCAAGTCCACCCAGTGGAGTTTGCTGGCCGGCCGCCTGCGCTACCTGCTGCGTTCGGCGCGCACGCGCCACGAGCTGGAGCGCAGCAAGACCAAGCTGGCCCGCGCCCAGGACCTGGCGCGCATGGGCAGCTTCGACTGGCACCGCATGCAGGGCGACCTCGGCTTCTCGGTCGAGGGCCTGCGCGTCTTCGGCCTGCCCGCCGGCGTCGGCCTGGGCCTGCGCGGCGTGCTGCGCATGATCCCGGCGGAGGACCGCAGCGGCCTGATGACCATCCTGCGCGAGGTCATCAGCCACAGCACCATCCTGTGCACCGACGCGCCCGTCGTCCTGCACGACGGCCGCCAGCGCATCATCCACGTCGAGGCCGAGCCCGAGTTCAACGAGCAGGGCTCGCTGTCCGGCTACACAGGCATCGTCCAGGACGTGACCGACCGGCGCATCGCCGAGGACAAGATCAAGCACCTGGCCAATTTCGACGCCCTCACCGGCCTGCCGAACCGCCGTCAGCTGATCTGGCGCGCCGAGCGTGCGATCGACTACGCCAAGCGCCTGAACCACCGCGTCGGCCTGCTGCTGATCGACCTGGACCGCTTCAAGATCATCAACGACACCCTGGGCCACGCCGCCGGTGACGAGCTGCTGATGGAAGCCGCCCGCCGCCTGCGCGCCTGCGTGCGCCATTCGGACCAGGTGCTGGAAAGCTCGATGGAGTCCGGCACCGCGCGCTGGCACAAGACGCTCGAAGCCGTCGGCCGCCTGGGCGGCGACGAGTTCGTCGCGCTGCTGCCCGAAGTGCATGTCGAGGCCGATGCCCAGCAGGTGGCCGGCCGCATCCTGGAAGCCCTGCGCGAGCCCATCCTCGTCGGTGGCCAGGAATGCTTCGTCACCGCCAGCGTGGGCATCGCACTGTTCCCCGACGACGGCATGAACGTCGCCGACCTGCTGCGCAACTCGGACGTGGCGATGTACACGGCCAAGTCGCAAGGCCGCAATACTGCCCTGCTCTACGCACCGCACCTCGCCGGCAAGGGCCGCGAGCGCCTGGAGCTGGAGACCGCGCTGCACAAGGCGCTGGAGCGCAACGAGCTGGTGCTGCACTACCAGCCCAAGGTCGACGTGCGTACGGCCGAAATGGTCGGCGTCGAGGCCCTGATGCGCTGGCAGCGCAACGGCACCCTGGTCTCGCCGGCGGAGTTCATCCCGCTGGCCGAGGAGACCGGCCTCATCATCCCCATGAGCGAATGGCTGATCGCCGAGGCCGCCCGCCAGGCGCGCGTCTGGCGCGACCGCATCGGCTTCGACTCGTCCATCGCCATCAACCTGCCCAGCCGTCTGTTCGAGCGCAACGACCTGATCGACCGCATCGAGGAAGCCGTCGCCGCCCAGGGCATCGACCACAAGGCGATCGAACTCGAGATCACCGAGACCGGCCTGATGAAGGACCTGCAGGACGTGATCCCCGCCCTGCACAAGCTCAACCAGTTCGGCGTCGAGATCTCGATCGACGACTTCGGCACCGGCTACTCGTCGCTGGCCTACCTGACCACGCTGCCCATCAGCGAGCTGAAGATCGACCGCTCCTTCGTGCGCGACCTCGGCGTCACGCCGCAGAGCTCGGCCATCGTCACGGCCATCATCGCGCTGAGCCGCTCGCTGGGCCTGCGCGTGATCGCCGAAGGGGTGGAGGACCTGCGCCAGATGCAGGTGCTCAACCAGCTGGGCTGCCACATCATGCAGGGCTTCCTGTTCAGCAAGCCGCTGCCCGCAGACCAGCTCGAACTCTGGCTCAACCAGACCGTGCGCACGCGCACCGCTCCCTGGATGGGCCGCTGCGAAGACCCGACGACGGCCGGCGCGGCGCCCGCGCGCCCTGCCGCCGGCGGCGCTGGCACGCGCACCGAGCGCGTCGCGGCGCCGCGCGCCTGACCTGAGCGCAGCCAGCCGGGCGCTGGCGCTTCGCCGTATTCCCACATGGCTACACCACAGCCCAGCGCCACCCCCGCACAGTTGGCCAAGGCCGCCCTGCGGCGCCTGGCCACCGAGCGCCTGGAACCCACGCCCGACAACTACCTGAAGGCCTACCACGCCGAGTCCGGGCTGCCCCTGCCCGCGCCGGCGGCCAACGCCGCCATCGCGCCCGAGGAGCCCGCCGCCTCCACGGCCGCCTCCGACGGCCGGGCCTGGGTGGAACTTGTGGCCGGCCTGGTGCGCGGCCTGGAGCGCAGCACCAAGCAATGGACCACGGCTCGCCGCAAGGACAGCGTGCAGCGCGTGCTCGACGGCAGCCGCAGCCACCCCGAGCGCCTGCAGCGCCGCCTCAGCCAGCTGGTCGGCAGCTGGGAGGGCGAGGCCGCCGACACCCGCGTCAGCGAGGGCGAGGGCGAGGGTTTCGACACCGACATGGCCGCGCTGATGGCCGCCGACGGCAGCTCGCTGCCGGAGGACACCGCGGCTGCACCCGAACGCCTGGAGCAGACGCTGTCGCTGGACTCGACGGCGAACGGGGCAGGCCGCGAACAGGCCGCCGCCCGCGGCCGCATCGTCGAGCTGCTGGAAGCCACCGTGCAGGTGGCCCTGCCCAAGGAAGACGCCCAGGCGCAGGAGGTCTCCGCCGCCCTGGGCAAGCTGGCTGGCGAGGCCATCGCCGCGGACGGTGCGCACCCGCCCTTCGCCGAGCTGGTCGCCTCCTTCGCCCAGACCTGCGACCAGGCTCAGCAGGTGCTGCGCCATCGCCACCATCTCCTGGAGCTGCTGGCCGGCCTGAGCCACGAGCTGACCGACAGCCTGGGCGACCTGACCGAGGACGACTCCTGGGTGCGCGGCCAGGCCGAGGTCATGCGCTCGCAGTTCGAGGACGGCATGAACGCACGCGGCGTGCGCCACGTCAGCCAGCTGCTCTACGAGACCCGCATGCGCCAGCAGAAGCTGCGTGGCGAACGTGACGCGGCCCGCCAGTCGCTCAAGGCCCTGCTGCATCAGATGCTGCAGGAGATCGCAGAACTCGGCGGCCACACCGACCGCTTCCAGAGCCACCTGGGCCGCTACGCCGAGACCATCGGCCGCGCCGATTCCCTGGAAAGCCTGGCCGGCGCCGTGCGCGAGATGGTCGAGGAAAGCCGCAGCGTGCAGACCCTGGTCAGCCAGACCCAGGAACGCCTGCATACCGAACACGCCCGCGCCACCGAGCTGGGCGAACGCGTGCGCGAGCTGGAGGACGAGATCCGCAAGCTGTCCGACGAGGTCTCCACCGACCCCTTGACCCAGATCGCCAACCGCCGCGGCCTGGCGCGCGCCTTCGAGGTCGAGCGCTCGCGCACCGACCGCACCGGCGGCACGCTGGCCATCGGCCTCATCGACATCGACAACTTCAAACGCCTGAACGACCAGCTGGGCCACCAGACCGGCGACGACGCGCTGAAGTTCCTCACCGCGCAGATCCAGAAGGCGCTGCGCCCCAGCGACACGGTGGCGCGCTACGGCGGCGAGGAGTTCGTCGTGCTGATGCCCGACACCGCGCTGGACGAGGCCCAGGCCGCGCTGACCCGGCTGCAGCGCCAGGTCAGTGCCGAGCTGTTCCTCGCCAACGGCGAGCAGCAGGTCTTCATCACCTTCTCGGCCGGGGTCACGCTGCACCGGATCGACGAACCCATCGAGGCCACGCTCGACCGCGCCGACGTGGCGCTCTACGAGGCCAAGCGCACCGGCAAGAACCGCACGTGCACGGCCTGAGCGCCGGGCTGGGCCGGTCGGACCATCGACCGATCCAGACGACGCACGCTTTGTGACGCCCGTCACGAAGCCTTCACGATGACGACATAAGGTCACGGCTTCTTTGCCGCGCGCATGCCGCGGCGATCGTCGTAACCGCACATCGAGAAGTCGTCATGCGCCTGTCATACCTCGCGGCTGCCGCCGCCCTGGCCGTCGCGGCCGCCGCCCCGGCCCACGCCGCCGTCCAGTTCGTCAACGGCATCACCATCCCCGGCACGCTGCTGGACGCCACCGGCGGCACCACCGTCAACGACGGCCGCGTCGGCTTCTTTTCCGACATCTACTACGACCCCAACCGCAACGAGTGGTGGGGCCTGTCCGACCGCGGCCCCGGCGGCGGCACGCTGAACTACGACACGCGGGTCAACCGCTTCACGATCGACATCAACCCGACCACCGGCGCGATCTCCAACTTCCAGGTCGTGGAGACGGTGAAGTTCAGCGCCGGCGGCGTGAACTTCAACGGCGTCGCGCCCAGCCCGGCCAGCGTGCTGGGCAAGGCACTGGATCCGGAAGGCTTCGTCGTCAATCCGAAGACGGGCAACTTCCTGGTGTCCGACGAGTACGGCCCCTCGGTCTACGAGTTCAACCGCAGCGGCGAACTGGTCAAGACCTACACGACGCCGGCCAACCTGCTGCCGCGCGCCGCCGACGGCACGCCGAACTACGCCAGCGACGCGGGCAACGTCGCAGGCAAGCGCACCAACCGCGGCTTCGAAGGCCTGTCCATCACGCCCGACGGCAAGTACGCCTACGCGGTGCTGCAGAGCCCGACGCTGAACGAAGGCGGCGCCGCGCAGACCGGCTCCTACGCCCGCATCGTCAAGTTCGACACCGAGACCGGCCTGGCCGTCGCGCAGTACGCCTACAAGATGGACCGCACGGGCCAGGGACAGGGCATCTCGTCCCTGGTGGCCATCAACGACAAGGAAGTGCTGGTCCTGGAGCGCAACAACCGCGGCGTCGGCGTCGGCGCCACGCTGGCCACCGCCGACAAGGCCGTCTACAAGGTGGACCTGTCGCAGGCGACCGATGTCTCCGATGTCGCCCTGCCCGCGGACGGCAGCACCCTGCCCGCAGGCGTGAAGGCCGTGCTCAAGGAAGGCAAGCTGATCGACCTCGACGCCAACACGCTGGCCGAACTCGGCAACAAGTCGCCCGAGAAGTGGGAAGGCCTGGCCATCGGCCCGAAGCTGGCCGACGGCAGCTTCTTCGTCCTGGCCGGCACCGACAACGACTACAGCGTGACGCAGAACGCCGACGGCCTGCAGTTCGACGTGTACTTCCGCTTCAGCGACGCCGATCCCTTTGCCACCTCGATCCAATGCCCGCTGGGCCAGACCACCGGCTGCAGCGGCGCATCGACCACGCTGCTGGACGGCTACGCGCTGCTGCCGGGCGTGCTGCATGCCTACAAGGTCTCGGCCGACGAGTTGGCCGGCTACATGGCCCCCGTGCCCGAGCCCAGGAGCTGGGCCATGACGCTGGCCGGGGTCGGCGCGATCGCCACCGGCGCCTATCGCCGCCGCCGCACCGCGGGCAAGGCGGAGTAGAGCGCCCTTCAGCGCGCCATCAGGCGCAGCATCAGCTCGACACGCGCCTGCGCGGGTGTCAGTTCGCGGTGCGTGTCGTCGATGTCCGGCGCCTCCAGCGTCAGGCCGCCGCGCGCCACGCGCGTGGCACGCCACCAGGGGCGGCCGGCCGCAGTCCAGCGCTGCAGCGCCGCCTCCAGCGCGGCGTGCAGCGTCCCGCCGCCGGTGCCGGCCAGCACCAGGCCCTGGGCACCCGCGTCGAACAGCGCGTCGGCTGCGCGGGCGTCGCTGCCGGCGCAGCTGGTGAGGATCTCCACCCAGGGCCAGCGGTCATCGGCCGGCAGCAGGTCCAGGCCCAGCGCGTCGCTGCGCGGCCAGCCGCGGCGCATCGTCAGGCTGCCTTCCAGCCGCACCTGCGCCAGCGCGGTCGCATCGCCCGCATCGAAGGCGTGGATGTGCCAGCTGTGCGACTTGCGCACCTCGGCCCCGGCCCAGACCTGCGAGGACATCACCACGACCACGCCGTGCGGCGCGTCCGCGGGTGTGTCCGGCGATACCGGCGCGGCCGCCGCATGCGCGACGGCGATCGCATCCCAGAGATTGCGCGGCCCGTCCGCGTTGAGCCCGGTGGCCGGGCGCATCGCCGCGGTCATCACCACCGGCTTGTCGGCACGCAACACGCGGTGCAGGAAGTAGGCGGTTTCCTCCAGCGTGTCGGTGCCATGGGTCACGACGATGCCCGATACGCCGGGATCGTCCACCAGCTCCTGGATGCGCGTCGCCAGCCGGCGCCAGATGCCGAAGTCCATGTCCTTGCTGTCGACCTGGGCGACCTGCTCGCAGAGCAGGCTGCCCTGCTGCGCCATGCCCTGCAGATCGGGCACCGCCGCGACCAGCTGGTCCACCGTGATGCGCGCCGCCTCATAGCCCGCGGCGGTGGCGCTGCGCCCGACGCCGGCGATGGTGCCCCCGGTGCCCAGCACGACGACGGCCCCGGCCGATCCCCCTGGTTTGCGTGGCGCGGACGCACGAGGAGCCTTGGCTTTGTTCGCGGGACTTGGCATGGGCTCGATATCTGGATAAAAATACAGGTACTGGATAAATGACCAGCCGAGCCGGGACAGCCTCAGCCCCGGAAAGACGGTCAGGCACAAGGAAGCCCGTGGACGATACCCCCAAACTCACCGCCCGCCAGCAACAGATCCTGGACCTCATCCAGAGCGCCATCGAGCGCAGCGGTGCGCCACCCACCCGCGCGGAGATCGCTGCGGAGCTGGGCTTCCGCTCCGCCAACGCCGCCGAGGAACACCTGCAGGCGCTGGCACGCAAGGGCGTGATCGAGCTCGTCGGTGGCACCTCCCGCGGCATCCGCCTGCGCGGCGACGCGCTGCGCTCCATCCAGCAATCGCGCATCAAGCAGTTCCCGCTGCCCCTGCCCGGCCTGGCGCAGCTGTCGCTGCCGCTGGTCGGCCGCGTCGCCGCGGGCAGCCCGATCCTGGCCCAGGAGCACGTGGATCAGACCTATGTAGTCGAGGCCCATCTCTTCCCCCGTAAGCCGGATTTCCTGCTCAAGGTCAGAGGCATGAGCATGCGCGACGCGGGGATCCTGGATGGCGACCTGCTGGCAGTGCAGAAGGCCCGCGAGGCCAAGAACGGCCAGATCGTCGTGGCCCGACTGGGCGACGAGGTCACCGTCAAGCGCTTCCGCCAGACGCGCCAGGGCATCGAGCTGCTGCCCGAGAACCCCGATTTCGACGTCATCCACGTACTGCCCGGCAGCGAGGACTTCTCGCTCGAAGGGCTGGCCGTGGGGCTGATACGCAACACCATGCTGATGTAGGGCCGGTCCACAGATCCTGGCCAAGGTCAGCGCTTCAGGGAGAACGAGCCATGTCCATCAAGCCACCCGAGAAGGCGACACGCGCACTCGAATGCCGCAGTCTCGAGCAGATCCCCAACATCGGCTACGCGCTGGCCGCGGACCTGAGATCCATCGGCATCCAGTGGCCGGCGGACCTGATCGGCCGCAATGCCTTCGCGCTCTACCTGATGCTGTGCAAGCACACCGGCGTCCTGCAGGACCCCAGCGTGCTCGATACCTTCCTCGCGGCGGTCGATTTCATGAGTGGCTCGCCGGCCGCGCCCTGGTGGCACTACACGGCCATACGCAAGGAGAAATACGGCCAGGCTCTGCAGACGCTGATCGACGACGACCGTTCGGCGCCGCATCGCGTGGAGGAAGCCTTCGCGATGTACGGACCTTGAATCCCGGCGGCCCTGCGGGTGGCGGGCATCTGCATGAACCGGCGACGGTGCGTGCAATCCCGCGGGGGCGCTTCCCATGTCAATCCTGCCTCTGGTTCAACTTTCCGGAGATCAACATGGATGCACTTCACCTGCCCCGCCTGCAAGCCTCTTCCATCCTGCCTGCCTGGCGTCGTGCGTGGCGGCGCAAGCCTGCCGATGCCTACGTGCCACTGCCGGCATCGCTGGGACGACCCGAGGCCCAGGCGCTGAGCCTGGACGACGCTCCCACCCGGCCGGCGGCCAACGGCGGCACTCTCCCCTCGCCCGAGCGGCGCCCGGCGGAAGAGCGACTGCGCGTGCGCCAGGATCCCGCCGACGCACGCCGCGTGCGCCTGGCCGGCAGCATGGCCGAGGTCTGCGCCGCACTCGACCGGCTGGTGCTGTGGCAGGAATCCGATCCGCGCTGAGCCCGATCGGCCCGTAGGCGACCACGGGATGGCCTTTAGTGGCGGATGATCGCGGCATGACCACCGCACTTGTCATCGGCGCCACCGGCCTCGTCGGCCGCGCCCTCGTCGACCGGCTGCTCGCCGGCTCCCGCTACGACGAGGTGCACATCTTCGTGCGCCGGCCCAGCCTGAGACGGCACGCGCGGCTGGTCGAGCACATCGTCGACTTCGATCGCCCGGCCCAGCACGCGCCGCTGGTGCGCGGGGACGTGCTCTTCAGCACCCTGGGTACCACCATCCGGCAGGCCGGCAGCCAGGCCGCCCAGTACCGCGTGGACCACGGCTACCAGTTCGATTTCGCCAAGGCGGCCGCCTCCAACGGCGTGCCCTGCCTGGTGCTGGTGTCGGCGGTCGGTGCCACGCCGCGCTCCCGCGTCTTCTATTCGCGCATGAAGGGCGAACTGGAGCGCGATGTCCAGGCCCTGGGCTTCCCGCGCCTGCGCATCCTGCGGCCCAGCTTCCTCGACGGCCAGCGCCCGGGCAGCCGGCCGATGGAACGGCTGGGCATCGCCGCGACGCATGCGATCAACGCCCTCGGCCTGCTGAAGCGCTGGCGCCCCATACCCGCCGATACCGTGGCCGAGGCGATGCTGGAGGCGGCGGCCCTGCCGCAGGACGGGTCGCGCATCTGGGAGTTCGATGCGCTGTTCGACCTCGCCGAGGGCAGGCCGGGCTAAGGCCCGTTGACCAGCCCAAGAAGGCAAAGAGGCGCCCGCAGGCGCCTCTTCGTTTGCCGGTTTGCCGGCTCAGCCCATGTGCAGGCCGCCGTTGCAGGAGAAGTCCGCGCCGGTGGTGAAACCGGATTCGTCGCCCGACAGCCAGGCCACGATGGAGGCGATCTCTTCGGGCGCGCCCAGGCGGCGCACCGGGATCTGGGCCACGATCTTGTCCAGCACGTCCTGGCGGATGGACTTGACCATCTCGGTGGCGATGTAGCCCGGCGACACGGTGTTCACCGTCACGCCCTTGCCGGCCACTTCCTGGGCCAAGGCCATCGTGAAGCCGTGCATGCCGGCCTTGGCCGCCGAGTAGTTGGTCTGGCCGAACTGGCCCTTCTCGCCGTTGACCGAGCTGATGTTGACGATGCGGCCGAAACCCTTGTCCAGCATGTCGTCGATGACCTGCTTGGTCACGTTGAACAGGCTGTTGAGGTTGGTGTCCATCACCGCGTCCCAGTCGGCCTTGCTCATCTTGCGGAACAGGCCGTCGCGCGTGATGCCGGCGTTGTTGACCAGCACGTCGATGGTGCCGTGCTCGGCCTTGGCCTTGTCGAAGGCGACCTTGGTCGACTCCCAGTCGGACACGTTGCCGACCGAGGCGTAGAACTCGTAGCCCAGGGCCTTCTGCTCATCGATCCATTTCTTGAAGTCGCGGCTGGGGCCGCACCCGGCGATCACCGTGAGGCCTTCCTTGTGCAGGCGCTGGCAGATGGCGGTACCGATGCCACCCATGCCGCCCGTCACGTAAGCCACTTTCTTGGACATGAATCACTCCTTAATTGAACGCTGGGTTCTGTGTCGTTTGATTTGATGCCGCGCCGCCCTCTGGCGCGGGTTGTACTTCCATGCGGGCGCCCGGACGGTCAGCGTTCCACCGTCAGCGCCACGCCCATGCCGCCGCCGATGCACAGCGAGGCGATGCCCTTCTTCGCATTGCGCTTCTGCATCTCGTGCAGCAGCGTCACGAGGATGCGAGCCCCCGAGGCACCGATCGGATGGCCGATGGCGATGGCCCCGCCGTTCACGTTGACCTTGTTCGTGTCCCACCCCATCTCGTTGTGCACGGCACAGGCCTGGGCTGCGAAGGCCTCGTTGATCTCCAGCAGGTCCAGGTCGGCCGGCTTCCAGCCGGCACGCTCCAGTGCACGCCTGGATGCGGGCACCGGGCCCATGCCCATGTAGGCCGGATCCAGCGCGGCGCTGGCATAGGAGGCGATGCGCGCCAGCGGCTGCAGCCCAAGCTGGTCGGCACGCTTGGCCGACATCACCACCAGGCCCGCGGCCCCGTCGTTGATCCCCGAGGCATTGCCCGCGGTGACCGTGCCGGCCTTGTCGAAGGCCGGCTTGAGGCCGCTGAGCGACTCCAGCGTGGCCCCCGTGCGCACGTATTCGTCGGTGTCGAAGGCGACCGGGTCGCCCTTGCGCTGCGGAATCAGCACCGGGGCGATCTCGTCCTTGAAGCGGCCGGCCTTGATCGCGGCCTCGGCCTTCTGCTGCGAGGCCAGCGCCAGCGCATCCTGCTGCTCGCGGCTGACGCCGTACTTCTTAGCCACGTTCTCTGCGGTGATGCCCATGTGGTACTGGTTGTACACGTCCCACAGGCCGTCGACGATCATCGAATCCACCAACTTGGCATCGCCCATGCGGACCCCATCGCGCGAGCCGGGGAAGACATGAGGCGACGAGCTCATGCTCTCCTGGCCGCCGGCGATGACGATGTCGGCATCGCCGTCGCGGATGGCCTGCACCGCCAGCATGACGGCCTTCAGGCCCGAACCGCAGACCTTGTTGATGGTGAAGGCGGGCACGCCCTGGGGCAGGCCGGCCTTGATCAGCGCCTGGCGCGCCGGGTTCTGGCCGACGCCGGCCGTCAGCACCTGGCCCAGGATCACCTCGCTGATCTGGTCGCCGCTGAGTTTGGTGCGTGCCAGCAGGTCCTTCAGCACGACTGCACCGAGTTCGGACGCAGGCAGTTTGGCCAGGCTGCCGCCGAACTTGCCGACTGCGGTGCGGCTGGCGGCGACGATGACGATGTCAGTGGTCATGATGGACTCCTCGGGCTGGGACGGCGGGTTGGAAGGCGGACAGCGGGCGCTCAGGATCGGCCGAAGGCGGCATGCATGCCTTGCGCCAGATCACACGCGGACCTTGACGTAGCGCCCCGGCGCCGGTTCCAGCACCGGGTGCGATGCATCGCCGGCACGCCGGGGTGCTGCAATCTGCTTGCCTGCGTGCGTGCGCAGCCAATCGGACCAGGCGGTCCACCAGCTGCCCGGATGCTCGGTCGCCGTGGCCAGCCACTCCTGGGCGGAGGCCACGTTAGCAGCCGCCTTGCCCTTGCGCGCGACGCCCGGGCTACCGGCATCGGCAGTCCAATAGCTGCGCTTCTTCTTGGCCGGCGGATTGACGATGCCGGCGATGTGGCCGGACGCCCCCAGGACGAAGCGGCGGTCGCCGCCCAGCACCTTCATCGAGCCGTAGGCACTCTGCCAGGGAACGATGTGGTCTTCCTTGGTGGCGACGACGAAGGCCGGCATGTCCAGCTGCGACAGGTCCAGCGGCGTGCCGCAGACCTCGACCTTGCCAGGCTCGATCAGCTCGTTGTTCAGGTAGGTGTGGCGCAGGTACCAGCAATACATCGGCCCGGGCAGGTTGGTCGAGTCCGAGTTCCAGTACAGCAGGTCGAAGGGCGGCGGCGTCTCGCCCTTCAGGTAGTTGCCGACGACGTAGTTCCATACCAGGTCGGTCGGGCGCAGGAAGGAGAAGGTGGCCGCGAGGTCGCGGCCCTTCATCAGCGCGCCGCCGCCGGGCCCCTGCTGGCCGATCGTGGCCTCGCGCACCTGCACGGCGGCCTCGTCGACGAAGATGTCCATCACGCCGGTCTGGCTGAAGTCCAGGAAACTGGCCAGCAGCGTCAGGCTGGCCGCGGCGTCCTCGCCCCGGGCCTTCAGCACGGCCAGCGCGCTGCCCAGCAGGGTGCCGCCGATGCAGAAGCCCAGCGCGTTGATCTGGCGCTGGCGGGTGATGGCCTGCACCTCGCGAATGGCCCGGATCGTGCCGTGCTCGACGTAGTCGTCCCAGGTCTTGGTGGCCAGTTCGTCGCCGGGGTTGACCCAGCTGACGATGAAGGTGCGCATGCCCTGCTCCACCGCGTAGCGCACCAGCGAGTTCTCCGGCTGCAGGTCCAGGATGTAGAACTTGTTGATGCAGGGCGGGACGATCAGCAGCGGCCGCTCGTGGACCTTCTCGGTCAGCGGCTTGTATTCGATGAGCTGGAAGTACTCGTTCTCGTAGACCACGCTGCCTTCGCTGGTGGCCACGTTGCGGCCGACCTCGAAGACGCTCTCGTCGGTCTGCGACATGTGGCCCTGCTTCAGGTCGTGCAGCAGGTGGCCGAGGCCGGACTCCAGGCTCTTGCCGCCGGTCTCCACCGCCAGGCGCTGGGCTTCGGGGTTGAGCGCCAGGAAATTGGCCGGGCTGGACGCCGCGGCCCACTGCTGGACCGCGAAGCGCACGCGCTGGCGGGACTTCTCGTCGCCCTGCAGGGCATCTGCCATGCGGGCCAGCGTGCGGGCGTTGAGCAGGTAGAAGGCCGCGGTCACGCGCGCCCAGCCGTTGTTCTGCCAGTCGGCGGCGGCGAAACGCGCATCGCTCAGCGGCACGGTCTCGGGCGACTCGATGCCGCGGTTCCACAGGTCCGTGGCCTGCTGGAGGTAGTCATCGCGGATGCGGTTCAGGTCCTCGAAGGGCAGGCTCAGCCTGGCCAGGCTCTGCAGGCTCTGGCCCACGCTCTGGCCGAAGGCAGCGGCCACGGCGTCGAGGCCGAAGCCCGCGGGCGGCAGGCCAGCCGTGAGGGAGAACGCATCAGCGGGCGGCGCGTTCTCGGCCGCCGGACGCGGCTTGCCGGCGCGCTTGGCGACGTGATCGGCATTGGCCGCCTTGGCCTTCGCCGCCGAGGAGCGCGCGGCCGGTGCCGCCTGTTCTGCCGGCCGGGCCGCCTTGCGACCGGGCTGGGCACGGGAAAGATCGGTGTCGGCAACACGCCGTCCCGCACGCGAACGAGCCGCAAGAGCCATGGGTCTCCTCGTTTATCCGTTGAAGTCAGCGTGTGGACGAAAGCAACCTCGATGCCGGCCCGCGCTGACCCCTGCGGTATTCTGGCATCGGAATACGGCCCGGCCGTGAATCGTCGCCTCCCTGCAACCGTTCCCATGTGGATCATCGCCATCGCCTGGATCTACGTCGCCTTGATGATGGCGGTGGCCGATGCCATGCATCCGTCCGGCGGCGTCGTCAGCGCGGTCTTCACCTTCCTGATGTACGGCGTGGGGCCGGTGGCGCTGGTCATGTACATCCTCAACACGCCGAACCGCAAGCGGGCGCGGGCACGTGCCGAAGCCGCAAGCTCAGCGGATCCAGATGCAGGAGGCCATGCGGCCGGTGACGCGGTCGCGGCGGAAGGAATAGAAGCGCGCGTCGCCGACGGTGCACCACAGCCCGCCGCCGACACGGGCCAGCCCCGCGGCTGACAGGCGCCTGCGCGCCAGCGCCGGCAGGTCGGCACACCAGTGGCCCGCGCGGCCCGCGACGAAGGCGCTGCCCGGCTCGGCGGCCGAGGCGCCGAAGGCCTCCAGCACGTCGGCCCCCACCTCGAAACGCTGCGGCCCGATGGCCGGGCCCATCCAGGCCGCGACCTCTTGCGGCTCGCAGCCCGCGGCTTCGCACAGCGCCAGCAGCGTGGCCTCCAGCACGCCGGCGGCCAGGCCGCGCCAGCCGGCATGCGCCGCGGCGACGCCGCGCCCGGCAGGGGCGGCGAAGAGCACCGGCAGGCAATCCGCCGTCATCACGCAGCAGGCCAGGCCGCGCTCGGTGGTCACGCAGCCATCGGCCCGCGGCGTGCGCTGCAGGTCGGCCGAGCTCAGTCGCACCACGTCGCGTCCGTGCACCTGCTCCAGGTAGACCGGCTGCGCGCCGATCAACTGCGCCAGCCGCGCGCGGTTGCCGGCCACCGCGGCGGGATCGTCGCCGACATGGCTGCCCAGGTTCATGGTGTCGTAGGGCACCGCGCTGCAGCCGCCGGCGCGCGTGGTCGCGACCGCGCCCACCTCGGCCGGCAGGCCATCGGGGCGCAGCCACTGCTCGGGCCAGGCGTCGTTCGCGTTCATGGCCCGAGTCTATGATCCGCGCCCGATGTCCCGACCGTCCGCCCTCTCCTCGGCGCGCCGCGCCTCCCGCAAGGCCTCGCCCGGCCCTCTGCCCCGGGGCCCCGCCCCCGCCGACGCGCTGCTGCGCGACTGGCTGCAGGTCGGCGGATCGCTGACCCGCCACCTGCGTGCGGGCGCCGCGACGGTCAAGGTTCACAGGCTCTCCCAGGGCCGTTCGGCTCCGCTGCCCGGCGAGGCCGCCCGGGTCGGGCGCCGCCTGCATGCGCGCGAGGTGGTGCTGGAACGCGATGGCCGCGCGCTGGTCTACGCGCGCAGCATCACGGCCTCGT
>SCTQ01000256.1 GCA_004322345.1 Aquabacterium sp. | reverse complement strand
ATGCTCTCAGGAAGCAATTGAGCCACCAGTACCTCGTTTCGGACTGGACGCGTACCAACGAGGCCTGGTTTGCTGCAGTGCGCCTGGAGAAAGTCATGATGCTGATCATCCTGACGCTGATCGTCGCGGTGGCCGCTTTCAACCTCGTGTCCACGCTGGTGATGACGGTGACGGACAAGCGCGCCGACATCGCCATTCTGCGAACGCTAGGCGCGACCCCTCGATCCATCATGAGCCTCTTCATGATCCAGGGTTCGCTGGCAGGGATCGCCGGCACGGTGGGTGGGGTGGGTCTTGGCCTGCTGATCTCGTACAACATCGGCCACATCGTCGAGCTGATCGAGAAGCTGATCGGCCGTCAGCTGATTCCCTCAAGCGTCTACTTAATCAGCAACGTGCCTAGCGATGTGCAGGCCGCGGACGTAGCCATCATCGCCGTGATCTCTCTGATCCTGGCATTCGTCGCGACGCTGTACCCGAGCGCGCGCGCCGCCCGCGTGCAGCCGGCGGAAGCCCTGCGATACGAATGAGCGTGCCGTCCCAAACCTTGAGAGCTTTCATGCTGCAACTCGCCATCGGCAACAAGAACTACTCCTCCTGGTCGCTGCGTGCCTGGCTGCTGCTGCGCCAGGCCGGCATTCCCTTCGAGGAGATCAAGCTGCGCCTGGACCTCGATGCCGGTTCGCCCTTCAAGCAGCGACTGGCCGCGCTCGGCGCGCCCACCGGCAAGGTGCCGTTGCTGCTGGACGACGGCTTTGCGGTCTGGGACACGCTGGCCATCGCCGAGTACGTGGCCGAGCGCTTCCCGCAGCACCAGCTGTGGCCTGCCGACGCGAAGCAGCGGGCCCGCGCCCGCAGCCTGTGCGCCGAGATGCACAGCGGCTTCGGCGCCTTGCGCAGTGCCTGCCCGATGAACATCGAGGCGCCGTTCCCGGAGGTGGGCAAGAAGATCTGGGCCGGGCAGGCGGACGTGCGCGCCGACGTGCAGCGCATCGACGCCGCCTGGAGCGCACTGCTGGCCGAGCACGGCGGCCCCTTCCTCTTCGGCGAACGCTTCGGCGTGATCGACGCCTTCTTCGCGCCGGTGGCCTCGCGCCTGCGCAGCTTCGCGCTGCCGGTGTCGGCCGCGGCGCTGGCCTACGTGGACCACCTGCACCAGCTCGCCGCCTTCCGCGAGTGGACGCAGGACGCGCTGGCCGAGGCCGACTTCATCGCTTTCGACGAACCCTATCGCACGCACCGCTGAATGGCCCAGACCATCCTCCGAGCCCAGGGCGTGGGCAAGCGTTTCACCGAAGGCAGCCTGGACGTGCAGGTGCTCGAAGGCGTGGACCTGACGCTGTCGGCCGGCGAGTCGCTGGCCATCGTCGGCGCTTCCGGCTCGGGCAAGAGCACGCTGCTGCACCTGCTGGGTGGGCTGGATGCACCCACGGTCGGCAGCATCCAGCTGATGGAGCGCGACTGGGCCGGCATGGACGCCGCCGCTCAGGGCGCCTGGCGCAACGAGCACCTGGGCTTCGTCTACCAGTTCCACCACCTGCTGCCGGAGTTCAGTGCACTGGACAACGTGGCCATGCCGCTGCTGATCCGCCGCATGCCCCAGGCCCAGGCGCACGAGCATGCCCGCGAGGCGCTGGCATCGGTGGGCCTGGCCCAGCGCGTGGAGCATCGTCCGGCCGAGCTGTCCGGCGGCGAGCGCCAGCGCGTGGCCGTGGCCCGTGCGCTGGTGACCCGGCCCGCCTGCCTGCTGGCCGACGAGCCCACCGGCAACCTGGACCGCACCACGGCCGACCTGGTCTTCGACCTGATGCTGGACATCGCCCGCAGCCGCGGCGCGGCCTGCATCCTCGTCACCCACGACGAAGGCCTGGCCCGTCGCTGCCAGCGCACGCTGCGCCTGGACCGCGGGCGGCTGGCAGGCTGAGGCACGGGCCTCACTGCATGTTGTTCAGGCTGCCCTTGGCCTTCAGCCCCTTGCCCAGCGCCCGCCGCGTGGAGGCACCGGCCCAGCAGCGCCTGAGCACGCCCCAGTAGGACGGTTGGATGCAGTCCCGGCCCGCGTAGTGGCCCTTGGACTTGATCAG
>SCTQ01000255.1 GCA_004322345.1 Aquabacterium sp. | reverse complement strand
GACGGAGTTCCCGCCTTGCAGATCCCGGCCGAGATCGTCGAACGCGTCAACCGCATCGCCCAGTTGCAGAAGGACACGCACCAGGTGCTGGGCGACCGCGAGTTGGACTCGCTGGCGATCGGCAAGAGCATCGCCCTGCGCCGCAAGCTGGAGTCCGGGGCCTTCGCGAAGGTGGAGCACGTCTGCCTGGCGCACAACCTGCGCCACGCGGTGCCGGTGAATCCGCAGCGCCATTACACCCACCTGCCCAAGGACTTCCTGGCCGGCGACCTGGACGACCTCGCCGCCCTGCCCGACCACTGCGTCTACCTGCTGCTGAACAACGACATCGGCAAGTACCTGCCGCAGTACGTCGAGCTGCAGGGCAAGCGGCCGAACAGCCTGTTCGTGATCTGGGACTGGGATTCGCAGCACTGGCTGACGATGAGCTGCATGCTGGCCACCACCTGCGACTTCTACGTGCCGGCGGCCTCGGAGAACCTCTACACCGTCAGCCACTTCAACCCGCACCTGCTGGGACCGGCCTTCGCCGCGGTGAACCAGTGGTCGCGCCGCTTCATCGTGGACCACATGGACGTGCTGCTGGCCGCGCGCAGCGACGAGCCCTTCGGCCCGCACGTGCCCTACGGCGACTTCGCGCGCCGCAACCGCGCGGTCACCACGCTGAACCAGACCTACCGGTCCATCGGCTTCGTCGACCACGGCTACCAGCAGAAGTCCGACCTGGACAACCTGGTGGAGTGGGCGCGCCACAAGACGCACTGGATCATCCCGGTGCTCGGCGGCGTGCCCATCCGCGTCTACAACTCGCTGCTGACCGGCGGCATCCCCGTGATGCCCTCGCACTACCGCCACATGCCCGAGGTGCTGGTCTTCGACGACTCGCCCGTGTTCTACGACGTGATCGACCTGGTCGACCCGCGCGAGGTGCAGCAACAGGCCAACGCCCGCTTCGACCGCGACGGCGCGGTCGGCGTGGCGCGGCGCATCGGCTCGGCGCTGGAGCACCAGCACATCGACGGCCGCTGCGAGGCCCTGCTGCAGTCGCTGGAGTCCGCCGTGCGGCGCATCGCCGGCGGCGACCGCGCCGGCTCCGAGGGCTACCTGATGAACCTGGACATCAACCCCGCCGCGCGGAGGAACGCATGAAGATCGCGCTGATCGGCAACTGCCAGCTGCAGCAGATCGGCTGGCTGCTCAAGGCCTTCTTCCAGCAGCAAAACATCGAGCACGAGATCGTCTGGTACGAGCCCATCTTCGCGCTGGGCGACACCAACGCGCCCATCGTGCCGCTGTTCGACGCCCTGCACCGCGCCGACGTGATCTACGGCCAGTACCACGACGGCAAGTGGAACGCGCTGTCCACCGACAGCCTGCGCCGCTACTTCGACATCCGAATCGTCCCCACGCTGGAGTCGCTGGCCTCCTATCCGCAGCTGAACTACTTCAGCCAGGGCAAGCTGAACTTCAACCTCTACACGGTGGACTTCCGCATGCTCGACATGTACTTGTCCGGCATCCCGCCGCGCGAGGCGCACCGCCACTACAACGACGTGAGCGCCGACCCGCAGGAGATCGCCGCCCTGGTGCAGTCCACCGCCGCGCGCTACGCCCGGCTGCACGCCGAGGGCAAGGTCGCCTTCGACTACTCGCAGGAGTACCTGCAGGTGGCGTCCACCCAGGGCCTGGGCGCCTACTTCACGCACAACCACCCGAACAACTCGCAGCTGCAATGGCTGGCCAACCAGATCCTGCTGGACGCGGGCGCGCCGCGGCTGCTGAGCCTGCAGTCCATGGGTGAGATCCTCTACGACACCAAGGTGCCGCTGCTGGGCGACACGGCCGATACCGGCTACCGCATCCGCGCCACCGACGTCGGCCTGGAGGCCGGCTGCAAGATCAACTACGCCTTCTTCTCGTCCTACGACCGCGGCTTCCTGCGCGAGGAACTGGCCGAGTCCGTCTACCACCGCGTGGTGCATCCACGGGTGCAGGCGAAGGAGGCGGCATGAGTGCGAAGGCCGGCCCGGCGAGCGGCAAGACCATCATCCTGGTGCCCATCTACCAGGCCGACCCGTCGGCGCTGGAGCGCTATTCGCTGGAATATTCGCTGGCCCGCCTGGGCAGGCACGAGCTGGCCTTCATCGGGCCCGCCGGCCTGGACCTGAAGTACTACAAGGAACGCTTCCCCGAGCGCCCCTTCATCGGCTGCGACCCCAGCTACTTCGCCTCCATCAAGGGCTACAACCTGCTGCTGCTGTCGGCCGACTTCTACGAGCGCTTCCAGGGCTCGCACGAGTTCATGCTGATCCTGCAGACCGACGCCATCGTGCTGCGCGACGAGCTGGCGCACTGGGAGCAGCAGCCTTACGACTACGTCGGCGCGCCCTGGCCCGACGGCGTGGAGATCCTGGTCAACCTGGACCGCTTCGGCGCGGTGGGCGGCAAGAAGGTGCGCGCGCACGTGGGCAACGGCGGCTTAAGCCTGCGCCGCATCCGCCCCTGCGTAGAGCTGCTCAAGGAGTTCCCGCAGGCGCGGGAGACCTTCTGGCGCACCGGCTCCAGCGAGGACCTGTTCTTCTCGATCATGGGCGAGCTGTCCACCGGCTTCGTGATGCCCGGCGAGATGACCGCCTCGCACTTCGCGATGGAGCTGCAGCCGCAGCGCTACCTGGCCATGAACGGCGGCCGCGATCCGATGGCCGGCCACGCCTGGTGGAAGTACGACCCCTGGTTCTGGGCGGAGCGCTTCGAGGGCGTGGTGCCCTTCCGCTTCCCGCCGAAGCCGCAGCCTGCCGCGGCGGCCGCTGCCCCCGCCGCCTGAGCCGGGCCGCCCGGCGCGATCGCTCAGCGGCCCCCGGGCCTGGGCTCGCGGGTGGGCGGGATGCCGCCTATCAGGTGGACCAGCTCGCTCTGGCGCCTGGTGCCGGTCTTGGCGAAGGCGGCCCGCAATTGCGTGCGCACCGTGGACAGCTTCAGGTCCGCGGCCTGCGCGTAGTGCTCCAGCTCCTCGCCATCGGCGATCGCCCGCGCCAGGCGCGCCTCTGCCGGCGTCAGCTGGAACAGGTCCATCAGCTGGCGCACCGAGGCGATGCGCCGGCGCCCCAGCGCCGAGACGAGGCATAGCAGCCCCTGGGCCGGCCCGCCCCCCTGCGCCGCCTGGCGCAGCAGGGTCAGGCTGCCATGAGGCCGGCCCTGCGGCCCGCGCAGCGGCAAGGTGACGGGCTCGCCGTTGGCAGCGCAGGACTGGATCGCGGCGGCCAGGCTGGCCTGCTGCGCGTCGTCCGCGCAGGCCAGCACGCCGCGCCGCAGGCACAGCACGGCCGCCTCGCGCAGCAGGCTCTCGCCGCGCCGGTTGCAATGGCGCAGCCTGCCCTGCCTGTCGATGGCGATGACGGCCAGGTGCGTGGACTCCAGGAGCAGGTCCGCAGCTCCCGCCCGGGCGGATTCCTGCTGGAGGCGGTCCATCACCCGCAGCGAGCGCTCCAGGTGCGGCATCAGGGCCTGGATCAGCCGCTCGTCCTCGCCACTGAAGGGGCCGCGATCGGCGCCACGCAGCAGCCCCAGGACGTAGTTCCGTCCGTCGCCGGCGCAAGCCAGGCCGCCGGCCAGATAGCGCAAGCCCTCGGGCAGCAGGAAGTCCTGGTAGAACTCGCTGCGCGAGACGTAGCGCTCGTCGAAGTGCTGCTGGCACAGCAGCACCTGGCCGACCGATAGCCCGCGCGACTTCTCCAGCCGAGGATCGATCGCGCCGTAGTGGGATTCGTAGCGCTGTAGCGCGCGCGGACTGGTCCGGTCGCCCCCGTAGCCAAGCACCTGCGGCGGGCTGCCGTCCTGCACGCACAGCAGGTTCCAGTAGTCCAGGCCGATGCTGTCCTGGAGTTCCCGCAGCACATCCCCCCAGCTCGCAGGTGCCAGGGCGGCCTCGTAGATCCGCCCGACCAGCGCATCGAAGCGCAGTTGATCCATCCCGTTTCCTTCAAGCTTCTTGTGATCCGCCGCCGCCCGGCTTTTCATCCGTTCGGATGATGTCCACGAGGGGCCCGGGGGTTAGCGTAGCTTCCCAGCGCCGTCCGCACCCTCCCCGATTCCGGAGCCGGCGGGCAGGTCGCACGACATGCTCAGGGAAACGCACTGCTCCCGCCGCCGGGAAAACCGGCAGGAGGAAGCCTTCCAACGACTCCAGGGACCTCATCGATGAAGCATTACCTCGGCCTGCTGGCCACGGCCGCCAGCCTGTGCGCCGCACCTCTTTCCTCCCACGCCGCCCAGGCCATCGTCGGCAGCTGGTACAGCGCCGACAGCGACTTCCACAGCCTGACCACGCTGCTGGCGGACGGCCGCTACTTCCACACCACCGACGCCACCGGAGATGCCGCGCACACCGGCGTCGAGTGGGGCACCTGGAGCTGGAACGAGGCGACCGGCCTGGTGACGGCCAGCGCCATCGCCGACCAGAACGGCGACTGGGGCCTGGCCGGCGACGTGGACGGCGACGTCTACTTCCACGTCAGCGGCAACACCGGCACGATCACCCAGGCCGGCAATTCGGACGTCGGGACCACCAGCCGCGTGCCCACGCTGCCCGGCAGCATCGTCGGCGCCTGGTTCCTGGACAGCGGCTACAGCCAGGCCAGCGTGGCCTTCTTCGCCGACGGCACCTACTTCCTGGGCGTGGCCAGCCTGGAACCCGGCGAGGCCGGCGTCGAGCGCGGCACCTACAGCTGGGACGCCGCCACCGGCCAGTTGCGCATCCTGGGCACGCTGACCGACACCTCCAGCCAGTCGGGCCTGGCAGGCCAGGTGAGCCAGGAGCACGGCTACTACCTCGCCACCATCAGCGGCTCCAGCCTGCTGTTCCGCGAGGCTTCCACCCAGGAGCAGGACATCGACGTGCTGCTGCCGCCCGAAGCCGTCGGCGCCGTGCCGGAGCCCTCCTCCCTGGCCCTGCTGCTGGCCGGCGCGGGCCTGGTGGCCGCGGCACGCCGGCGGAATTAAGCGCCCGGCGACCGCTTATCTCCTCCCATCGCGCCCGGGGAGGGGGTGGAACACTCGGCGATGACTGAAAGAACTTCCGTCATTCCGTTGTACGCCTCCTCTTACCTGGGTTGCTGATGGCTTCCGTTCACGATCCGGCCCCCGATCCCGGCCCGGCTGCGCCGCCCATCGCTGGCAACAGCGCGGGCGAAGGCGCAGGCGCGAGCCCGCCCGGCCCGGTTCCCGGCACGCCCGACACCCCGTCCGGCGACCCGCTGCTGGCCGCCGTGCTGTGGCTGTGCAAGCACCACGGCGTGGAGCGCACGCCGCAGTCGCTGCTGTCCGGCTTCGCCATCGACCAGCGTCTGACGCCCCAGCAGGCCGTGCAGGTGCTGCACGAGGCCGGCTTCAACGCCACGCTGATCCAGCGCGCGCCCAGCAAGATCCTGTCGCTGCTGCTGCCCGCGGTGCTGCTGCTCAACAGCGGCGACGCGGCCATCGCCACGCGGCGGCTGGCCCCCGTGTCGCGCCGCGGGCTGACGCTCAGGCGGCGGGTGTCCGGCACCACGCGCTACGAGCTGGTGCTGCCCGGCGGCGACAACCAGACCATCGTCACCAGCGAAGACGAGCTGCTCAGCGAATACTCCGGCTACGCCCTGGTGGCCACGCTGCGCCACACCGAGGACGCGGCCGTCGCCGGCGACCCGGACCTGAAGGACCCCGCCCATCACTGGCTGTGGGGCACCCTGCGCAAGTTCCGGCCGTACTACCGCTCGGCCATGCTGGCGGCCATGCTCAGCAACCTGCTGATGCTGGTGACCGGCTTCTTCACCTCGGTGGTCTACGACCGGGTGATCCCCAACCAGGCCTTCACCACCTTGTGGTCGCTGGCCATCGGCGCCTTCGTCGCGATCGGGTTCGACCTGGCGGCGCGCCAGCTGCGTTCCTACCTGATCGACCTGGCCGGCCGCAAGGCCGACATCGCGCTGGGCACCATCCTCTTCCGCCACGCGCTGTCGCTGAAGCTGGAGCACAAGCCGCACTCGGCCGGCGCCTTCGCCCACCACCTGGCGATGATCGAGGTGGTGCGCGAGTTCTCCACCTCGGCCACCTTGTCGGCCATCACCGACCTGCCCTTCATCTTCGTCTTCATCGCGATGACCTGGTTCATCGCCGGCCCGCTGGTGGTCGTGCTGCTGCTGGCCGTGCCCATCGTGCTGCTGCTGTCCTGGGGCGTGCAGAGCGTGCTGCGCCGGGTGATGTCGGCCAACATGCGCCAGCAGGCCGACCTGCACGGCGTGCTGGTGGAGGCAGTCGAAGGCCTGGAGGACGTGCGTGCCGCCGGCGCGCAAGCCCACTTCCGCCAGCGCTACGAGGAAGCCAACACCCAGGCCGCGATGAGCGCGCTGCGCTCGCGATCGCTGTCGAGCTGGGTCAACAACTTCTCGATGATCATGCAGCAGCTGATCACCGTGATCATGCTGGTGTGGGGCGTGCACCTGATCCACGACGGCAACCTCAGCAACGGCGCGCTGATCGCCGCGGTGATGTTCTCCGGCCGCGCGATCGCGCCGCTGAACAGCGTGGTCGGCCTCGCGTCCCGCTACCAGGGCGCGCGCGCCGCGATGCGCTCGCTGGACGAGCTGATGGCCCTGCCCACCGAACGCGAGCCGGGCAAGCAATACCTGGCGCGGCCCAGGCTGGACGGCGGCCTGGGCATGCGCGAGGTGCAGTTCGCCTACCCCGCCGGCCCGCACGAGCATTCGCCGCAGGTCCTCAAGGGCGTAAGCCTGCAGATCCAGCCGGGCGAGCGCATCGCCATCCTGGGCAAGATCGGCAGCGGCAAGTCGACCATCCTGCGGCTGCTGGGCGGGCTCTACCAGCCCACCGACGGCCTGGTGGAGGTCGACAACATCGACCTGCGCCAGATCGATCCGGGCGACTTCCGCGCCCAGGTGGGCTTCGTGTCGCAGGACCCACGCCTCTTCCAGGGCACCTTGAAGGAGAACATCCTGATGGGCCGCCCGCATGCCGACGCCGGCGAGCTGATCGATGTCGCGCGCCTGACCGGCCTGGACAAGATGGCCTCCTCGCACCCCATGGGCTACGACCTGCCGGTGGGCGAGATGGGCGCGCTGTTGTCAGGCGGCCAGCGCCAACTCGTGGCCCTGGCGCGCTGCCTGGTCACCAAGCCGCGCATCCTGCTGCTGGACGAACCCACCAGCTCGATGGACGCCCAGGCCGAGGCCAGCTTCATCCAGCACCTGCGCACCGCCGCGGGCGACCGCACGCTGGTGCTCGTCACCCACCGCCCCGCCCTGCTGGAGCTGGTGAACCGCGTGATCGTGGTAGAGGCCGGCCGCATCCTGGCCGACGGCCCGAAGGCCGCCGTGCTGGCCGCGCTGGCCGGCAAGCAGCCGCCACGCGTGGCCCAGAGCCCACCGCCGCAACCCGGTCCTGCCACGCACGCACAGCATCCGGCGGCGCCGGCCCAGCCCGCCGCCGGGCCGGCCGCTCCCGCTGCGACCGCCGCGGCGCCCACCGACTTCGACCCCACCGCGATCGGCCCCGCGCCGACGCCTGCGGACCCTGCCGCCACCGGCAGCGCCGCCGGCACCGCGAACCCGTTGGGCACGCTGGGCGGCCGCCCCGTGCCTGACCTGAGCATGTCGTGATGGCAGCCAGCAGTAAGAGCCTCGGCACCTACTACCCCGGCGATGAGGACTTCATCGCCGGCGTGCAGGAGGCGCAGCTGGCGCAGACCACGCCGCGCGCGTCCTGGGCCATCTACCTGATGATGACCGTGCTGGTCACCGCCGGCATCTGGGCCGCCGCCGCGCGCGTCGACGAGGTGACCAAGGCCGAGGGCCGCGTCGTGCCCGACGGCCGCGAGCAGGTCATCTCCAGCCTGGAAGGCGGCCTGCTGGCCGCCCTGCTGGTGCGCGAGGGCGTGGTGGTGGACCAGGGCCAGGACCTGCTGCAGCTCGATCCCACACGCGTCGAGGCCCAGCAGGCCGAGGGGCGCGCCAAGCAGCTCGCCCTGAAGGCCCAGGTCGCACGCCTGGAAGCCGAGGCCGGCGGCCAGGTGCTGCACTTCCCGCCGGACGTGCTGGCCCAGCCGCGGCTGGTGCACGGCGAGACGGACATCTTCCGCTCCCGGCGCCAGGGCCTGGAGGAAGCCGTGGGCACCATGCGCCGCAGCCTGGCCCTGCTCAACCGCGAGCTGACCATCAACCAGCGCCTGTCCGCCGCCGGCCTGATCTCCGAGGTCGAGGTGATGCGCCTGCGCCGCCAGGTCAACGACATCGACATGCAGATCCAGGACCGCATCAACCGCTTCCGCCAGGACGCCAGCACCGACCTCGTCCGCGCGCGGACCGACCTGGCGCAGATCGAGGAGCAGATGGTCGTCAAGCAGGACGTGCTGCAGCGCTCGGTGCTGAAGTCGCCGGTGCACGGCGTGGTGAAGAACATCCGCATTGCCACGGTGGGCGGCGTCGTCGCCCCCGGCGCACCGATCATGGAGATCCTGCCCATCGGCCCCAAGGTGCTGGTGGAGGCGCGCATCAAGCCGGCCGACATCGGCTTCATCAAGGTGGGGCAATCGGCCGAGATCAAGCTCTCGGCCTATGACTACTTCATCTATGGCGGGCTCAAGGGGACCATCCAGTACATCAGCCCGGATGCGCTGGGCGAGGACGCGAACAATCCGAAGCAGGACCAGGCCTATTACCGGGCCCTGGTGTCGGCCGACGCCAGCCATCTCAAGTCCGGCAGCAAGCCCTTGCAGGTGATCCCCGGCATGAACGGGACGGTGGAGATCCGCACCGGCGAGCGCACGGTGATGGACTACCTGCTGCGGCCGATGATGAAGTCGCGGGAGGCGTTCAGGGAGCGCTGAAGGGCTTGCTGGCTTGCTGGCTTGCTCGCTTGCTTGCTCGTTGAGCGTCTTGCTGTGGTCCCGTTCTGCTCTGTGCCCTGCGCCGGGGTTTCGGCCCGGCGGCCGACCTACTTTCTTGCTTGTGCAAGAAAGTAGGCAAAGAACAC
>SCTQ01000254.1 GCA_004322345.1 Aquabacterium sp. | reverse complement strand
CCACCGGCAGCCGGCGCATCGGCAGGCGCTGCCTCGGGCGGCACGGGCTGGGCCGCAGGTGTGGCCGGGGGCGTGGTGTGCGCGCCTTGCGCCGCGAAGCCGGTGAAAGGGGAGGCCGACGGTTCGGTGGCCGGTGGCACGGGGGGCACCGGCGGCGTGCGCGCGCGCATCGATTCGCGCAAGGCGTCCACCGACACGTTCATGCCCTTCAAGGTGTCCAGCGTCATGCGCTGCACCTCCAGCGCCTGGATCGTCATGCCCAGCATGCGCGCGTTCTGCTCGAGCCAGAACTGCACCGTGCGCAGGTCCTGGATGCGCTTTTCCAGTTCCTGCGGATCCAGCGTGGGCGCCACCCATTGGCTGGCGGGCATGGCCGCGCCGGCGGTCTTGGCCCACTGCTGCATGAACTCGAAACCCGGGACCAGCTTGCCGAAGGCGGTGAGGGATTCGGCGAAGGACTTGGACGGGTGTTCGCTCATGACGGGCTCCAGTGGACGAGGCCCGTCGATTGTGCCCGCGCAATACCCCGGGCAGCACGCTGCGGCATCCGGCATGCATGAGGGATAGCGCCATGCGCAGGCCGCAGAATCGCGGGCTCCGCCGTCCGAGCCTTCCCTCGCTTCCTTGCCCGTGCCGCCCTCCCTGAACCGCCGCGCCGCCCTCGCCCGCCTGTCGCAGCTGGCCAGCGCCTGCGCCCTGCAGCAGCTGTTCGGCACGGGTGCGCAGGCGCAACCGCGCGCCGCCGTGCAGCCGGGCCCGCAGATGCCCTTCACGCTGGGCGTGGCCAGCGGCGAGCCGCGCGAGGACAGCGTGGTGCTGTGGACCCGCCTGGCACCGCAGCCGCTGCAGCCCGGCGGTGGCCTGCCGCCGCAGCCGGTGGCCGTGCGCTGGCAGGTGGCGGCCGACGAAGGCTTCGCGCGCATCGTGCGGGAGGGCGAGGCCCTGGCCCTGCCCGAGCACGCGCACACGGTGCACGTGGAGGTGGCGGGCCTGCAGCCGGCGCGCGTCTACCACTACCGCTTCCTGGCCGGCGGCCATGCCAGCGCCACCGGCCGCACGCGCACCGCGCCACCGGCCTTCGCGCCGGTGCAGCGCCTGCGCGTGGCCCTGGCCTCCTGCCAGCACTACGAGCAGGGCCACTACGGCGTGCACCGCGAGATCGCCGCGCGCGACGCCGACCTGGTGCTCTTCACCGGCGACTACATCTACGAGAACGAGAGCAAGCCCCACCTGCGCGTGCGCCCCCACCTGACGCCCACGCCGCACGACCTGGATGGCTTCCGCCTGCGCTACGCCAGCTACAAGCTGGACCCGGCCCTGCAACTGCTGCACGCCACCCACCCCTGGCTGCTGACCTGGGACGACCACGAGGTGGAGAACGACTACACCGGCACGCACTCGTCCTGGGGCACCGACGCCGCCGCCTTCCTGCGCATCCGCACCGCCGCCTTCAAGGCCTACTACGAGAACATGCCGCTGTCCCCGCGCCGCCTGCCCGCCGGCAACGTGATGCGGCTGCACGACCTCTTCTCCTGGGGCCGGCTGGCCGACATCTGGATGGTGGACACGCGCCAGTTCCGCGACCCGCATGCCTGCGACGACGGCGAGGGCGGCCGCGGCCTGTGGCGCTGCGACGAGCTGGCGAATCCCGCGCGCAGCATGCTGGGCCGCGCGCAGGAGGACTGGCTGGCCGGCGGCCTGGCCTCCAGCCTGGCGACCTGGAAGCTGGTGACCCAATCGCAGCAGATCAGCGCCTACGGCATCCCGGTGCCCTTCGCCAGGCCCGGCGGCCGCATCGTGCACAACGATGGCTGGGACGGCTACCCGTTCGCGCGCGAGCGCCTGCTGCGCGCCATCCACGAGCCGCGGGTGAAGGACGTGATCTGCCTGGGCGGCGACGCTCACCGCCACCTGGCCGCACCGCTGCGCCTGAAGCCGAACGACCCGCTGTCGCCCATCGTGGCCAGCGAATTCATCGGCTCGTCGATGACCAGCTCGGGCTTGAAGAACCCGCTGTGCGCGCTGATGCGCTGGACGAATCCCGACCTGATGCACATGCGCGGCGACGAACGCGGCTACGCCTGGCTGGACATCACGCCGGGCCAGGTGCGCTGCGAGCTGCGCGCCACCGCCCATCCGGTGACCGAACGCGCGGCGCTCTACACCCAGGCCGCCTTCGTCGTCGAGGCCGGCCGGGCCGGCCCGCAGCGGGCCTGAACGCCGGTCAGCGGATCAGCAGCACCGGCGTCTTGCACACGGCCACCACGCGCGTGGCCACCGAGCCCATCACCAGCCCGGCAAGCGCGCCGCGGCCGTGCGAGCCCATCACCAGCATGTCCACCTTCTGCTCGGCTGCGACCTCGGCGATGGCATCGCCGGCGTGGCCGACCTCGTGCACGTAGGTGGCCTGCAGCTTGTGCTGGTCGATGAAGGCGCGGATGGGCTTGAACACCGCCTCGGCCTGCTCGTTGTCGTAGCTGCGCAGGTAGTCGGCGTCGAGGAATTCCATCGCGTGCGGCGGGATGGGCGGCACCACGGTCAGCACGACGTACTGGTGCTCGGGGCCCAGCCATTCCTCGTGCGCGGCCATCCAGGCCAGCATGCGCTTGGTGTGTTCGCTGCCGTCGACGGCGAGGAGGATCTTCATGGCGCGCTCTCCTTTACACGGGTTCTTCGTTTCAGTCTGGGCCGGCCGGCGGCGAGCCCGCTTGATGCATGTCAATCAGACGTCCACCGTCCTCAAGCCATCGTACCCCTCGGCCTCGCCGCGATGCCCATGGCCGCGGGCGTTGCTGACCACCCGCGTGCCGCGCCCGATGGGCGACTCGTCGCGCCAGTCGTGGCGGCAATGCAGGTGCCCGTGTATCCACAGGTCGGCCAGCGGCAGCAGCGCATCGTCGGCATTGCAGAAGCTTGCCGTGCCCGGCTGGGCGCCATAGCGCGGGTCGGCGCTGCGCAGGCTGGGCCCGAAGTGGGTGATGACCACGGTGCGTTCCCAGCCCTCGCCAGGCGCGGGCCTGCGCTTGAGCTCGGCCTCCAGCCAGGCACGGCAGGCCAGGGCCTCTTCGCGCACGGCCCCGGTGTCGAAGGGCTCGCCGCCGCGCGTGGCGCGCATCACGTTGGCGAAGTAGCTGCCGGCCTTCATCACGCGCTCGCGGCTGAGCGCCTTGGCCAGCGGCTTGTTCAGCGGCTGGTGGTGGCGCGCCTGCGCATAGGCGTCCTCGAAGAGATCGAAGTCGCACCAGCGCACGGTGCCGGCGAAGCGGATGCGCCGGCCCTGGGCGTCGGTGGCGATCCAGCTCTCGCGCTCCAGCATGCGCCAGCCCAGCTCGGCCGTGCGCTCGCGCAGGCGCGTCCAGGTCTCGTCCACGTCGCGGTTGTCGAACTCGTGGTTGCCCGCGACGTAAAGCACCGGCACGGGCCAGCCGCGGAAGCGCTCGAAGCCGGCCCAGGTGGCGTCGATGTCGCCAGCCAGCACCAGCAGCTCGGCGCCCGGCGCCGGCTGCGGTTCGTAGTCTTCGGTCTCGAGGTGGAGGTCCGAGAGGATCTGCAGTCGCATCTTGAAGGAAGGACGGCCCGGGCTACTGGTTCGGCCCGCCGTGGCACTGCTTGAACTTCTTGCCGCTGCCGCAGGGGCAGGGATCGTTGCGGCCAACCTTGGGCGCGTCGCGCTTGACGGTGGGTACGTGCAGGCGTTCCTCCAGCGCGATGTGGAAGAGGTCGACCACGTTGAAGACCAGCGCCTCCAGGGCCTGGTCCAGGCTGCCCAGCGGATGCTCCTCGTCCAGCGCCTTGGTCATCGCGGCCTGGGTCTCGTCCTGCTCGGGCAGGTGGCGCCAGATGGAGTCCAGGATGTCGGGCACGCCTTCCTTGCCCAGGTCCTCCAGCGCGGTCAGGTTAGCCAGCGCCCATTCGAAGCCGGCCACCCAGAAGCCGAGCACCTGCTGCGCGTCCTTGCCCTTCAGCGGCTGGCCTTCCTCGTCCTCGGGCGCGGGCACGATGGGGTCGAACCAGCCGTCCTCGACGATGGCCACGCGCAGCGCCTCGATGCGGCGCTCGACCAGGGCCAGCAGGCGCTCGTGCTTGGCGGCATGCCAGCCGGGGGTATCCGGGCCGAAGACCTGGTCGGGCTGGTCGGCGTTGCTGAAGATGTGCGGGATCCACTGGTCGCGTTCCAGCGCGACGGGCTGCACCAGCACGCCGCAAAGGTAGCCGTCGAGCATCACCGCGTCGACGGCCTCCCACGGCTGGGGCACGGCGGCCAGCAGGTCGTCGAGTTCGTTGATTTCGGCGTCCCGGGGGATTTGACCGACGCCGAAATCA
>SCTQ01000253.1 GCA_004322345.1 Aquabacterium sp. | reverse complement strand
CACCGGCGCCGAGGTGCGCGCCGTGATTCCCGGCGGCGCCGCAGACAAGGTGGGCGTGGAGGCCGGGGACGTCATCACGCGCTTCAACGGCAAGGCGATCGACAACCCGACCGAGCTCAGCCGCCTTGTCGCGGCCGCCAGGCCGGGCGTGAAGGCGACGGTCCAGGTCTTCCGCCGCGGCAAGTACCGCGACGTCGAGGTGGTGCTCGACGAGCAGCCCGGCGACGGAGCAGCCGTCGGCGCGAGCGACCCGTCCAAGCAGAAGCAGGGTGCGGCTCCCAGCGCCTCGGCGCTGGGGCTGGCCGTGGCCGACCTCACCCCTGCCCAGAAGCGCGAGCTGAAGCTGCGCGGCGGCGTGCGCGTCTCGGCGATCGGCGGCGCGGCGGCGCGGGCCGGTCTGCTGCCCAACGACCTGGTGTTGCAGGTGGGCGACGTGGAGGTGACGGACGCCAAGCAGTTCGAGTCGCTGCTGTCCAAGCTGGGTTCGGGCAAGCCGGTGCTGCTGCTCGTGCGCCGTGGGCCCTGGACGCAATACGTGTTGGTCGGTGCGGCACGCTGATTCGTGGCCGGAAAGCCCCTGGATCCCGACGGCATTCCCGGGTCTTTCCGTAATGCGGACGATGATCTGGCCCGTATTTCCAGCAGGCGACATGTCGACCAAGGGGGTTTCTTGGTCTGCTTCTTGCCGGATATGGCGGCCGGCCGGATTGAGTCCTCCGGCCGATACAATGCCGCCTTCCGATGCCTGCTTTAGCGGCGTGGCCGAATCAGATCGATAGGCCGGACGGCTGCCGAATTTCGGTCCACAGCTCATCCACAGGCCTTGTGGATAAGTTGTGGATGAAAGTTCATGTTGGTGACCAGCAACAAGCGCTAAGCCAGTATTGGCGCGGTTTTCCGCAGGGTGCTTTTGGCTACAATGACTGAACCAACAAAGCAGTTGCCATACATTTTTTGTTGGAAGGCGCGTCACCGGTTCGACGTGCCTTTTTTTTACCGAAGGCACGTTCGAAGCCCCATCAATCGAATGATCGGCGGCGCGATGAAGGCAGTGTCCCGCGCGCGATAGCAAGCGCGCGACTCACAGACGACGGGTGCACACCCAATCGCGCAGCAGCCTGCGCATGCGTCAAGCCTTCGCCATCGACCAACTGCAAGGCAACCTCTACTTCGACCACACGGCGCCGACCGAAGCGCACGCCGCGTGCCATCGCAGCCTTCCGGCCGGCATCACAGCGCTCAAGGATCATGTCTCGCTCGAACTCGGCCAACACACCGAGCAGCGAGAACACCAGCTTGCCCATAGACGACGACGTATCGAAGGGCTGAGTCAGCGAACGAAACTCGACGCCCAGGCCGCCTAAGGTTTCGACTATCCGCTTGAGGTCCACGATGCTCCGCGCTAGCCGATCCACCTTGTAAACGACCACCACGTCACCGGCCTGTACTTCCTGCAGGAGCTTTTGCAGCTCAGGGCGCTGACGCGCCACAGCCGACACCTTTTCCTCATAGACCCGCTCAACGCCCGCACGCTGGAATGCATCCAACTGCAAGGCCGTGTCCTGATGCTGCGCGGACACCCTCGCATACCCGACGATCATCCTCAAGCCTGAAATGTGTTTTGCCGGCGAAGCTACCCGGTCCCGCCACGATCCGATTCAACGAAAAAGACCTGTCGCTTCGGGTCAAACCACGCCCGAG
>SCTQ01000252.1 GCA_004322345.1 Aquabacterium sp. | reverse complement strand
CCGAGGCCGGGGGCGTGGAGGTGCTGCACTGGGACGCGTCCCTGCCGGCCCTGGAACCGGCGGACGTGGTGGTCGAGGCCTTCGGCTGCGATCCGCCCGAGGATTTCGTGCGGCGCATGGCACGGCGGCAGCAGCCACCCGTGTGGATCAATCTCGAATACCTCAGCGCGGAGCCTTACGTGGAACGCAGCCACAGGCTGCCCTCGCCCGTCTCGCACGGCGCAGGCGCGGGGCTGACGAAGTGGTTCTTCTACCCGGGATTCACGGCGCGCACCGGCGGGCTGTTGCGCGAGGACGGGTTGCTGCGGGCCGCGCAGCGCTGGCGGGATGAAGGCCTGCGCGGCGCATGGCTGGCGCGGCATGCCGTCGCACCGCTGCCGCAGGAGCGCGTGGTCACGCTGTTCTGCTATGAACGCACGGAACTTGCCGGGCTGCTCGACGAGCTGCGCGAAGGACCTGCCCTGCTGCTGGTGCCGCCCGGCCAGCCCGCACGGACGATGGCCCGTGCCACGGGCTGCGCGACCGACGTTGGCAGCACCGTCGGTCTGGGACGCTCGCGCATGCACTTTCTGCCCTTCCTGACCCAGGCCGGCTTCGATCGCCTGCTGTGGAGCGCTGACCTCAACTTCGTGCGCGGCGAGGATTCCTTCGTGCGTGCCCAGTGGGCCGGCTGCCCGTTCGTCTGGCAGATCTACCTGCAGGAGGACGGGGCCCATGTCGCCAAGCTGGACGCTTTCCTCGACCGCATGCTGGTGGCCTCGGCGCGGGAGGATGCCTGCGCGCTGCGGACCGCCTGGCATGCGTGGAACGGCCTGGCGCCCTGGCAAGGCGGGTTCCTGGAAGCGGTGGCGGCATCGGCCCCGCTGTGCGAGGCCTGGCGCAGCCGGTTGGCGGGACAGCCCGACCTGTGCACGAATCTGCAGGCTTTCGCACGCTCCAGGATGCCTGTGGGCACCCAGGCCGGCGGGACCGGTACGAATCCCGGCTAGAATCGAGAGCTTTGTGCACGGCAGGCCCCGTGTGCATTCCCCGATCTCTCAAGCTCACTCTCGTTAAGTTAACGCCCATCGAACGGCTCCACGACCGCACGGGCTCACGACAAGGCACTCGTCATGAAACTCGCACAGGAAATCCGCGCAGGCAACGTCATCATGCAAGGCAAGGACCCGATGGTCGTGCTGAAGACCGAATACAGCCGCGGCGGACGCGGCGCGGCCACGGTGCGCATGAAGATGAAGAACCTGCTGAACAACGCAGGCGCCGAAGTCGTCTTCAAGGCCGACGACAAGATGGAACAGATCATCCTCGACAAGAAGGAGTGCACCTACTCCTACTTCGCCGATCCGATGTACGTGTTCATGGACACCGAATACAACCAGTTCGAGGTCGAGGCCGAGAACATGGGCGACGCCATCCAGTACCTGGAAGACGGCATGCAGGTCGAAGTCGTCTTCTACGACGGCAAGGCCATCTCCGTCGAACTGCCCACCTCGGTGGTGCGCGAGATCATCTACACCGAGCCCGCGATCAAGGGCGACACCTCCGGCAAGGTGCTCAAGCCCGCCAAGCTGGCCACCGGCTTCGAGATTCCCGTGCCCATCTTCGTGGCCACCGGCGACAAGATCGAAATCGACACCCGCACGCACGAGTACCGCAAGCGCGTCTGATCCGAACGGTCCGCGCGACTCGTCATCGATCCTTCAAACAAAACGCCCCGCTGCATGCGGGGCGTTTTTGTTTGTATTCATCCCTTGGCGCGTGTCCGTTGGCCCGGCAATTGCACGCCCTGCCCCTCCAACGCAACTGCACAACGAGAATTCATCGATATTGATCGACCCGCATTTGCGGGATTGTTCAATTCCGACCAATGTCCGGAATTGCGTGGCTTTTGCAGGATTGGCAATAAGCCCGGAATCTTCTTACTAATGCTTACCGGCAGATTGCCAACTATGAGCTGAGGCAATTCATTTTCCGCTCCGACAATGCGGCAGCCGCGTTGAGAGCGCCTCGGACGGTTTTCCAAGGCACTCGACACGATTCCAAACCTAACAAGGACATGAGCGCGGCCGGTGACCATTGCCTCCGACGTGTCCGCCATCCTGAGTAGCGTTGAGATGAACAGCATCAAGAATAAGTTCCTGGTTCCATTCAGTTTGATTCTCGGCATCGCATTACAAGGTTGCGGCGGCGGCGGTGGCGGAGAATCTTCCTCCTCCACCTCGGGAACGGAAGACGCATCGGCACGCGTGGTTCCCGGCGGCAGCGGCGGCGTGCGCATCATCCCCACCACCGGCTCCAGCACCACCGCCACCTATTACGCGCTGACCGTGAAACTGGCCGGCACCGGCAGCGGCACCGTGACCAGCGACATCGCCGGTATCAGCTGCGGCGCGGATTGCAGCGAGACCTACATCTCCTCCGTGGGCAACATCGTGCTGACGGCAGCAGCCGCAAGCGGCTCGACCTTCGCCGGCTGGTCCGGCGCTTGCACGGGCACCACCACCACCTGCACGGTGAAGATGTCGCAGGCCCGCGAGGCCATCGCGACCTTCAACGTGCCGGTCGCCACCTACGGCACGACCTATCACGTGCGCACCGACGGCGCCACCGCCGACAAGTGCACCGGCAAGGCCGACGCGGCCTACCCCGGCACCGGCACCAACCAGCCCTGCGCCTGGAACAGCCCCTTCGTCGCGCTGCCCCCGGGCGGCACCGCCCGCATCGCCGGCGGTGACACGCTGGTCATCCATACCGGCCAATACAAGATCGGCTACGGCGCACCCGGCCTGACGACCAACTCCACCTGCCACTCGGCGGCCCCCTGGGATTGCGTGCTGCTGCCCGTGCCCTCCGGCCCGGATGCTGCACGCCCGACCCGCATCGTCGGCCAGGGCTACGACAGCGGCTGCGCCGCGCCGCCCCAGCTGTGGGGTGCCGAGCGCGCGGCCCAGGTCTTGAGCCTGGCCAACGCCAACAACGTGAAGGTCTCGTGCCTGGAGATCACCGACCACGTGGGTTGCGCCGAGAACCACACCGGCGGCCTGGCCTGCAACCGCAGTTCCTTCCCCTACGGCGACTGGGCGGGCACCGGCATCTACGCCAACAAGTCCGACAACGTGCAGATCAACGATGTGAACGTGCACGGCCTGGGCAGCCAGGGCATGCTGGTGGGCGGCATCTCCAACTGGACGCTGACCAACGTGAAGATCGTGGGCAACGGCTCGGTGGGCTGGAACGGTGACCTCGCAGGCCGCGGCGTCAACAGCAGCAACTCAGGCACGATCAAGTTCTCCCGCGTCAACATCGAGTGGAACGGCTGCGCCGAGACCTACCCGGGCAATGCGCCCGCAGGCTGCTGGGGCCAGAGCGTCGGCGGCTACGGCGACGGTCTGGGCACCGCCCGCACCGGCGGCAACTGGATCTTCGAGGACACCGTGTTCAAGCACAACGTCTCCGACGGCCTGGACCTGCTGTACGCCGACGGCACCGGCAGCGTCACCGTCAACCGCGTGTGGTCCGAGGGCAA
>SCTQ01000251.1 GCA_004322345.1 Aquabacterium sp. | reverse complement strand
GTGGCCTTCGACTGGGCGCGCGATGCCCACCTGCTGCGCGACCCCGTCACCGCCAAGCTCTTCCTCGACAGCGGGCGCGCGCCCGCCGCGGGAACGGTGCACCGCCAGCCGCAGATGGCGCAGACGCTGCGCGCCATCGCCCGGCATGGCCACGCCGGCTTCTACCAGGGTTGGGTAGCCGATGACATCGTGGGCTGCGTGCGCGGCCACGGCGGCCTGATGACGGAGGCGGACCTGGCGGCGACGCAGCCCGAGTACGTCACCCCCATCCATACCGACTACCGCGGCCATCGCGTCTGGGAGTGCCCGCCCAACGGCCAGGGCCTGGGCGTGCTGATGATGCTCAACGTGCTTTCAGGCTACGACCTGGGGCCGGGCAGCACGCTGACCGAGGCCGATCGCATCCACCTGCTGGCGGAGGTCGGCAAGCAGGCCTACCTGCACCGCGACGCGTTGTTCTGCGACCCGGTGCACGAGCACGTCCCGGTGGACCACCTGCTGTCCGATGCCTGGGCGCGACGGCACCGCGACGCGATCAGCCTGTACGGCGTGCACCAGCCCACCGTGTGGCCGGCCGTCGCCCACGAGGACACCGTCTACCTCTGCGTGGTGGACCGCGACGGCCTGGCCGTGTCGCTGATCAATTCCATCTTCCACTCCTTCGGCAGCACGCTCACCGCGCCGCAGTCCGGCGTGCTGCTGCACAACCGCGGCGCCGGCTTCAGCCTGGACCCGGGACATCCCAACCTCATCGCTGCGGGCAAGCGCCCGATGCACACCATCATTCCCGGCCTGCTGACGAGGGATGGCGCGCTGGCGGGGCCCTTCGGCGTGATGGGCGGCCAGTACCAGGCCAGCGGCCACGTCGCGCTGCTGAGCAACCTGCTGGACCGCGGCCTGGACGCGCAAGCCGCGCTGGACGCACCGCGCAGCTTCGCCTTCGGCGGCGAGCTCGACCTGGAGTCGGGCTATGCGCCCGTGATCGACGAGGACCTGGCCGCCCGCGGCCACCGCGTGGTGCGCACGGGGCAGCCCATAGGTGGCGGGCAGCTGATCCACGTCGATGCCCGCACGGGCCTCATGACGGCGGGGTCCGATCCGCGCAAGGACGGCTGCGCCGCCGGCTGGTGACGCGCCGGGCCTTCAGCCGATGCCGGAGCGCGCCGCCTGCGCACGGTACTTGGCGGACAGCCACTTGTTGAACTGGCTCAGGGTCTCCTCCAGGTAGCACAGCCGCCCGTGCGGTGCGTGGCGCGAGCGCTTGGCCGCCTGCATGGCCACGTTGACGCCGGTGTCCTGCTCGCCCAGCTGGCGCGACCCCTCCATCAGCCGGGCCGCCCGCTCGTCGAAGTCGGGCAGCTCGGCTGTCGCGCGGGGCACGAGCCAGCCGCCGTGGGTGAACAGGCCGCCCGACACGCGCAGCGAGGTCGCCGACTCCGGATACGTCACGCCCCAGCAGATCATGTCCGGCGTGAAGATCAGGTTCATCGTCGGCGGCAGCAGGCAGAAGGCCACCTGGCGCTTCTGCCGGTCGCTGAGCGTCGGGATCACGGGAAAGCTGGCCGGCGCGGCCCATCCTGCTTCCGTCAAGCCGCCGCCCTCGGCCAGGAAAGGCACGCCGCGGCTGATGGCGTTGTCGTCCGGATGCCAGGGATCGAAGACCACGCCGGTGCTCGGTGCGAAGTCGTGGATCACGGGATGCACGAACTCCGTGTGGTACGGCTCGATGTAGTTCTCCAGCAGGATCTTCCAGTTCCACGGCACGGGTGCCTCCTGCGGCCGGGGCAGCACCGCCACCATGTCGTGCATCGGATAGCCGTCGAAGTAGGGATCCAGCTTGGACAGGGTGGGCGCCAGAGGCGGCGCCCCGTCGTCGAAGTTGACGAAGACGAAGCCCTGCCAGACCTCGCAGCGCACCGGCGGCAGGGTGGCTTCCTGCTTCAGCGTCTCGATCGGCACCTGCCGCACGATGTGCGGCGCGCCGACGAGGCGGCCTTCGAGGTCGTAGGTCCAGCGGTGGTACGGGCAGGTGAAGCGCTTCGCGTTGCCGCTGCAGTTCTGCGCCACCGGATGTCCCCGGTGCCTGCATAGCGCGGACATCGCGCGCACGCCGCCGCCGGTGTCGCGCACGACGAGGATGGACTCGCCGGCCACGGTCAGGGCGATGTAGTCCCCCGCCGCCGGCAGCTGCTCGACGCGCCCCACGCAGAGCCAGGAATGCATGAACACCGCCTCCCGTTCGAACTCGAAGAACGCGTCGGAGCAATAGGCCTGCGGCGGCAGCACGCGTGCATCCGGCAGGTCCCGCGTCGCGGGATCCAGGTTGGACAGCACGGCCTGGACGTCGGGGTGCAAGTGGGTTGCTGATGGGGCGGACATTTCAGTTCCTTTGCACAAGAGGAGGGAGGAGTGCACCAGGGCGCGCCAGCGCGTGGCCCGCGATGCCGGAGTCGGGGCGCAGATGCAGGTAATTAATCAGTTACTACATCGCCGGAAGCAGGCGGGTGCAAGGTCGATGCCAATGGAGGAGGAGCGCGGGCCGGGACGGCCACGCGTCGAGGCCCGCGGCCGGGGGATGAAATCCTCAGTCCTCGCAGGCTTGCTGCCGAGTACTACGATGCACGCGTACAAGTACACGTACGCAGGCATCGCTGCGGTCCGGCAGATCGGCCCGCGCTTCCGGCAGGAGATCCTTCCATGTCCTCATACCTGGTGACCGAAGTCAGCTGGTCCACCCACAAGTCCCGCGTCGAGCGCATCAAGTGGGCTCCCATCGCCGCGCCCATCAACGGCACGGTCTTCGACGGCGAGCTGCAGGTGGCCGACGTGAACGACGCGCTGGCCGCGCTGGCCCGCGGCGACGACGTCTACGCCAGGCGCTACGTCGACGACCCGCAGGTCACGCCGACGCGGCTGCGGCGCGTGGTGGACAAGCAGGGGCGCGAGGTGCTGGAGTCGGCGGAGCCGGCGCATCCGCTGACGGACC
>SCTQ01000250.1 GCA_004322345.1 Aquabacterium sp. | reverse complement strand
GCCTTGTTCATGTCGAGGTCCTCCGGGGGCGAGGAAGCTGCCGTGTGGATGTGTGGCTCAGGGTGCGAGGGCGCGCGCGGCGTCCCACACCGTGGTCTGCGGCGCCGGCAGCGGCGATTGTTCGCGGGTCTCCAGCCACAGGCGCTGCAGCAGGTTCTGCGCGACGCGCAGGCGGTAGCCGGCCGTCGATCGCATGTCGCTCAGCGGCTTGAACTCCTGCGCCAGCGCGGCCATGCCCGCTCGCACCGTGGCCTCGGTCCAGGGCTGGCCGACGATCGCGGCCTCGGCCAGAGCCGAGCGCTTGACGACGGCCGCCAGCCCGCCGAAGGCCAGCCGCGCCTCGCTGACCTGGCCTTGGTCCAGGCTCAGCGCGAAGGCGCCGCAGACGGCGGAGATGTCGCTGTCGTAGCGCTTGGAGACCTTGTAGCCGCGCACGTGCTGCGGCTGGGCCAGCGGAACGCGAACGGCTTCGAGGAACTCGCCTTCGGCCAGCTGGTTCTTCATGTAGTCCAGGTAGAACTCGCGCAGCGGCAACTCGCGCCGGCTGCCGCCGTGGCGCAGCACCAGCACGGCGTCCAGCGCCATCAGCGCGGGCGGCCCGTCGCCGATCGGCGAGCCGTTGGCCAGGTTGCCGCCCAGCGTCCCGGCGTGGCGGATGGGCGGCGAGGCGAAGCGCAGCCACAGCTCCTTGAGGCCCGGCGCCTGGCGGCAGATGGCGGCCCAGGCGTCCTCCAGCGAGGCGCCGGCGCCTATCCACAGCGAGCCGCCCTGTTCGCCGATGTGCTTGAGCTCGGCGACGTGGGTCAGGTCGATGATCTCGCCCAGGTCGCGGAACTGCTTGGTCACCCACAGGCCGATGTCGGTGGAGCCGGCCAGCAGCCGGGCCTTGGGCAGGGCTGCGCGCAGCAGGGCCAGCTGGTCCAGGCTGCGCGGCGCGTGGAAGCGGTCGATGCGCGGCTGGCCATCGGCTCCGGCCACGGCGGGGTTGGCCGCGGCGTAGGTCAGCGGTGGATCCGCGGCCAGCTTCTCCAGCTGGGCCTTCAGCGCGGCGGTGTCCAGGCGTGCCGGGGGCAGCTCGAACATCTGCTGGCCGGCATCCAGGATGGGCCGGTAGCCGGTGCAGCGGCACAGGTTGCCGGCCAGCGCGTCGGCCAGCTCGGGGCGCGTGGGCTGGGTGCCCGCCGCGGCGTGGTGCTCGTAGGCGCAGGCCAGGGACATCGCGAAGCCCGGCGTGCAGAAGCCGCATTGCGAGCCGTGGCACTGCACCAGGGCCTGCTGGGCCGGATGCAGATGCCCGCCGGCGATGCCCCGCAGGTCCTCCACGGTCAGCAGCGCCCGGCCGTCCAGCGTGGGCAGGAACTGGATGCAGGCGTTGACCGTGCGCAGCAGCAGGCCGTCCACGACGGCCGAGCCGGATCCGGCGCTGCCCGCCGCGACACTGCCCGCGGGCGCGGGCTCGGCCACGATCACGGTGCAGGCGCCGCAGTCGCCTTCGGCGCAGCCTTCCTTGGTGCCGGTGCACCGCGCGTGTTCGCGCAGCCATTGCAGCACGGTGGTGGTGGGGCTCGGCCCGTCGACCTCGGCAATCTGGCCGCGGTGGACGAAGCGCACGGGGCGCGTGGAGCCGGCGGAGGGCGCGGCGGGGGACATGACTGCTCCTGGGGGAAACGGGCGGACGGGATGGAGCGCTGCACGCTCGCATTTCCCATGCCGCCGGGACACGATAGCAGGACTGAGGGGACCCTAGACCAAGCATCGCCAAAGGTGAACCGGGTTCCCACGTGGCCGTGCACCGCTCGTGGTCGGGCAGGATGTTTGCTCTACTGCACGCACATGAGCATTCCGACTCCCGCTTCCCTGCCGGCCTGGCCCGATGCCGTGGCCACGCCCGCTCGCCTGGCGCTGCGCGCCGACCTGCTGGACTTCGATGCCGATCCCGGCTTCGCGCCGCCTGCTTCCGCCCCGGGCGTGCGCTGGCGCCCCGACCACTGGCTGCTGGTCGAGGGCGGCCGCATCCACGGCGCCGTGCCCGGTGCGCAGCCGCCGGGCGACGACTGGCTGAAGGTCGACCGCAGCGGCAGCCTGGTGCTGCCCGGGTTCATCGACACCCACGTCCACTGCCCGCAGCTGGACGTCATCGCCAGCTACGGCACCGAGCTGCTGGACTGGCTCAACACCTACACCTTCCCGGCCGAGACGCGCTACGCCGACCCGCAGGTCGCGGCCGAGGGCGCCATGCGCTTCGTCGATGCGCTGCTGGCCCACGGCACGACCAGCGCCGTGGTCTTCCCCACCGTGCACAAGGTGTCGGCCGACGCGCTGTTCGCCGAGTCCGACGCGCGCGGCATGAGGATGGTCACCGGCAAGGTGCTGATGGACCGCCACGCGCCCGACGGCCTGCGCGACGACGTCGTGCAGGCCGAGCGCGACTGCATCGAGCTGATCGAGAAATGGCACGGCCACGGCCGCCAGTCCTTCGCCGTCACCGTGCGCTTCGCGCCCTGCAGCACGCCGCAGCAGCTGAAGATGGCCGGCGGGCTGATGCGGCGCTTCCCGGGCCTCTACATGCACACCCACGTCGCCGAGAACCGCGACGAGGTGCGCTGGGTGGCCGAGCTCTTCCCCGAGGCGCGCAGCTACCTGGACGTCTACGGCAGCGCCGGCCTGCTCAACGAGCGCGCCGTGCTGGCCCACGGCATCTGGCTGGACGACACCGACCGCGCGCTGCTGCGCGACACCGGCGCGCAGATCGCGCACAGCCCCTCGTCCAACCTCTTCCTCGGCAGCGGCCTGTTCGACTGGGCCGGCGCCGAGGCCCAGGGCGTGAAGGTCAGCGTCGCGTCGGACGTCGGCGGCGGCACCAGCCTGTCGATGCTGCGCACCCTGGCCGACGCCTACAAGGTGCAGGCCATGCAGGGCACGCGGCTGTCGGCCTGGAAGGCGTTGTACGCGGCCACCTGGGGCGCCGCACGCCACCTCGGACTGGGCAGCGAGGTCGGCCGGCTGGAGCCGGGCTTCATGGCCGACTTCACGGTCTGGGACTGGGCGGTGGGCCCGGTGTCCACGCATCGCGACCAGGTGGCACGGGAACTGCACGAGAGAGTGTTCGCCTGGCTGACGCTGGGCGACGAGCGAAACTTGCAGGCCGCCTTCGTGGCCGGCAACCGCCGTTTCCGCCGCGCCGCCTGAACCCGAGCTGAACAACAACCATTGCACGAGCACCCGCCGAGGCCGACCTTGACCGCCCCCCGACTGCAGCTTGTCGACATCACCAAGCAGTACCCCACCGTCCGCGCCAACGACGCCGTCAGCCTGAAGGTCGCACCCGGCGAGATCCACGCCGTGCTCGGCGAGAACGGTGCCGGCAAGTCCACGCTGATGAAGATCATCTACGGCGCCGTGCGCCCGGACGCCGGCCAGGTGCTGTTCAACGGCCGCGAGGTGGTCATCCGCAACCCGCAGGAGGCGCGCGCGCTGGGCATCAGCATGGTGTTCCAGCACTTCTCGCTGTTCGACACCCTGACCGCGGCGGAGAACGTCTGGCTGGGCCTGGCCAAGGGCGAGCCGCTGTCCAGCGTGATCGAGCGCATCCGCAAGGTCTCGGCCGACTACGGCCTGGAGGTCGACCCGCTGCGCCCGGTGCACACGCTGTCGGTGGGCGAGCGCCAGCGCGTGGAGATCGTGCGCGCGCTGCTGACCAACCCGCAGCTGCTGATCCTCGACGAGCCCACGTCGGTGCTCACGCCGCAGGCCGTGGAGAAGCTCTTCGTCACCCTGCGCAAGCTGGCCGCCGAGGGCTGTTCCATCCTCTACATCAGCCACAAGCTCGACGAGATCCGCGCGCTGTGCCACCACTGCACCGTGCTGCGCGGCGGCAAGGTGACCGGCGAGGTCGATCCTCGCAATGAGACCAACGCCAGCCTGTCGCGCCTGATGATCGGCTCCGAGCCGCCCGAGCTGCATCACGAGGAGCGCACGCCCGGCGCCGTCGCGCTGGAAGTGAAGGGCCTGCGGCTGGCCAAGCTGGATCAGTTCGGCGTGACGCTCGACGGCATGGCCCTGCAGTTGCGCGCCGGCGAGGTGCTGGGCATCGCGGGCGTGTCCGGCAACGGCCAGCAGGAGCTGATGGCCGCGCTGTCCGGCGAGGATCCCCGTGCGCCGGCCGGCTCGGTGCAGCTCTTCGGCAAGGACATCGCGCGCGCCTCGCCGCGCGCGCGGCGCGATGCCGGCCTGCACTTCGTGCCGGAGGAACGCCTGGGCCGCGGTGCCGTGCCCTCGCTGCCGCTGTCCGACAACACCATGCTCACGCGCCGCGAGGCGGTGGGCGCCATGGGCTGGATCGACCGCAAGCGGCTGACCGAGCAGGCCGCGGGCCTCATCACCCGCTTCAACGTGAAGGCCGGCGGGCCGCAGGCCGCGGCGCGCAGCCTGTCCGGCGGCAACCTGCAGAAATACATCGTCGGCCGCGAGATCGAGGCCCGGCCCAAGGTGCTCATCGTCTCCCAGCCGACCTGGGGCGTGGACGTGGGCGCTGCCGCGCAGATCCGCGGCGCGCTGCTGAAGCTGCGCGACGAGGGCTGCGCCGTGCTGGTGGTGAGCGAGGAGCTGGAAGAGTTGTTCGAGATCTGTGATCGCATGGTGGTGATCGCGCAGGGGCGGCTGAGCCCCAGCATCGCCACCCGGGAGGCCACCATCGAGCGCATCGGCGCGTGGATGAGCGGGCTGTGGGATGCCTCGGCGGGCTCGGGTCCGAAGGAGACCGCCGATGCTCAAGCTTGAGGCCCGTCCGCAGCCGTCGAAGCTGCTGAGCTACGTCTCGCCGCTGATCGCGCTGGCGCTCACCGTCGTCATCGGCCTGGGCCTGTTCACCGTGCTGGGCAAGAGCCCGCTGCAGGGGTTGCAGGTCTTCTTCATCGAGCCGCTGAAGACGACCTACTCGGTCTCCGAGCTGGCGGTGAAGGCCACGCCGCTGATCCTCATCGCGCTGGGGCTGGCGGTGTGCTTCCGCTCCAACCTGTGGAACATCGGCGCCGAGGGGCAGTACATCCTGGGTGCGGTCGCCGGTGGCGGCATCGCGATGCACGCGACGGAGGAGACCAGCCGCACGGTCGTCATCGCCATCCTGGCCGCCGGCGTGCTCGGCGGCATGGCCTGGGCGGCCATCGTCGCCTTCCTGCGCGACCGCTTCCACGCCAGCGAGATCCTGGTCAGCCTGATGCTGGTCTACGTGGCCGAGCAGCTGCTGGGCTACCTGGTCTACGGGCCCTGGAAGGACCCCAACGGCTACAACTTCCCGCAGACGGTGACCTTCGCCTCGCCCACCGCGATCCCGCTGCTGTTCGAAGGGCTGCGCGTGCACCTGGGTGCGGTGATCGCGCTGGCCGGCGTCGGGCTGCTGTGGATGTTCCTGTTCCGCATCTACGGCGGCTTCCAGCTCCAGGTGGGGGGCTTGGCCCCGGCGGCGGCGCGCTATGCCGGTTTCTCGTCGCGCACGGCGCTGTGGACGGCACTGCTGGTCTCAGGCGGCACCGCGGGCCTGGCCGGCGCGCTGGAGGCCGCGGGCCCGATGGGGCAACTCACCCCCTACGTGCCGGCCGGCTATGGCTTCGCGGCCATCATCGTCGCCTTCGTCGGGCGGCTGCATCCGGTGGGCATCGTGTTCTCGGCGCTGCTGATGAGCCTGTTCTACATCGGCGGCGAACTGGCGCAGTCGCGCATGGGCCTGCCCAAGGCGATGACCGGCGTGTTCCAGGGCCTGCTGCTGTTCACGCTGCTGGCCTGCGACACGCTCATCAACTACCGCGTGCGCTTCGGCAGCGGGCTGAAGAAATAAGGGCAGGGGGCGCAGATGCAGATTCAGGAAATCTCCCTGCTCGTCGCGGCGACCATCAACGCCGGCACGGTGCTGGGCATGGCCTCGCTCGGCCTCCTGGTCAACGAGCGCTCGGGCATCGTCAACCTCGGCGCCGAGGGCATGATGCTGGTGGCCGCCATCGCCGGGTACGCCACCTGCGTGCACACGGGCAGCGACTCGCTGGGCTTCGCCGCAGGTGCTGCCGCGGGCGCCCTGCTCGCGGCGGCTTTCGGCGTGCTGGTGATCTGGCTCAACACCAACCAGTACGCCACCGGGCTGGCGCTCAGCCTCTTCGGCGCCGGGCTGGCGGCCTTCGTCGGGCTGCCGTACACGCAGGAGAAGCTGCACGAGCGCCCGCGCTTCGAGATCCCTGGCCTGGCCGACATCCCGCTGCTGGGCCCGGCGCTGTTCAAGCAGCATCCGATGGCCTATGTCGCCATCGCGCTGGCCATCGGGCTCACGTGGTTCCTCTACCGCTCGCGCGCCGGCCTCGTGCTGCGTGCGGTGGGCGAGTCACCCGAGTCCGCGCATGCGCTCGGCTACCCGGTGCGCGGCATCCGCATGGCCGCGGTGATGGCCGGCGGCGCGCTGTGCGGGCTGGCGGGCGCCTACCTGTCGCTCGTCTACACGCCGCTGTGGGTCGAGGGCATGACGGCGGGCAAGGGCTGGATCGCGCTGGCGCTCACCACCTTCGCCACCTGGCGGCCGCTGCGCGTGCTGCTGGGTGCCTATCTCTTCGGCGGCGTGACGATGCTGCAGTTCCAGCTGCAGGGGCAGGGCGTGCAGATCCCCAGCCAGTTCCTGACCATGCTGCCCTACGTGGCGACCATCGTCGTGCTGGTGCTGATCTCGCGCAACCCGACCTGGATCCGGGTCAACATGCCGGCCTCCATCGGCAAGCCCTTCCATCCCGGCTCCTGAATTTGCTGCGCGGTGATGCGCCGAAGACACATCCGATTCAGCTTGATGCACCGGACCTGAGCATAATTTTTGCGTCGCATGGGGCCGGCCGGTTCCATGCGGCTTCCCTCCGCTCGACCTCCCTCATTTCCCTTGGAGACGACATGACACAGCAAACCAAACGTTCCCTGATCAAGCTTGCCGTGGCCTCGCTGCTGGCGGCTTCCGCGGCAGGGCTGGCAACGACGGCCGTCGCGGCGGAGTCGCTGAAGGTCGCCTTCGTCTACATCGGCCCGGTCGGCGACGCGGGCTGGACCTATGCGCACGACCAGGGCCGCAAGGCGGTGGAAGCCAAGTTCGGCGACAAGGTGAAGACCACCTTCGTCGAAAAGATCCCCGAGGGCCCGGACGCCGAGCGTGTGTTCCGCGATCTGATCGGCCAGGGCAACACCCTGATCTTCGGCACCACCTTCGGCTACATGGAGCCCATGCTCAAGGTCGCCAAGAGCGTGAAGAACGTCAAGTTCGAGCACGGCACCGGCTTCAAGACGGCGCCCAACATGCGCACGTATGACTCCCGCACCTACGAGGGCGCCTACCTGGCCGGCGTGGTGGCGGGCAGCATGACCAAGAGCAACGTGCTGGGCGTGGTCGGCTCCATCCCCATCCCCGAGGTGATCCGCAACATCAACTCCTTCACCCTGGGCGCGCAGAGCGTGAACCCGAAGATCACGACCAAGGTCGTGTGGGTCAACGGCTGGTTCGATCCGCCCAAGGAGACCGAAGGCGCGCAAGCCCTGATCAACCAGGGCGCCGACGTGCTGTTCCAGAACACCGACTCCTCGGCCGTGCTGCAGACGGCGGAGAAAGCCGGCAAGTACGCCTTCGGCTGGGACTCGGACATGAGCAAGTTCGGCCCCAACGCCCACCTGGCCTCGGCCGTCATCAACTGGGGCCCGTACTACACGAAGGCCACCGGCGAGGCGCTGGATGGCAAGTGGAAGGGCGGCACGCAATCCTGGTGGGGCGTCAAGGAGGGCGCGATCGACCTGGTCTCCCTTTCGCCCAAGGTGAGCGCCGAAACCAAGAAGAAGGTCGACGAGGTCAAGGCCGGCCTGAAGGCGGGTAGCTTCTCCATCTGGAAGGGCCCGGTCCTGGGCCAGGACGGCAAGGAAGTGCTGCCTGCCGGCAAGGTGGCCGACGACAAGTTCCTGCTGGGCATCAACTTCTACGTGAAGGGTGTCGAAGGCTCGGTGCCGTCCGGCAAGTAAGCCGACTACCCGCAGGCCGCAGACCGCCGCGCCGGGGCGACCCGGCCGGCGGTCTTCTTCATTCGAGACAGCATGGACACATCCCATTGCGTGGAGGCCACGCTCTGGCACCCGGTGGCGGCCGCCGCCGAGCTGGAGCGGGGGCCGCGGGCCGTGACGCTGCTGGGCGAGGACCTCGTCGCCTGGCGCGACGACCAGGGCCGTGCGCGCGTCTTCGTCGACCGCTGCCCGCATCGTGGCGCTCGCCTGTCGCTGGGCAGCGTGCAGGACGGGCGGCTCGCCTGCCCGTACCACGGCTGGCAGTTCGAGGGCAGCGGCCGTTGCAGCCGCATGCCGGCCCAGCCCGGCTTCGAGCCGCCCGCATCGCATGCGGCGCGCAGCGTCGAGGCCTGCGAGGCCCACGGCCTGGTCTGGGCGCGCCTGCAGGCCGGCAGCGCGGCGCTGCCCGATTTCGCCGCGGCCGCCGACACGCGCCTGCGCCAGGTGCTGTGCGGCCCGTACGACGTCGCCACGAGCGCGCCGCGCATCGTCGAGAACTTCCTCGACCAGGCCCATTTCCCCTTCGTGCACGACGGCTGGCTGGGCGAGGCCGGCGTCACCGAGACGCCGCCCTGCCAAGCGCGGGAGGACGCCGCCGGCGTGCACGTCACCGGCTGCCGCGCCTGGCAGCCGCGCAGCAACCGGCTGTCCACCGAGGGCTCCTGGGTCAGCTACGACTACAGCGTGATCGCGCCCTACACGGCGGTGCTGCACAAGGCGCCCGACGCGCAGGCCGGCCATCGCGAGGCCATCGCGCTCTTCGTCTGCCCGATGACGCCCGAGCACTCGCGCGTGTGGTTCGTCCAGGCCACGGCCGACGGTGTGTCCGGCGATGCGGACTTGCGCGCCTTCCAGGACGCCATCTTCGGACAGGACAAGCCGGTGCTCGAGTCGCAACGGCCCAGGCTGCTGCCGCTGAGCGAGGCCGCGTCGGCACTGGAGGTGCACGGTGCGGCCGACCTCGCCACCATGGCCTATCGCCGCTGGCTGCGCCGCACGGGCGTGCGTTTCGGCACCTGCTGAAGCCCGCGCGGCATGCCTGCCGGCACGCGACTTGTTAGAGTCGATCAGGATCATGAAGAACTCCGGAGCCCCCATGTCCTCCCTGCCCGCCGACATCCACCGCATCCCCGCCGACCGCCTGGGCGCCCTGGTGGCCGCCATGCCCAAGGCCGAGCTGCACATCCACATCGAAGGCTCGCTGGAGCCCGAGCTGATCTTCCAGCTCGCCCAGCGCAACCGGGTTGCATTGCCCTATCCCAGCGTGGAGGCCCTGCGTGCGGCCTACGCCTTCACCGACCTGCAGAGCTTCCTCGACATCTACTACGCCGGCGCCTCGGTGCTGCTGCACGAGCAGGACTTCGAGGACATGGCCTGGGCCTACCTGCAGAAGGCCGCGGCCGACAACGTGCTGCATGCCGAGATCTTCTTCGACCCGCAGACCCACACCGCGCGCGGCGTGCCTTTCAAGACGGTGATCGACGGCCTGTCCCGCGCGGTGGACCGTGCGCAGTCCGAACTGGGTGTCAGCGCCTCGCTGATCCTGTGCTTCCTGCGCCACCTCAGCGAGGAGGAAGCCTTCGCCACGCTGGAGGAGGCGCTGCCCTTCCAGGACCGCTTCATCGGCGTGGGCCTGGACTCCAGCGAACGCGGCCATCCGCCGGAGAAGTTCGCCCGCGTCTTCGCGCGCTGCCGCGACCTGGGCCTGCGCCTGGTCGCGCATGCGGGCGAGGAGGGCCCGCCGGCCTACATCTGGAACGCGCTGGACGTGCTGAAGGTCGAGCGCATCGACCACGGCGTGCGCTGCGTGGAGGATCCGACCCTGGTGCAGCGCCTGGCGCGCGAGGGCATCGCGCTGACCGTCTGCCCGCTGTCCAACATCAAGCTCTGCGTGTTCCCCCAGATGCAGCAGCACAACCTGGCGCAGTTGCTGGACGCCGGGTTGAAGGCCACCGTCAACTCCGACGACCCGGCCTATTTCGGCGGCTACATGAACCAGAACTTCGCCGAGACCTTCGCCTCGCTGCCGCTGGACGCCGCTGCGGCCTACACGCTGGCGCGCAACAGCTTCGAGGCCAGCTTCGCCGAGCGCAGCCAGAAGGTGAAGTGGGTCGACCGGCTGGACGAGAGCTTCGCCCGCTTCGCGGCCTGAGCGCCGCCCCGTCCTCGCTGCCCCGCCGGGGCTCGAAAAATCGCCCGTGACATTTGCACGATGGGCTCGCCGCTCATCGGCGGCCGCGGGCCGACCGTCCAGGGCCGGAGAAGGGCCGAAAAGCGGCGGGAATATTCACGACTGCTGCAGATACCCCATTCCTAGAATCTTTCCGCAAGCCCCAGAAAACGGGGTTCCAAGAGATTCAAGCCATGGCATCTGCAACGTCGAACTCCCTCGTCAAGCGCGGCTTCACGCTCATCGAACTGATGATCGTCGTGGCGCTGATCGGCATCCTCGCGGCCATCGCGGTGCCCAGCTACAACGACTACATCCGGCGCGGCCAGATCCAGGAGGCCTTCACCTTCCTCGGCGACTACCGCGTGAAGATGGAGCAGTACTACCAGGACAACAAGAACTACGGTGACGCCGCCGGCACCGCGTGCGCGACCAACGCCGCCAGCTGGAACGCCTTCAACCCGGGGGCCCAGCGCTTCACCTTCTCCTGCGTGACGTCCGACAGCGGCCAGAAGTTCGTCGTGACGGCCACCTCGACCGCCGGACTCTCGGGCGGCTCCCACGTCTACACCGTCGACCAGACGGGCACCAAGCGCACGACGACGTTCAAGGGCAGCTCGGTGGCCAAGACCTGCTGGGTGCTCAAGGGGTCGGAATGCTGACCCGCGCCGGCCGCCGCGGCGGCTTTACCCTCATCGAGTTCGTCTTCACGCTGGTCGTCATCGGCATCCTGTTCGCGGCCGTGCTGCCGATGGCCGGGACCTGGATGCAGAACATCCGCGTGCGCAACGTGGCCGAGGCCATCCAGAACGGCATGCAGGTGGCGCGCAACGAGGCCGTGCGGCGCAACCGCAGCATCAGCTTCTACATGGTCTCGCTGGACGACGCCAAGGTGATGGACAACAGCTGTGCGCTGTCGAACGCCGCCACCTCCTGGGTCGTCAGCGTCAGCTCGCCGGCCAGCAAGTGCGGCAGCGATCCTTCCGACACGGCCGCGCCGATGATCGTCTCCACGCACGCCGGCGGCGTCGGCGGCGACGGCGTCACCGTCAGCGCCGTCAACGGCGGCAACCCCGCCAATACGCTGACCTTCAACGGCTTCGGCCAGATGACCAACGCCGACGGCATCCGCATCATCAGCATCTCGATGCCCAACTGCAGCGACTGCCGCAGCCTGCAGGTCGAGGTCTCCGCGACGGGCTCGGTGCGCATGTGCGATCCCAAGCTCGACATGAAGGGCAGCGACCCCCGCCGCTGCACCACGTCCCCCACCTGACGCGAGGAGAGCCGCCATGCGCAAGCCCCGCCTTCCCCTGCGCGCCGCCCGGCGCGGCTTCATGCTGATCGAAGTCATGGTCAGCGTGCTCATCTTCACCATCGGCGTGCTCGCGCTGGTGGGCCTGCAGGCCTCGCTGACCCAGGCCGAGACGGCGGCCAAGACGCGTGCCGACGCCGCCTTCCTGGCCAACGAGATCATCGGGACCATGTGGTCGGACATGAACAACGTGTCCAACTACCAGACCGCGAACTGTGCCGGCGTCACGCGCTGCAAGGAGTGGCTGAACAAGGTCGCCCAGAGCCTGCCCAAGGGCGTGGGTGCCATCGAGATCCAGAACCAGACCGAGGTCAACGTCACGCTCACGTGGACGCCCCCGGACGGCAGCGGTGACCACACCTACCGCACCTACACCAACATGATCGGCGCGGGGAACTGATGAGGTACGCCATGTCTGCCCAACGCGCGCGGCGGCCCGCGCCCCGCTTCGCCCAGCGCGGCTTCACCTTGGTCGAGCTGATGGTCGGCGTGCTGCTGGCCATGCTGACCACCGTCGTCATCGCCCAGGTGCTGGCGATGGCCGAAGGCCAGAAGCGCACGGCCACCAGCGGCAACGACGCCCAGGTCAGCGGCGCGCTGGCGCTCTACACCTTCCAGCGCGACCTGCAGATGGCGGGCTACGGCGTGGTCTCCAACCCCGGCGCGATGGGCTGCACCGTGCAGTACGGCGCGGACTCCGACAAGAACTTCCTGCTGGCGCCGGTGGTCATCACCGAAGGCGACAAAGGCGGTCCCGACACCATCTCCGTGCTGATGAGCAACCACACCGGTGCCTCGATGCCGATCAAGCTGGCGGCCGCGCACGGCGCGACGGACTCTCACTTCACCGTCAGCGGCGCGATGGACATCAACGCCGGCGACGTGCTGATCGCGATTCCCAAGCTGCACGACTCCACGCTGCACTGCTCGCTGCTGACCGTCACGGACAACGCGAGCGGCACCGCCGAGGAGAAGATCTCCGGCACCAACATCCCGCATGCGGCCGTTTCGTCGGGCGTCATCCCCAGCAGTGGCTTCGATACCGACGCCTACGTGGTGGACATGGGCAGCATGGTCTACCGCACCTATTCCATCAGCAGCGGCCAGATGCTGCAGTCGGGAACCCTGTCTACGGCCACCGGGAAGACCACGCAGCAGGACCTCTATCCCTCCGTCGTCAACCTGCAGGCCTTCTACGGCCAGGACAGCGACGGCGACGGCAAGGTGGACAAGTTCACCACCACGACGCCGGCCAACGCATCCGAATGGGCCACCGTGATGTCCATCCGCCTGGCCGTGGTCACCCGCAGCGCCGAGTTCCAGAAGGAAGAGGTGACCACCGGGCCCATCTCCTGGAACGTCGGCAAGGACGCTGCCGTCACGGGCGCCACCACCTGCGGAGACAGCCAGTGCATCGACCTCAAGGTGGACACGCAGGACGACTGGAAGCACTTCCGCTACCGCATGTTCGAGACGGTCATTCCCCTGCGCAACGTGCTGTGGAACTCGTAGTCCTAGGAAGGCCCCATCCATGAAACCGGCAACGTTCATCGTGAAGCTCAAGGGGCGCCGCCGCGGCGTGTCGCTGCTGTTCGCGCTCATCGCGCTGCTGGCGCTGTCGATGGCGGCCATCGCGCTGGTGCGCTCGGTGGACACCGGCACGGTGGTCCTCGGCAACCTGGGGTTCAAGCAGGAGGCCACGGCCGCCGCGGACCAGGTGACGCAGCAGGCCATCGTCTGGCTGAAGACGAACAGCGCGCTGCTCAACACATCGGCCACAAAGGGCACGGGCTACTACGCCGCCTACGTCTCCGGGCTGGACCCCACCGGCCGCAGCTCGGAATCGGAGACGCGCGCGCTGGTCGACTGGGACGGCGACAACTGCAAGTCCTACTCCAAGGGCGTGTGCACCCTGTACCCGGCCGAGATCAAGGTCACCGACTCCAGCAAGGGGCTCAAGGGCCTCGAAGACAAGAAGGCGCAGTTCATCATCATCCGGCTGTGCTCGACCGAGGGCGCGACCGACGCCAGCGGCAACACCTGCGCCACCGCCAAGACGGTGGAGACCGGCACCTCCGCTTCCCAGGACTCCAGCAAGCGCGGCGAGCTCAGCTACACCGACACCTCGCGCCTGAAGGATCCCTCGTCCATCACCACGTCTGCCAGCGCCTACTACCGGATCATCGTCCGCGTGATCGGCGCCCGAAGCACCTCCAGCTTCACCGAGACCATCGTCCACTTCTGACCCACGGCTGACCTGCACGAGCAGTACGTCCATACAGGAGACTAGCCATGAGCAACGGCATCGATCACCTCCACGCGACGCGCGTCGCCCGCACCCTGGCGCTGGCGCTGGCCACGCTCCTGCCCGCGGGCGGAGCCTGGGCCCTGTCCACGGACATCGCCAACGAGCCGCTGATCAACAAGGCGAATGCGAAGGCGGTGGCCAAGCCGAACGTCCTGTTCATCCTCGACGACTCGGGCTCCATGGCCTCGGGCGCGATGCCGGACGACATGAACGACAACAGCCGCTACGGCTACTACTCGTGGCATTGCAACGGCGTGGGCTTCGATCCGGCCCAGACCTATGACCCCCCGATCCGCGCGGACGGCACGCTCTATCCCAATGCCACCATGACGGGTGCCTGGGACGACGGCTACATCCGGTCCACCGGCGGCACCTCGCGCAGCAGCACGACCTCGGTGGCTGTCAGCACCGGCTCGAAGAGCTTCGTCATCAGCACGACCAGCGGGTCGGCCAGCTCGTTCTACACCGTTGGGCAGCGCCTGCAGCTCACCAGCTCGTCCGACACCAACGTGCAGATGGTCGGCACGGTCACCAGCTGGACCAACACCTCCAGCGGCAAGTGGACGCTGGTCATGAGCGTCGACTACGCCTACGGCACCGGCACGCTGGCCGCTTGGACGATCACCAACATGGTGAACATCACCAGCGGCAACAGCGACTACTACGTCTACGAGGGCACCGAGCCCAAGCTCAACTGGCAGTACACGGCGACCAACTACGTCAACAACACCTTCGCCCAGGAGTGCCTCACCAGCATCCCCGGCGACCGCAGCGGCAACGCCAAGTTCACGCGCACGATCGTCGGCACCTCCTCGGCCGCGACGACCCAGAAGAACTACGCGAACTGGTATTCCTACTACCGCACGCGCCGCCTGACGATGCGCTGGGCGGCCGGCTCGGCCTTCCAGGGCCTGAGCAGCAGCTACCGCGTCGGCTTCACCACCATCAGCGACCGCACGGCGGTGGACGGCAACAAGTTCCTGCACGTGAAGGACTACGACAGCACGCAGAAGGTGAGCTTCTTCAACAAGCTCTATACGACGACGGGCAGCAGCTCCACGCCGCTGCGTGGCGCGATCTCGAAGGCCGGCCGCTACTACGCCTACAAGGTGTCCGGCCAGGACTACGACCCCATGCAGTATTCCTGCCAGCGCAACTACTCCATCCTGTCGACCGACGGCTACTGGAACACCGGCCTGGAGAAGACCGACGGGGACGCGACGACCAACTACGGCCCCTTCATGTTGGACAACACGACCCTGGTCGGCCAGCAGGATTCGTCTGCCACCGAGATCCGGCCGATGCAGGACGGCCAGAAGACGGTGGTGACCACGACCAGCAGCTACTCGGACAAGCAGACCCGCGACGCCACCACGCCCAAGACGATCCGCACGCCCTGGACCAAGGTGACCTATTCCGGCGGCGTGACGACGGGCTGCACCGGTGGCCGCAAGAAGTACACCATCACCACCCAGACCGCCAACACCTACGTCTACCAGAACTCCATACAGGGGCAGGAGCGCACCGGTACCTATACCGGCACCCAGGTCACCACGGACGGCACGGCGGCAGCCGAGACCTACGGCAGCACCACCTGGGGATCCTGGGCCAACGTCGGCGCGGCCAACCTGGTGACCACCGGCTCCGACCCGACGCCGCCGACCTATCCCGCCGGCTCGACCTCCACCAGCTCCTGCGTGACCACGCAGCCGGCCAACACGGAAACCGCCGGCACGGCCGTGACGACCAACGGGACGGTCACCTACTCCACCGTGATCGACAACATCACCAAGACTTCGTCGACCAAGGTGACGACCTACCCGGGCGGCTCCACCAACTCCCTGGCCGACGTGGCCGAGTACTACTACGTCACCGACCTGCGCGACGATTCACTGAGCAACTGCACGTCCAAGTCCTCCGGCGAAAACGTCTGCAGCAATTTCACGTCGGACGACGTGCTCAACAAACAGCAGCACATGAAGACCTACACCATCGGCCTGGGCGTGCCCGGGACGCTGGTCTACAACGACGCCAACAAGGCCGCACTCGCAGCCGGCACCGTCGATTGGCCCGTCCCGACCGCCGATGAGGCCACTGCCATCGACGACCTCTGGCACGCGGCTGTCAACGGACGCGGCTCCTATTTCTCCGCCCTCAACGCCAGCCAGCTGAGCCAAGCGATCAAGGGTGCGTTGAGCGAGGTGCAGTCGCAGTCGGCTGCCGGTTCGGCCTCCGCGACCAGCGCGACCCAGCTGCTGGACGGCGTCAACAACTACAAGTTCAAGGCCGAGTACCGCACCGTCAGCTGGGTCGGCGACGTGAAGGCCTACCTGGTGGATCCGAAGACCGGCGAAGCCGCTGCCGGGGCCTCCTGGTCCGCTCAGACCAAGCTCAACGCGATGAACCCGGACCAGCGCAACATCTACTACGCCAGCGCCAGTTCGACTGCCACCAGCAAGATGAAGAGCTTCACGTACGCCAACCTGACGTCTGACGGCCTGGGCGGCTACTTCTCGAACTTCTGCAGCAGCAGCAACATCGTGATTCCCGACCAGTGCGCGAACATGACGGCGGCCAACCTGACCATCGCCAACAACGGCACGAACCTGGTCAACTGGCTGCGTGGCACGAGCACCTACGAGAGCACCGGCGTCTACCGCACGCGGGTGGCCAAGCTGGGCGACATCATCGGTGGCGCGCCGGTCTCCGTCGCCGCGCCGCCCTTCGTCTACGAGGACGAGGGCTACGCGACCTTCAAGTCCGACAATGCAAGTCGCAAGCCGATGACTTATGCCGCGGCCAACGACGGCATGCTGCACGCCTTTTCCGCGGACACCTCCGATGGCGGCACCGAGATGTGGGCCTACGTGCCCCAGGCCGTGATGGCCAACATGTACCGCCTGGCCGACACCGGTTATGGCACCAAGCACATCTACATGGTCGACGGCGCGCCGAACTTCGGCGACATCTACGCCGCCAACAAGTGGCGCACCATCGTCGTCGGCGGCCTGGCTGGCGGCGGCCGGGCCTACTACGCGCTCGACGTGACCGACCCGGTGAACCCGAAGGCGCTGTGGGAGATCAGCAATACCACCCCCGGCTTCGCCAACCTGGGCTACACCTTCGGCAACCCGGTGATCACCAAGATCAACAAGCGCTGGGTGGTGGTCTTCGCCTCGGGCTACAACAACGTGGACGGCAATGCCGACGGCAAGGGCCACGTCTACGTCGTCGATGCCTACACCGGCGTCAAGCTGAGCGAAGTCACGGCGGTGGCGACGGTGACCACGGTCGACTCCGGCGGCAACTCGACCACGACGCAGGCGGCGGGCAACTTCGGCTCCATCAGCGACCCTGCCGGCCTGACCAAGCTCAACGCCTGGATCGAGAAGGAAACCGACAACACGGCGACCCGCTTCTACGGCGGCGACCTGCTCGGCAACCTGTGGCGCTTCAACTTCGCGGATGCGGGCGGTGCCATCGATACCGCTACCGGCTCGGCCTACGTGTACAGCGGCAAGGCCGTGCAACTGGCGAGCTTCGTCGTGACGTCTGGCAGCACCAAGGTTGCGCAACCGATCACCATGCGGGTCGAGCCGATGGTCGTCAAGACGAACGACGGCAAGAGCTACGACGTGGTCGTCGCCGGCACCGGCCGCTACCTCGGCGTGGCAGACCTGGCCGACAAGACCCAGCAGAGCCTCTACGCCATCAAGGACGAGGGCAAGGACACCGGCTGGGGTGATGTGCGCGCCAGCGGCAACATCGTCGTGCAGACGATGACCACGGGCGGCCCCTACGACGGCAACAACGACGGCGACTTCAATGACGTCGGCGACTTCCAGGTCACCCGGGTGGGCACGAGCAAATCGGTCAACTGGATCAGCAACATCGGCTGGATGATCG
>SCTQ01000249.1 GCA_004322345.1 Aquabacterium sp. | reverse complement strand
CTTCCAGCTGCGCTTCAGCCATCCGGTGGACACCGCCGCGCTGGAGTCGCATCTCCGGCTGGAGGACGGCGAAGGCGGCAGCGGCGGCCTGCTGGGCATCCGCGCCGATGCCGGCCGCAAGTTCACCGTCAGCTACGACGAGCTGAAGCTCAACGCGACCGTGATGTCCGAGCCGCTGCCCATCCCGGCCGAGTCGCGCTCGATGCGCCTGACCATCGCCGCCGGCGTCGGCGCCAAGCGCGGCGGCCCCGCGACCGAGGCCGACATCAAGCGCTCGGTCGAGGTGCCCGGCCTCTACAGCCTGGCCATCAGCGAGGTCGGTGCCGACGTGGTGACCAGCGATGCCGGCGACCCCGAGCACGTGCTGCGCGTGGCCGCCAGCATGCCGGTGCACGAGCGCGAGCTGGCGCGCGTGGTCTCGGCCTGGTTGCTGCCGGTCTCCGGCAAGGAGGGCGGCCAGGACCCCTACGCCTGGAGCGACCCGCAGGAAGTGACGGAGGCCGTGCTCAAGCGCGCCGCGCGCATGAAGCTGGAGGCCATCCCCGGTGAACGCGAGGTGGACGACTCCAGCGCCTTCCGCATGCCCCAGGCCCTCGGCGGGCGCTACCTCTACGTGCGCGTGGCCAAGGGCCTGAAGACGCCCGGCGGCTACCAGCTGGGCAACGAGCGCGTCGAAGTGCTGCAGCTCAAGGCCTTCGCCCCCGAGCTGGCCATCATGAGCCGCGGCTCGCTGCTGGCGCTGTCCGGCGACAAGAAGCTGCCGTTGATCGTGCGCGACCTGCCCGGCGTCAAGCTGGAGATCGCGCGCCTGCTGCCGCAGCAGCTGCACCTGCTGGTCAGCCACAGCCGCGGCGATCTCACCTCGCCGCGCTTCACCTTCGGCGTCAACCCCGACGAGCTGAGCGAACGCTTCGAACGCAGGATCCCGCTCAACCTGGCCCAGGGCAAGACCAGCTACGAGACCGTGGACTTCGGCGAGTACCTGAAGGCCGGCGGCGGCGAACGCCGCGGCGTCTTCCTGCTGAAGGTGCAGGGTTGGGACCCGAAGAAGGAAGAGGCCGGGAAGGCCGGAAACGACGAGCACCGGGCCGCCGCCGACGAGGAAGGCGGCGGCTACTCCAGCGAGGGCGACGAGGGCGCCGGCGAGAACAACGGCGAGGCCGCGGACCCCAGCCAGATGCAGGACACGCGCATGGTCATCGTCACCGACCTCGGCCTGGTGGCCAAGCGGGCGGTGGACGGCGGGCGCGAGGTCTTCGTGCAGTCCATCGCCAGCGGCGCGCCGGTGGCCGGCGTGCTGGTCGAGGCCTGGGGCCGCAACGGCCTGGTGCTGGCATCGGCCACCACCGACGCCACCGGCCGTGCCCACCTGCCGACGCTGGAGGCCTTCCAGCGCGAGAAGCAGCCGGTGCTGCTGGCCGCCCGCAAAGACGGCGACCTCAGCTTCCTGCCCCTGGGCCGCAGCGAACGCGCGCTGGATGTCTCGCGCTTCGACGTGGGCGGCGTCTACAGCGCCAGCCTGCCCAACCAGATGCGGGCCTATCTCTTCAGCGACCGCGGCATCTATCGGCCGGGCGAGACCCTGCACCTGGGCGTGCTGGTCAAGTCCACCGACTGGAGCAACAGCCTGCGCGACATGCCGGTGGAGGCCGAGGTGATCGACCCGCGCGGCCTGGTCGTCAAGCGCGAGACCCTGCGCCTGGGCGCCTCCGGTGCCGCGGAGATCACCCACGCCACGCAGGAAGCCTCTCCCACCGGCAACTACACGGTGAACCTGAGCCTGGCGCGCCAGGGCGCGACCGATGCGCCTTCGCTGGTGCTCGGCTCGGCCACGGTCAAGGTGCAGGAGTTCCTGCCCGACCGCACCAAGGTGCGCGCCAGCCTGAACGTGGAGAGCGCCGAGGGCTGGATCCGCCCGCAGGACGTCAAGCTGCTGGTGGACGTGCAGAACCTCTTCGGCGCGCCGGCGCAGCAGCGCCGGGTCGAGGGCACGCTGACACTCAGCCCCACCTGGCCGCGTTTCGCCGCCTACCCCGACCACAGCTTCTACACGCCCGGCGGCAGCACCAGCCCGCAGACCGACGAGCTGGGCCAGGGCAGGAGCGACGACAAGGGCCACGCCGAGTTCGACCTGCGCCTGGAGCGCTTCGCCGCGCCCACCTTCCAGGTCCATGCCCTGGTCAAGGCTTTCGAGCCCGAGGGCGGCCGCAGCGTGGCCGCCGAGGTGCGCACCCTGGTCAGCAGCGCACCCTGGCTCGTGGGCGTGAAGGCCGATGGCGACCTGGGCTGGATCCCCCGCGGCGGGGCGCGCCGCGTGAACCTCATCGCCATCGACCCCAAGGCGCACAAGATCGCCGCCGCCGGCCTGAAGCTGGAGCGCATCGAACGCAAGGTGCTGTCGGTGCTGGTCAAGCAGTCCAACGGCCTGTACCGCTACGAGTCGCGCGGCAAGGAGATCTCGCTGGGCGTGCAGGCCCTGGCGCTGCCGGCCGCCGGCAGCGAGCTGGCGCTGGACACCAGCGCGCCCGGCCAGTTCAGCTACCTGCTGCGCGACGCCGAAGGCGCGGTGCTCAACCGCATCGACTACACCGTGGCCGGCAACGCCAACCTGTCGCGCTCGCTGGACCGCAATGCCGAGCTGCAGATCAAGCTCGACAAGGCGGACTACCAGAGCGGCGAGGACATCACCTTGAGCATCCAGGCGCCCTACACCGGCAGCGGCCTGATCACGATCGAACGCGACAAGGTCTATGCGCACGTCTGGTTCAAGGCCGACAAGACGGCCTCCGTCCAGCGCATCACGCTGCCCAAGGACTTCGAGGGCAACGGCTACGTCAGCGTGCAGTTCGTGCGCGACCCGTCCTCCGACGAGATCTACACCAGCCCGCTGAGCTATGGCGTGGCGCCCTTCTCCACCAGCCTGGCCCGGCGCACGACCAAGGTCGAGCTGAAGTCCGACACCCTGGTCAAGCCCGGCCAGGTGGTGAAGATGGTGCTGAAGACCGACCAGCCCGCACGCGCCTTCGTCTTCGCGGTGGACGAGGGCATCCTGCAGGTGGCCCGCTACAAGCAGCCCGATCCGCTGAAGTTCTTCTTCGAGAAGCGCGCGCTGGAGGTGGGCACCATGCAGACGCTGGACCTGATCCTGCCGGAGTTCAAGAAGCTGGTGCGCGGCCTGGCGCCCGGCGGCGACGGCGAAGGCGAGATGGGCAAGCACCTCAACCCCTTCAAGCGCAAGCGCGACAAGCCGGTGGCCTATTGGTCCGGCCTGGTCGAGGTCGACGGCAGCCGGGAGTTCAGCTACACGGTGCCCGAGAGCTTCAACGGCAGCCTGCGCGTGATGGCCGTGGTGGTGAACGACCAGACCGTGGCGGCCACCTCCACGCAGACGACGGTGCGCGGCGACCTGATCCTGCTGCCCACGGTGCCGGCCTCGCTGGCGCCGGGTGACGAGATCGACGTCGGCGTCGGCGTCGCCAACCAGATCGCGGGCTCCGGCAAGGAGGCGCCCATCGCCTTGAAGCTGGCCGTCACCGGCGGCCTCGAAGTGGTCGGCCCCGCGGTGCAGAACCTGAAGATCAACGAACGCGGCGAAGGCTCGACCAACTTCCGCGTGCGTGCCCGGCCGGGTGCGGCGGCCAGGCTGGGCCCGGCCGCGGTGGTTTTCACCGCCGAGGGGCCCCGGCCCGCGGGCGCCAAGGCGCCGGCGAGTGCGCGCCTGTCCACGGACCTCAGCGTGCGCCCGGCCTCGCCGCTGGTCACGCTGGTGCAAAGCGGCCATGTCGTCGGCAACGGCGAGCTGAAGTCGCAGACCGAGGTCTATCCGGAGTTCGCGCGCAGCGAGCTGGCTGTCTCCGCCCTGCCCTGGGCCTATGCCTCGGGCCTGATGCGTTACCTGGACGACTACCCCTATGGTTGCACCGAGCAGATCAGCAGCCGCGCGGTGCCCCAGCTGATCCTGGCCACGCATCCCGAGCTGGCGGCCGAGGCCACGCAGGCGCGCCGCGGCGACCCCGCGGCATCGCGCAAGGCCATCACCCCGCGCGATGCACTGGCGCGCTACTTCACCGAGCTGCGCCAGCGCCAGACCGGCGACGGCGGCATCGCGGCCTGGCCCGGCGGCAGCGCCGACGAGTTCGCCACCACGCAGGCCGTGCTGGTGATGGTGGAGGCGCGCGAGCGCCAGGTGTCCGTGCCCCAGGACCTGCTGAACAAGGCCAACGTCTACCTGCAGGGCCGCCTGGGCTCCGGCGCCGACGACGGCTGGGCCTGGTCGCAGCGCTCCATGGTGGCCTGGCTGCTGACGCGCCAGGGCATCGCGGTGCCCGCGGCGCTGGCCAACCTGCGCGAGAGCCTGCGTGCCAACGGCGCCCGCAGCTGGCAGCGCATGGACCGCGACATCGGCGCCGCCTGGCTGGCGGGGGCCTACCAGATCCTCAAGCAGGACAAGGTGGCCGCCGAGCTGATCGACGGGCCGTGGACCGAGCTGCGCACCCGCGTCGACAAGGACCAGGCGAAGCAGGCCTTCGGCCTCTACAACGACCCGCTGGTCTACGACAGCCGGCTGATCTACCTCGTGGCCCGCCACTTCCCGCAGCGCCTGCGCGAGCTGCCGCTGCAGTCCTGGGCGCGCCTGGGCAAGCACATCGAGCAGGGCTGGGTCAGCAGCCTGTCGTCGTCGGCGACGGTGCTGGCGGTGGACGCGTATGCGCAGGCGGCCGCGCAATCGGCCCATGCCTCGCGCGGCAAGCTGCAGGTCGCGGCGGTCGACGCGCAGGGCCGCAGCCAGCCGCTGCCGGTGGGCGACATCAACCAACTGCTGAAGCTGCCGGTTCCGGTGGGCAGCACGCGGCTGAAGCTGGGCAGCGGCGGCGAGCTGCCGCTGTTCTATGCCTGGTCCGAAAGCGGCTACGAACGCAAGCTGCCCGAGAAGGCCACGGGCAACGGCTTCGAGATCGTGCACGAGATGCTGGACGCCAAGGGCAAGGTGGTGACCGAGGCGCGCATCGGCGACGAGCTGACCGTGCGCATCCGCGTGCGCAGCCTGGAGCGCGCGCGCATCGACCAGGTGGTCATCGTCGACCTGCTGCCCGGCGGCCTGGAGCCCCTGCCCCAGCCGGCTGCCGGCGAAGGCGAGGAGGGCAGCGACCTGCCGGGCTGGCGCCAGCGCCTGGGCGGCAGCGGCACCTGGAACCTGGACTTCGCCGACATGCGCGAGGACCGCGTGCTCTTCTTCGGCAGCATCGTCGACTCGATGCAGGAGATTACGTACAAGGTGCGCGCCACCAACGTCGGCCAGTTCGCGCTGCCGGCGGCCTACGGCGAGGCGATGTACGAGCGCAGGCTGGCTGCGCGCTCGGCAGCCGGCAGCTTCACGGTGCGCGCGGCCGACGCCAAGTAAGGAGGCCGCGGATGTCCCGCCTGCAGCGCATGGCCCGTTTCCTCGGCCGTGCCCTGCTGCGCGCCGTGCTGCCGCTGGCGGCGCTGCTCGTGGTGCTGCGCCTGTGGCCCCACGCGCCGCTGGCCGATCAGCTGCCGCTGTCCACGGCGATCTACGCCCGCGATGGCCAGCTGATGCGCCTGGCCCTGGCCAGCGACGACCACTACCGCCTGTGGACGCCGCTGGCGCAGGTGGCGCCCGAGCTGGTCGACAGCGTCGTGCTCTACGAGGACCGCTGGTTCTGGCGCCACCCCGGTGTCGACCCGCTGGCCCTGGTGCGCAGCGCCTGGCGCACCGGCACGGGCCAGCGCCGGCAAGGCGGCTCCACGCTGACGATGCAGCTCGCGCGCCGGCTCTACGGCATCGACAGCCGCAACATCGGCGGCAAGCTGCAGCAGATCGCGGGCGCGCTGTGGCTGGAGGCGCGCCACGGCAAGCGCGAGATCCTGGAGGCCTACCTGAACACCGCCCCCTATGGCGGCAACATCGAGGGCGTGGGCGCGGCCGCCCTCATCTACTTCCGCAAGCCGGCGGCCAGGCTCACGATGCCCGAGGCGCTGACGCTGGCGGTGATCCCGCAGAACCCCAACCGCCGCATCGCCGAGCGCGGCCACAACGAGCAGCTGGCGGCCGCCCGCGCGCTGCTGTGGGCCCGCTGGGAAGCGCGTGCGCCGCAGCGTGCCCGCCGCCACGCGCCCGAGGCCCTGCTGGCGCTGCCGGCCGAAGGCCGCGCCGCCCTGCCCTTCGAGGCGCCGCATCTCAGCGCCATGCTGCTCGCGCGCGAGGCCGGCCGGCGCGAGATCCACAGCACCGTCGATCTGCCCATGCAGCACACGCTGGAGCGCGTGCTGAAGGAGTACCTGCGCAGCCGCGCCGAGGTGGGCCTGAACAACGCCGCCGCCCTGCTGCTGGATGCCCAGACCATGGAGGTGCGCGCGGTCGTCGGCTCGGCCGACTGGAACGACGCGGCCATCGAGGGCCAGGTCAACGGCACGCTGGCCAGGCGCTCGCCCGGCTCCACGCTCAAGCCCTTCATCTACGCGCTGGCGCTGGACCAGGGCCTGCTGCATCCGAAGACGGTGCTCAAGGATGCGCCAACCTCCTTCGGCCCCTTCACGCCGGAGAACTTCGACAACCGCTTCGTCGGCCCGGTGACGGCGCAGGACGCGCTGATCCGCAGCCGCAACATCCCCGCGGTCAGCGTCGCCGCACGGCTGACCCAGCCGGACCTCTATGGCTTCCTGCAGCTCAACCACGTCAGCCGCCTCGCCGCGCGCGAGCACTACGGCCTGGCCCTGGTGCTGGGCGGCGGCGAGCTGACGATGGAGGAGCTGGCGCGGCTGTATGCGGTGGTCGCCAACGACGGCCTCGCGCGCCCGCTGGCCTACACGCGCGAGCAGGCCCAGGAGCAGGCCGCGCAGGAACCGCAGCGCCTGCTCAGCCCCGCTTCGGCCTGGGTCACGCTGGACATGCTGCGCCAGTCGCCGCGGCCCGACACGCAGTCGCCCGCACGCCCGGCCGTCGCGTGGAAGACCGGCACCTCCTGGGGCTTCCGCGACGCCTGGACCGCGGGCGTCTTCGGCCGCCATGTGCTGGTGGTGTGGATCGGCCGCTTCGACGGCGCCAGCAACCCGGCCTTCATCGGCATCGACGCGGCTGCGCCGCTGTTCCTTCGCATGGTCGACGCGCTGCGCGCGCAACGCCTGGACGGCGGCGAGGTGGCGCGCCGCCAGCCGGCCGACCTGCAGCGCGTGGAGGTCTGCGCCGCCACCGGCGACCTGCCCGACGCGCTGTGCCCGGTGCGCACCCACACCTGGTTCATCGCCGGCAAGTCGCCCTTCAAGCCCAGCCGCCTGCACCGCGCGGTATGGGTGGACGCGACCAGCGGCCGGCGCCTGTGCGGCGCCATGGCCGCGCAGCAGCCGCATGCGCGGCGCATCGTCGTCGAGCAATGGGGCAGCGAGATGCGGCGCGTGTTCGCCCAAGGCGGCCTCGCCCGGCGCGACTTCGCGGCCGAGGCGCCTGCGGGCGCCAGCCAGGCGACCGAGGCGGACGACTGCGCCGCGCAGGAGATGGTGGCGGCCGATGCGCCCGCCATCTCCTCGCCGCTGCGCGGCGCGGCCTACGTGCTGCGCAATTCGCGCCCGCAGACCCTGGCCCTGCGCGCCGATGCCGCCGCTGGCGTGCGCACCTTGTACTGGTATGCCGATGCCAGCCTGCTGGGCCAGACCGCACCCGGCGTGGCCCTCGCCTGGCTGCCGCCGCGGGCGGGGCGCTACCAGTTGCGCGTGGTCGACGACCAGGGACGCGCGGACGTGCGACAGCTCGACGTCGAGCTGGAGCCTTGAGGACCACCGGGTCCACAATCCGCCGCGTGTCCACCCGCCCCGACCCCGTCCCCTTCGGCCAGGCCCTGCGCTTCTGGCTCAAGCTCGGCTTCATCAGCTTCGGCGGCCCCGCGGGGCAGATCGCGATCATGCACAGCGAACTGGTCGAGCGCCGCCGCTGGATCAGCGAAGGCCGTTTCCTGCACGCGCTGAACTACTGCATGCTGCTGCCCGGCCCCGAGGCCCAGCAGCTGGCCACCTACATCGGCTGGCTGATGCACCGCACCTGGGGCGGCATCGCGGCAGGCGCGCTCTTCGTGCTGCCCTCGCTGTTCATCCTCGTCGCGTTGTCCTGGATCTACCTGGCCTTCGGCAGCCTGCCGGCCATCGCCGGCATCTTCTACGCCATCAAGCCGGCGGTGACGGCGCTGGTGCTGCACGCCGCGCATCGCATCGGCACGCGGGCGCTGAAGAACGGCTGGATGTGGGCCATCGCGGCGGCGGCCTTCGTCGCCATCGCGGTGCTGCAGGCGCCCTTCCCCGCCATCGTCGCCGCGGCGGGGGCGATCGGCTGGCTGGGCTCGCGGCGCTGGCCGCAGGTCTTCGCCGCCGGCGGCCACGGCGCGGCGCAGCAGCACTACGGCCCCGCGCTGATCGACGACGACACGCCCACGCCCGCGCATGCGCGCTTCTCGCGCCCGCGCCTGGTGAAGGTGGCGGGCATCGGGGTGGGCCTGTGGGCGGGCAGCGCGGCACTGCTGGCGGCCGCCGGCGGCCTGCGCGGCACCTTGTTCCAGATGGGCTGGTTCTTCACCAAGGCGGCGCTGCTGACCTTCGGCGGCGCCTACGCCGTGCTGCCCTACGTGTACCAGGGCGCAGTGGCCCACCATCACTGGCTGACGGGCGCGCAGATGATGGACGGGCTGGCGCTGGGCGAGACCACGCCCGGCCCGCTGATCATGGTCGTGGCCTTCGTCGGCTTCGTCGGCGGCTGGGGCCGCCAGGTGCTGGGGCCGGACGCGCTGTTCGCAGGCGGCGCGCTCGCGGCGGCGGTAGTCACCTGGTTCACCTTCCTGCCGTCCTTCGTCTTCATCCTCGCGGGCGGCCCCCTGGTGGAGGCGACGCACGGCAAGCTGGGCTTCACGGCGCCGCTGTCGGCCATCACCGCGGCGGTGGTCGGCGTGATCCTCAACCTGGCGCTGTTCTTCGCCGGCCACGTGCTGTGGCCACATGGATGGGGCGGTGGCTTCGACTGGGTGGCGGCGGCGATCGCGCTGGGCGCGGCGGTCGCGCTGTTCCGCTTCAAGCTGGGCGTGCTGCCGCTGATCGGCGGCTGCGCGGCGCTGGGGTTGGCGCTGACGCTGGCCGGCTGGCGGGCCTGAGCTATTCGTCGCCCAGGCGCGGGCCCACGCCCTCGGCCGGCGAGCCGGTGTCGGGGTCGATCCAGTCGGCGATGCCGATCTCGGATTCCGCCTCGGCCAGGCTCTCGCCCGGTTCGGGCGCGTCCTCGCCGGCGGCCTGCCAGTCCGCGCGGGCGGCGGCGGCGCTGTCGAAGGGGCCGACCTCGACGCGGCTGTCGATGTCCTGCCAGTACCAGCCGTCGGCGCGTTGCACGATGGGCTCGTCCAGGTTCTCGAAATCGTCGCGGGATGGGGAGGGGCTCACGGCGAGGCTCCTTCTCAGACGCCGGGACGGCGCCGCTTCTCGGCCCCGATTTCGGCGGGGACCACGCGCGCCAGCGTCAGCAGCTCGGCGGACACGACGGCCAGCAGGTCGTCCATGCCCACCAGGCCCGCCAGGCCGCCGTGCTCGTCCAGCACCACCAGGCGGCGCACCCCCTCGTGGCGCATGGTGACGATGGCCTCGAAGGCCGACGCGCCGGCCGGCAGGCTGATCAGCCGCTCGCCGATCAGGTCGCCGGCGCTGACGATCTGCGGGTCGGCCTCCTGCGCCAGGATCTCGACCACCAGGTCGCGGTCCGTCAGGATGCCCACGGGTTTCGCACCCGGCTGCTTCGACTCGACGACCACCACCGCGCCGACGTGATGCTGGCGCATCAGCTGGGCCGCGGCGATCGCGCTGGCCTCGCGTTCGAGGGTGACGGGCTGGCGGTGCAAGAGCCTGCTGAGCGTGAACTCCATGGTCGTCTCCTGTGCCTTGGCGTGGGCCGTGGATGGCATGCCGGGCGACCATCATGCGGCGGCTCGCGGTGCCGGTGCAAGCCCGTTGCGGTAAACCGATGCAAACCCCGGTTCAGCCCCAGTCGTGGTGGCAGAAAGTGTCGATGAAGCTCGCCACGCGCGTATCCGGCAGATGGTCGATCCCGCCGGCCAGCGCGCGGCCGTTGCCGCCGAAGAGCCGGCACAGGCGCGCCGCACCGTTCGGCCGCGCCAGCGGCGCGCGCACGTGCACCAGCCAGGTCGGCGCGTCGCCGTCGCCGCGCAGCTGCGGGCGCAGCACGGCATGCGCGCGCTGCGGCTCCTGCCGCGCCAGCCGGTGGGCCAGGCTGCCGCCCACGCGCCGGCTCCAGGCCGCGTCGGGCAGCAGGTAGACGGCACCGCAGGCGCCCTGGGCGTGCGGCGCCAGCGTGTCGGTGCGGGCCAGGTCCTCGGCGTGGCGCACCAGCAGCTCGCCGGCCAGCGGGTCGCCGCGCAGGAAGTCCAGCGGGTCGTCGTGCGCGGCGAGCCTGCCGAAGAGCAGCCGCGGCGCGATCAGCACATCGGCCTCGCAGTCGCCGTAGGCGTTGTGGTTGATCGCCTCGCCCAGCGCACGCAGGCGGCGGCATTGCGGCTCGTCCAGCCCGGCCTGCGCGGCCAGCGGCGCGGCTGCCGCGTCCAGGTTGTCGCCCCAGATGCCGGCCAGCGCCCAGCGCCGGCGGCGCCCGGCGAGGTGCCGGTCCACCAGCAGGCTGGTGCAGGCGGTGGAGGCGGTGTCCACGTGCAGCTCCAGCAACGGATGCGTGGGCAGCGTGCCGCTGTCGTGGTGGTCGAACCAGCGCACGCGCGCACCCGCCGCAAGCACGGCGTCCAGCGCCTCGCGGTTGGCGCCCACGGCCACGTCGAGCACGGTGACGCGGTCGCCGGGGCCGGGATGCAGGCCGGCCGCCACGCGCGGCAGCAGGGCCACCTCGCGCTTGAGGCCGGTGACGGGATCGCTGCCGCCTCCGCCCTCGTCCAGCCGCAGCTGCACCAGCGCGCACAGCCCGTCGGCATCGCCGTTGCAGACGTCGATGCGGCGGGCTGGCAGGTCCATGGCCGGGCGGGCTCAGTGGCCCATGACGATCGGGGGCACGCCGATCAGCCACTGGTGGATCTTCAGCACGAAGAGCACGTAGACGATGAGCCCGCCGACGACGGCAATCGCGTCATTGGCCGCGCGCGGCGTGCCCACCGGCTTGCCCAGGCCCGGGCGGCGCTTCAGCGAGATGCGGTCGGCCACCGCCCAGGCCAGGAAGCCGCCGAACAGCAGGATGTCGGCCAGGTTGCCGTTGGCCAGCAGATGGGCCAGGGCCCAGAACTTGGTGGCGGCCAGCATCGGATGCTTGGCCGCCGCCTTGATGCGCCCGGGCAGGTAGGCGGCGAACAGCAGCGGGAAGACCGGCAGCATCACCAGCAGCGCAACGTGGCGCATGGCGGTGGGCGGCGTCCACACGACGATGGGCGATTGCCGCGCCAGCCCGTAGCCGTAGACGATCAGCACGAAGCCCACGAGGCTGGCCAGCGAATACAGGCCCTTCCAGGGGCCCTCGCCCAGCCTGGCCACCATCTGCTGGCGCCAGCCGTAGGCAACGATGGCCACCGAGTGCAGGCCGAGGAAGATCACGAGGCCGAGAATGAGCAGGGTCATGGCGGGAAAGGGCGAGCCGGGGGTGACCCGGATCATCTCACCGCGGGCCGGGATCCCGTCCAGACGGAACAACGCCCGCCGGTCCTCGCGGACGGGCGGGCGCTGCAGCGAAGGAATCCGCTGCGAGGGGCGATCAGCCCAGCGCGGTCAGCTCGGCGTTGACCTTGTTCAGCAGGTCCTCGGTGATCAGGCCACCGGAGAACTTGGCCACGACGGACAGCGCGAAGCCGCGGCCCATGGCGATCTGCGGGTGGGTGGAGATGCCGGGAAGGTGCTTCTCCAGGATTTCCTTGGTGGTCGGGTTGTCCAGCAGGTCGCCGAGTTTGGATTCGATCGAAAAGCTCATTTGTGTCCTCGATAGGGTCGTCTGTTTCAGGGTGGCGGTCCTGGTGCGGAGCCGGCCGACATACCACGGCGGTACGCCACGGGACCGCCAGCATAGCGCCTCCGCGCGCGGCTTCCATGTCGCAGCCGCAGCACGGCCCCCGTGAACGGAGGACGGCGCCGCCGCTGTCGCGCCGGACCGTTGCGCGCGCTCCGTGGACCGGATATCGCCGGGGTCGGGGGCGGCCCTAGACTGTCCGCTCCCCTTCCCCCAGGAGTCCCGATGAGCCAGGTCCCCTCCCCCGTCCCGTCCGTGCGCTTGGCGGTCTTTCCCGACCTCGCCGCCGTCAAGGCCGCCG
>SCTQ01000248.1 GCA_004322345.1 Aquabacterium sp. | reverse complement strand
CGCGTCGCGCTTGCGCCTCTCACGGCGCCCGACGTCCAGCGGCTCCTGCGCACCCGACTCCGGGACCTTGGCCTGGGCCCGCTTGATGGGCGACTGCGATGACGAGCGGGCACGAAGCTTGGACGACGTTGGCATCTTGGGATGCTTCCTGGGAGGCGGGACCGACAAAAGGCACAAGGGTACTGGATCTCCGGTGAGCCGCCGTTGCGCGGACCGCGGAGGTCGGCTTTGCGCTCGGCTGCCAAGACCTGCCCCTGGGGGGGCGGCATTCCCTGGACACGGGGCCTGCCCCGCGGGAAATCCTTATGCACAATCAAACTTGATAACATCATCATGTTGATTCATTCATCAAGTTTGAGAAACCATGGGATATCCCGCCACACCGGTCCGCCGCCTGACCCCGCAAGAGCTGCAACGCTACGACGAGGACGGCGTCGTGATGCTGCGCGGCGCCATCGACCGGAACTGGCTGGAGATGGTGGAAGAAGGCCTGGAGCAGGCCCGCAGCGACCCGTCGATGATCGGGCGCTTCATGTCGCGCAAGGTCGAGGGCTACAAGATGGACATCTTCTTGTGGAAGCGCCTGGACGTCCTGCGTGACCTCATCTACTACGGCCCGTTCGCGCACTGGGCCCGGGACCTGATGCGGTCCGAGGAGGTGCGGTTCTTCTACGACCAGATGTTCGTCAAGGAGCCCGGCACCGATGCGCCCACGCCCTGGCACCAGGACCTCAGCTTCTGGCCCATCCGCGGCGAGCAGATCACCTCGTTCTGGATTCCGCTCGACCCGGTGAACAAGGACAACAGCGGCCTGCTGTACGTGAAGGGCTCGCACAAGTGGCCGCAGCGCTTCAAGGCCCTGTCTCCGGACTACGTTGCGGCCATCATCGATGAGGAGATGGACGACATCCCGGACATCAACGCCAACCTGGACAAGTACGAGCTGCTGCACTGGGACATGGAGCCGGGGGATTTCCTGGCCTTCCATCCGCTGACGCTGCACGGCTCCTACGGCAACCTCTCGCGCACGCGGCGCCGCCGCGCCCTGGCGCTGCGCTGGACCGGCGACGACGTGACCTACCAGCCCACTGCCAAGCGCATGCCGGTGCACTTCCGGCACGACTCGCAGATCGGCGGCCCGCTGCGCGGCGGCGCGTTCCCCATCATCCTGCCGCACCACGATCCGGCCGAGCGCCTGCAGCGCGCGCAGCCCGAGAGCCCCAGCTCCTGCAAGCTGGTCGGCTCGGCCCTGCACAACGCCGTGTCGGCCGCCAGGCTGGGTCTGGGCGGCACGAGCTCAGCCATTCCGCGCCAGACCTGGGGCGACCCCCGCGCGCAGCCATCGGCCGAGCGCCGCCAGGAACGGCAGCCATGACGCTTCGCCTGGCCACCGCCCAGCCCGCGCGCCACCCCAACCCCACGGTGAAGGCCATCGCCCTCACCCACCTGATGTTCGAGCGGCCGGACCTGGACCGCACCGAGGCCTTCCTGCGGGACTTCGGCCTGCGGACGACCCTGCGCACGCCTGACGAGCTCTACCTGCGCGGCACCGCGCCGGCGGCGTACTGCTATCGCGCGCGGCGGGCACGCCAGGCGCGCTTCGTCGGAATGGGGTTCGCGGTGGCCTCGCGCCAAGACCTGCTGAAGCTGTCCCGCTTGCCCGGTGCCTCTCCCATCGTCAGGGCCGACCGCCCCGGTGGGGGCGAGATGCTGACGCTGGTCGACCCGTCGGGCTTCACGGTGGAAATCGTCTGGAACCAGCAGCCGGCCGATGTACTGCCTCACCGGGCGCTGCTGACCTGGAACGTCGGCCGCGCCGTGGCGCGGGTCGATGCATTCCAGCGCCTGCCGGCCGAGCCGCCCGAGGTGCTGCGGCTGGGCCACGTCGTGCTGGAGCTGGCGGACTTCCAGGCCACGTCCGCCTGGTACACCCAGCACCTGGGCCTGATCCCCAGCGACGTGCAGGTGCTGCCCGACGGCTCGCCGGCCGTGGCCTTCATGCGGCTGGACCTGGGCGACACGCCTGCGGACCATCACACGCTGGCCCTGGCCCAGGGCTTCATGCCGCTGTACAGCCACAGCGCCTACGAGGTCGTGGACACCGATGCGGTGGGCATGGGCCAGCGCGTGCTGCGCGAACGCGGCTGGAAGCATGCCTGGGGCATGGGCCGCCACATCCTGGGCAGCCAGATCTTCGACTACTGGCAGGACCCTTGGGGCGACAAGCACGAGCACTACTGCGACGGCGACCTGCTGACGGCCGGCCTGCGCACCGGCATCCACCCGGTCAGCCGGGACGCGATGTCGCAGTGGGGGCCGCCGATGCCCGCCAGCTTCACCCGCCCGCGCATGACGCCTGCAGCCCTCGGCGCGCTGTTGCGCAACCTGCGGCGCAGTCCCGACCTCACCTTCGACAAGCTGCTGACGCTGGCCAAGCTCTTCGGCTGATCCGCCTTCTTCCCATCCAGACGATCTCCCCACCATGGCCATCAACATCCTTCGCTATGTGCACGAGCAGCGCACCCAATGGGGCGCTGTGGTGAAAGGACGCATCGTCCCCATCCCCGGGGACGCGGTGACGACGGCGGACTTCCTGCGCGACCACCCGCTGGCCGCGCTCAAGGCACACATCGATCGCAACGGCCCCGGCCTGTTGCTGTCGGACGTGCGCCTGCTGTCGCCGCTGACGCCCAACCAGCAGTTCATCTGCCAGGGCGCGAACTACCGCCAGCACATGATCGAGTCCGGCATGGACCCGGATGCCAAGGCCTACAACATGATCTTCACCAAGGCCACCAGCTGCCTGGCTGCGGCCGACGCGGACCTCGTGAAACCCAAGGCCGTGTCTTTCCTCGACTACGAGATCGAGCTGGGCCTGATCCTCCGGCAGGACATCCTGCGCCGCACCACGGTGACCGATGCCAAGCTGCACGACTTCGTGGCCGGCCTGGTCATCGTCAACGACTACTCGGCACGCGACATCCAGATCCCGCAGATGCAGTTCTACAAGGGCAAGAGCTTCCGCAGCTTCGGGCCCGTCGGTCCCTGGATCTGCCTGCTGGAGCCGCACGAGATGCCGGTCATCCGCCAGCTGCAGCTCACGCTCACGGTCAACGGCCAGATCCGGCAGCAGGACACCACGGCCAACCTGGTGTGGGGGCCGGCCGAGACGCTGACCGAGCTGTCCGGGGTGCACGATCTCCATGCCGGCGACCTGCTGTCCACCGGCACCCCGGCGGGCTGCGCCCTGGCGGTGCCCTCCCCGGCCAAGCAGCGCATCGGCGCGCTGCTGCCCGAGCGCACGAAGTGGAAGATCTTCCTCAAGGTCCAGTCGCGGCGCCCCCAGTATCTGAAGCCGGGCGACGTGGTCGAGTCCCGCATCCGCAGCGCGGACGGGGAGATCGACCTGGGCGTCCAGCGCAACCGCGTGGTGGCCGAGGCATGAAGGGGATCGCCAGCATCGCCGACGTGCAAGCCGTCGAGCGCAAGGGCGCCGGCACGCTGCCGCCCAGCACCTACGAGATGATCCGCCGCGGCGCCGCGATCGCGCCCAAGGCGCCCGCCCTCTCCTTCTTCCTGCAGACGGACGACCACCGCAAGCCGGAGGTCTGGACCTACGAAGAGCTGATGGCCGACATCCACCGCTCGGCCAACTTCTTCCACAGCCTGGGCGTGACGCGCGACGAGGTGGTCGCCTTCGTGTTGCCGAACCTGCCCGAAACGCACCTGACGATCTGGGGCGGCCAGGCCGCGGGCATCACCTACGCCATCAATCCGCTCCTGGAGGCACCAGCCATCGCCGAGCTGCTCAAGGCCGGCGGCGCTCGTGTGCTGGTGACCCTGGCGCCGTTCCCCGGCACCGACCTGTGGCAGCGGCTGCAGCCCATCCTCGATCAGGTCCCGACACTGCGCCACGTGGTGCTGGTGAACCTGGCCGACCATGTGCACGGCCTCAAGGGCCTGGCCGCGCGGCTGATGCAAAAACGCGAGGCACGGCGGCTGCACGGCCCGCAGGGTGTGCACGCGGCCGTGCCCGCGCGCATCCAGGTGCATGACTTCCGGCGCGGCATCCGGCGCCAGCCGAAGGATCGCCTGGTCAGCGGTCGCAACATCCTCCCCGACGACTACTCCTCCTACTTCTGCACCGGCGGGACCACGGGCACGCCCAAGATCGCGATGCGCCGCCACGCCAACGAGGTGGCCAACGCGTGGAGCGCCAGCCAGTTTCTCGGCGAAGGCGTGGGCACGGGCAAGAACGTCTTCTGCGGCCTGCCGCTTTTCCACGTCAACGGCGTGCTGGTCACCGGGCTGGTCCCGTTCTCGCACGGCGCACACGTGATCCTGGGCACGCCGCAGGGCTACCGCGGCGACGGCGTCGTCAGGCGCTTCTGGGAGATCGTCGAGCACCACCGCATCAGCTTCTTCAGCGGGGTGCCCACGCTGTACGCCGCCTTGATGCGCGTGCCGATCGAGGGCCACGACGTGAGCACGCTGGAATACGGCCTGTGCGGCGCCGCACCGATGCCCATGGAACTCATGCGCAATTTCCAGGACAAGACGGGCCTGAAGATCCTCGAGGGCTACGGCCTGACCGAGGGCACCTGCGTCAGCTCCACCAACCCGCCGCTGGGCGACCGCCGCATCGGCTCCATCGGCATCCGTCTGCCGCTGCAGCAGATGAAGCCCGTGGTGCTGGACGAACAAGGCGCCTACGTGCGCGACTGCGCGTTCGGCGAGGCCGGCGTCATCGTCATCAGCGGGCCCAACGTGTTCGCCGGCTACAAGGTGGCCGAGCACAACAAGGGCCTGTGGGTGGACACCGGTGACGGCAGGCGCTGGCTCAACACCGGCGACCTCGGCCGCCAGGACGAGGACGGCTACTTCTATCTCACCGGCCGCAAGAAGGAGCTGATCATCCGCGGCGGCCACAACATCGACCCCGCCGCCATCGAGGAGCCGCTGCACCGCCACCCGGCCGTCGAACTGGCCGCGGCGATCGGGCGCCCCGACGCGCACGCGGGCGAGGTGCCGGTGGCCTATGTGCAGCTCAAGCCGGGCGCATCGGCCAGCGAGGCGGAGCTGCTGGCCTTCGCGCAGCGGAACATCCCCGAGCGTGCGGCGCATCCGAAGTACGTGTACGTGATCCCGCAGATGCCGCTGACCGGCGTGGGCAAGATCTTCAAGCCCGACCTCAAGCACCTGGAGATCCAGAGCGCGCTGTCCACCGCGCTGCAGGAGGCGGGCATCGCCGCCCGCAGGCTGCGCGCGCTGGCCGACCAGGCGCGCGGCATCGTCGTGGAGGTCGAGCTGGACCCCCAGGCGGATGTCGCCGCCGTCCGCCGCGTGCTGGGCCAGTTCCCCTTCCCACACAACGTCTGAGCGGCAGGCCACATGAATCAGCTTCCAGACGCCGTCGACGTCCTCATCGTGGGACTGGGCCCCGTGGGCGCCGCCCTGGCCAACCTCCTGGGCCGCTACGGGGTCGACGCCCTCGTGATCGACAAGTCCGTCGAGATCTTCCAGGCTCCGCGCGCCATTGCGCTGGACAACGAAGCGCTGCGTGTCCTGCAGATGTGCGGGCTGCAGGACGGCGACATCGACACGGTGGCCATCCCCGAGGTCCGCATGCATTGCCGCCATTTCGGCCAGTTCGGCCGCGCGGTCACCACGGGGGCTGTGGACGGGCATCCGAAGCTGGTGACCTTCTTCCAACCCCAGCTGGAGCAGGTGCTGCGGCACCGGCTGCAGGACATGGCCAGCATCCAGGTGCGGCTGGGTTGCGAACTCCTCGCCCTCGAGCAGGCGGCGACCCATGTGATGGCGACCATCCGGTCCGGCGCGGTCGAGCAAGAAGTTCGCGCCAGGTACGTGGTGGGCGCGGACGGCGCGAACTCGCTGGTGCGCCGGCTGCTGGGCAAGGACTTCAAGGGCAAGACCTATGCGGAGGACTGGCTCGTCGTCGACGCCAAGCACGTGCCCGTGCCCATCGACCACGTCGAGTTCATCTGCGACGCCAGCCGTCCGATCCCGCACATGGTGGCGCCGGGTGGCCGGCAGCGCTGGGAGTTCAAGCTTCGCAGCGGCGAAACGCGCGAGCAGATGGAGGATCCGGACATGGTCCGCTCCCTGCTCCGGCCGTGGTCGCAGGGCGGCGACATCGAGATCGAGCGTGTGGCGGTCTATCGCTTCCACGCCCGGCTCGCGGACAGCTTCCAGTCCGGGCGTGTCTTCCTCGTCGGCGACGCCGCCCACATCACGCCGCCCTTCGTCGGGCAGGGCCTGGTCGCGGGGCTGCGCGACGTCGCCAATCTCGGCTGGAAGCTGGCCTGGGTGATGCAAGGGCGGGCCGGCCCGGCCCTGCTGGACAGCTACGACCGCGAACGCCGCCCGCACGTGCGCGCGATGATCAACCTGGCACGCATGATGGGCCAGCTGGTCATGCCCAGCAGCCACGTCAAGGCCTTCTTCGTCCACGGCGTCATGAAGACGCTGGCCGCCGTGCCGCGGCTGCGCCGCCTCTTCGAGAACCTGGAGATCAAGCCGGCCAACCGCTTCAAGCAGGGCTGCTTCGTGCGCAACCGGCGTGGGCGGCGGCTCCTGCGTGGCGGGCAGGTCCCGCAAGCCTGGCTGCGACAGGGCCAGCACGGCATGCCCACGCTCAGCGACGATGCGATGGGAAGCGGCTTCTGCATCGTCGGCTTCGGTGTCGAACCCAGCACCGGGCTGCCACCGGAGCTGGTGCGGCGCTGGCGCGATGCCGGCGGCCGCTTCGTGCGCATCGATCCCCGCGGCACGTCCGCCAGCACCGGCGCCTCGGCGTCCTGGGAGGACCTCGGCGGCGCCCTGATGCCGGGCGAAGTGCCCGTGGGCTGGGTGGCCGTGGTCCGCCCGGACAAGACCGTCATGCACGACGGCCCGCTGGCCGACGCCGCTGCCATCCTGCGCGAATGCCTTGACCTCTTCGCAACGGAGGCAGGCGGCAGCGTGCAGCGGCCGTGGCCCGCGGCCAAGGCGTCGGCGTAGGGGCGATGGCTGCCATCCAGCCCTCGGGCGCACACGCCGTCGAGACGCATCGGTGCAGGGAACTGGTCTGCGAGGAGGCCGGCTCTCCCCCGCGGCTGCGCCTGCGCGATTGCCCGCCGCTGCGTGCCACCGGCAGCAGCATCGTCGTCAAGGTGCTGGCCACCTCGGTAAATCCGATCGACGTCAAGCGCTCGGCCGGATACGGGGCAAGGCTGCTCTCGCTCAAGGGGGCGGGTCGCTTCCCGATGGTCCTGGGCAACGACTTCGCAGGCGAAGTGCTCGCTGCCGGGCCCGGCGTCCGCCAGTGGAAGGCGGGCGACCGGGTGCTGGGCACCCTGCCCACCGGCGCGCGAGGCGCACACGCCACGCAGGTCGTGGTCGACGGCAAGCTGGTACGCCCCTGGGTGGGCGACTACGCCGCCGCGGAGGCGGCCGTGCTGCCCTACACCTTCACGACGCTGTGGCGCGCCCTGCGGTCCGTGGGCCTGGACCCGCGCACGGCCAGCGGCAGGCAGGTCCTCGTGCACGGCGCGTCCGGCGGGCTGGGGCAGCTGGCCTTGCAGGTGCTGGCGGCCTGGCACGCGCGCGTCACGGCGATCTGCGGGCCGCAATCGACGGACTTGTGCCGCGCGCTGGGCGCCGAGTCGGTCGTCGACCGCCACACACAGGGCATTTCATCCATCCCGGCGGTGTTCGACGCCAGTTTCAATTTCGCCTCCTGGCCCGATGACGCGCTGCTGGTCGATCGGCTGCGCGAGGGTGCGATGGGTCATGCGACCACGGTGCATCCCTTGCTGGGCTGCGTGGACCAGCATGGCTTCTTGCGCGGCGGCTATCTGGCCTGGAGGGCGCACCTCGCCGCTGCCCGCCGAGCCAGGTCGAGGGGACCATCCGTGCGCTACGCATGGGTGGTGTACCAGCCGGACCGAGACGCGCTCGACGCGTTGCAGGCCTTCATGGCGCACGGCGCAGTCCGCCTGCCGATCGGCTTTCAGGCTCCCCTGGCCGACGCAGCAGGAGCGTTCCGCCACGTGGCCGAAGGACGCCCGGGGCGGGCAGCACTGCTCACGCCATAGAAGGGACGTGCGATCGCGACCCAGCCCGCCTCCCAAAGGCCGCGCTTCAATAGGACATCGGCTGGCTGTTGCCGTCATCGGCGAGCCGGGCATCGCGCGCGCAGATCTCCACCTGGACGCCCTGTTGAGCCACACGCTGGCGCCCGGCTATCTGGGCGACACGGCGCTGCTGCCGGACCAGTGCTGCAGCTACACGACGACGCTGGATCTGCAGCCGGGGCTGAGCCGCAGGCGCGGCCTCAGGCCGCATCCACGCCCGGCTCCGGCCTTTCAGGTCCACCTGCGCGACGAGCATCGAACCGCCCGTGAGCGAGGCGCCGCTGGCGCGGCTTCTTCGTGGAGCGCGGCCTTGTCCTGAATCAAAGCTCACCCCAGGCCCGGCGCGACACTGTCCTCGGCGCAACTGGATCGCCCCCAGCCCCAAGCCCTATGCCTTCCGGACCAAGGTCCATGCCTTCTAGAGAAATCTGGATCGAGTCTTCGTCCCGCCAACAGTACCAACCAAGGATCGTCATGGAAATCAAGGTTCTGGGCCGGGGGTGCAGCAAGTGCCAGATCACCGCCGAGATCATCGAACGTGAGGCTGCGGCCGCCGGTGTCCCAGTAGAGATCATCAAGGTCGACAACCCGGACGAGATCGCACGCCTTGGCGTGCAGGCCACGCCCGCCGTCCTGATCGGCGACAGGCTTGTGCACAGCGGAGGCCTGCCTTCGCGCGAAGAAGTGCGATCGTGGCTCGTGCCGCAGACACAGCCTCGGCCTTTGGATTTCCTGAGCCATCCGACCAGGCACCTGTTCTTCACGGGCAAGGGCGGTGTCGGGAAGACATCGCTGTCCACGGCTGCCGCGTTGACGCTGGCAGACGAGGGCAAGAAGGTCCTGCTGGTCAGTACGGACGCGGCATCGAATCTCGATGAGATGCTTGGCGTCGAGCTTCGCAACACCCCTGGGCCAGTGGCCGGCGCGCGTGGACTGTCGGTACTCAACATCGACCCCGACGCCGCGGCCGAGGCCTACCGCCAGCGCGTCCTGACGCAGATGGAGGCGACGGCCACCGAGGCCGATCGGAACACGGTGCGTGAGCAACTGTCCGGCGCATGCACGACGGAGATCGCGTCTTTCGACGAATTCTCAAGCCTGCTGGCCGGCGGCGCCGCCGAATACGACCATGTGGTGTTCGACACCGCGCCCACGGGGCACACGCTGCGCCTGCTCAGCCTGCCCAAGGCCTGGAGCGGTTTTCTCAAGCACAACGACCGCGGCGCATCCTGCCTCGGCCCTCATAGTGGCTTGAAGACGCAGGAGGCGCGCTTCGACGCGGCGCTCGCCGCGCTCTGCGATCCCGCGCTCACCACCATCGTGCTGGTGGCGCGCCCTGACCGCGGCGCACTGGCCGAAGCAGCGCGCACCTGCGATGAATTGCGCGAGCTGGGCCTGAACAATCAGCAGTTGGTGATCAACGGCGTGTTCGAGGCCGCTGATCCTGAAGATGCCGTCGCCCGAGCCATCGAGGCACTGGGCCGGCAAGCGTTGGACGACATGCCCGAACCCCTGCGTGCCCTGCCCCGGAGCATCGTCCCCCTGCGTGCCTTCGACACGGTGGGCCTTCCGTCCTTGCGAGCCTTGTTGACCGGCTCGCCGCCGCCGACGCGGCAGGCTGGGCCTTCGATCGCGGCACCGGCCTTGGCGGCCGATCGCATCGACAAGCTGGTCGATGAGCTGGCGGCTGCCGGCCGGGGCCTGATCATGGTGATGGGCAAAGGCGGGGTGGGAAAAACCACCATCGCCGCGGCGCTGGCCTTGGGACTGGTCAAGCGCGGCCATGCCGTTCACCTGAGCACCACCGACCCGGCGGCTCACCTGGCAATGACGCTGGACGGCGAACTGCCCGGCCTGCAAGTCGGGCGCATCGACCCCAAGGCGGAAACCCGGCGCTACATCGAGAAGATCATGAGCGCCCGTTCGCCGGGCCTGGATGAGCAGGAGCGGGCGTTGCTGCGGGAAGACCTGCAATCGCCCTGCACCGAAGAAGTCGCGGTATTCCATGCGTTCTCGCGCACGGTGGCCGAAGCGCGCAGCGCCTTCGTGGTGCTGGACACGGCCCCGACCGGGCACTCCCTGCTGCTGATGGACGCCACCGGCGCCTATCACCGGCAGGTGACGCGCGAATTCGAGGGCACCGGCTCCGCGCGGGTGGTCACACCGCTCATGCGCCTGCAGGATGCCGGCTACACCCGCATCATCCTGGTGACGCTGCCGGAGGTGACGCCGGTGTCCCAGGCAGCGGCCCTGCAAGAGGACCTGCGCCGCGCCAGGATCGAGCCGTACGCGTGGGTGCTCAACAAGTCCATCCTGGCCGCCGGCACCCGGGACCCCTTGCTGCAGGCCCGACTGGAAGGTGAGCGGCGACAGATGGCCCGGTTGAGCAACGGTCTGGCGCGGCGCTTGTTCGCCGTGCCCTGGGTGCCCCAGGCGCCGGTCGGCATCGAAGGGCTGGCGCGACTGCTGGATGCCTGAGGGCGCCAGCCCGAGGGACCTGGCGATGTCCGTGCACGGTTGCCGCACCGGCTCGCACCAACGGCACGCAACCCACCGCGGCGATCAGACGGACACAGCCGTGGCCGCAAGCCGCCTCAGGTCCGACGCCGGCCCTCGGCGGCAGCAGCCCCGCGGCCCGCGGCCTTCAGCACCGCCCAGGCAGGCGCGTGGTCGCTGGCCTTCTCCATGCCCCGCACCTCCCGGTCGACCCCGGCCTTGGACAGCAGTCGCGCCGCGGACGGGTTGAGCAGGAGGTGATCGATGCGCAGGCCCGCATTGCGCGGCCAGCGTTTGCGCATGTAGTCCCAGAAGGTGTAGAGCGGCTCGCCGGGATGCAGGGTGGCAATGGCGTCGGCCCAGCCTTGCGCCAGCAGTCTGCGCCAGGCCGCGCGGCTCTCCGGCTGCAGCAGCGCATCGTCCTTCCAGGAGCGCGTGGCATAGATGTCGGCCACGTCGTCGCTGGGCACCACGTTGTAGTCCCCGGCCAGCACGACCGGCGACGCCATGTCGACCAGCGTGGCGGCATGGGCGATGAGGCGCTCGAACCACGCCAGCTTGTAATCGAACTTCGGCCCGGGCTGCGGGTTGCCGTTGGGCAGGTAGAGGCAGCCCACGAGCACGCCTGCCACCGCGGCTTCCAGGTAGCGGCTCTGGGTGTCCTTCGGATCGCCGGGCAGGCCGCGGCGGCTTTCCAGCGGCTGGGAGCCGCGCGCGAGGATGGCCACGCCGTTCCAGGCCTTCTGCCCGCTCCACAGGGCACCGTAGCCGGCGTCTTCCAGCGCCTGCCGGGGGAACGATTCGTCGGTGCACTTCAGCTCCTGCAGGCAGACGATGTCCGGCTGTGCCTGTTGCAGCCAGGCCAGCAGCACCGGCATGCGGCCATTGATGCCGTTGACGTTGAAGGTCGCGATCTTCATGGAGCAGGCAGGGAAGTCGGGGTTTGCCGCACCGACGGCAGGCCGTGCCGGCGCAGGCGCCGACATGCGGTGGGGGACGAGGCCAGGATAGACGCAATGGGCGGCACGGGTATCGAGACCGCGGCGCGGCACGTCGCTTGCCCCTGGCATCGGCCCGCCGCTGAATGTCCTCAGCCTCGACCCACCCGCTGCCCCCGGAGCCCGCATGACACAGACCACCCCTACCCCGTCCGATGAACCGGGCGACCAGTCCCGGCGCCGCTTCCTCGCCACGGCCAGCGCGACCACCGCGGGTGCCGCCGCCGCACCCCTGCTGGCCGCAGCGGATCCGGCCGCGGCGGCGCCGCGGACGGCCGCCCAGCCCGGCATGCCCGTCGGCAAGAGCGAGACGCTCGCACGCGAAATTTCCGTCGATGCGGGAGAAGCGTTGACGACCAACCAGGGCGTCAGGATCGCCGACGACCAGAACTCGCTGCGCCTGGGCCCGCGCGGACCGACCCTTCTGGAAGACCAGATCCTGCGCGAGAAGATCACGGCCTTCGACCACGAGCGCATCCCCGAGCGCGTGGTCCACGCGCGTGGCGCGGCGGCACATGGCCACTTCCAGGTCTACGAGTCGCTGTCGGGCCTCACGCGCGCGCGCTTCCTGACCGACACGAAGGCGAAGACGCCGGTGTTCGTCCGCTTCTCCACCGTCGTCGGCTCGCGCGGCTCGGCCGACACGGCGCGCGACGTGCGGGGCTTCGCAGTCAAGTTCTATACCGACGAGGGCAACTACGACCTCGTGGGCAACAACATCCCGGTGTTCTTCATCCAGGATGCGATCAAGTTCCCCGACCTGATCCACGCCGCCAAGCCCGAGGCGGACAAGGAGATCCCCCAGGCGGCCACGGCGCACGACACCTTCTGGGACTTCATCTCGCTGATGCCGGAGTCCACCCACATGGTGATGTGGGCCATGTCCGACCGCGCCCTCCCGCGCTCGTACCGGATGATGGAGGGCTTCGGGGTGCATACCTTCCGGCTGACGAACGCCCAGGGCACGAGCCGCCTGGTCAAGTTCCACTGGAAGCCGCTGGCCGGCGTGCACGGCCTGGCCTGGGACGAGGCTCAGAAGCTCGCCGGCAAGGATCCCGACTTCCACCGGCGCGACCTGGCCGAGGCCATCGAGGCCGGGCACTTCCCGCAGTGGGAGCTGGGCCTGCAGGTCATCGAGGAAGCGGATGCGCAGCGCCTGGGCTTCGACCTGCTCGACGCCACCAAGCTCATCCCCGAGGAACTGGTCCCGGTGAAGCCGGTCGGCAAGCTCACGCTCAACCGCAACCCGGACAACTACTTCGCCGAGACCGAACAGGTCGCCTTCCACGTGGGCAACCTGGTGCCGGGCATCGACGTGACCGAGGATCCCTTGCTGCAGGGGCGGCTCTTCTCCTACCTGGACACCCAGCTGACGCGCCTGGGCGGCCCGAATTTCCACGAGATCCCCATCAACCGGCCCGTCTGCCCCTTCCACAACCTGCAGCGCGACGGCTTCCATCGGCAGACCATCGCCAAGGGCCGGGTGAACTACGAGCCCAGCTCGATCGACGTGCCGCCCGTCAGGGAGACGCCGGCTGAACGCGGCGGCTTCACCACGCATCCCCTGGCCCTGCACGGCGAGAAGCTGCGCCGCCGCTCCGACTCCTTCGCCGACCACTACTCCCAGGCCACGCTGTTCTGGCAGAGCCAGACGGCCGTGGAGCAGCAGCACATCGTCGAGGCGCTGCGCTTCGAGCTCGGCAAGGTCACCGTCCCGGAGGTGCGCCAGCGCATGCTCGCCAACCTGGTCAACGTGGACCGCACGCTGGCGTCCCGCGTGGCCGCCTACCTGGGCACGCCGGTGCCGCCGGCCAGCCCGCGCAGCGGGAACCGGGCCTATTCCCCTTCGCCTGCACTGAGCATGATCGCGCGCGGCAATCCGAAGTCCGCTGCCGGCCGCAAGGTCGCCGTGCTGGCCGCCGACGGCGTGGACGCCAAGGCACTGCAGGCCGTCAAGTCCGCCTTGCTGCGCGCCGGGCTCGCGGTGCGGGTGCTGTCGTCGCGCCTGGGTGAACTGCGTGCAGCAGACGGCGAAACGATCGCGATCGACGACCTGCTGGTGACGATGCCATCGGTGGTGTTCGACGCCGTCTTCGTCCCCGGCGGCAGCCAGAGCATCGCTGCGCTGGCGACCCAGGGCGATGCGGTCCACTTCGTGCGCGAAGCCTTCAAGCACGCCAAGCCGATCGCGGCATCCGGCGAGGGCGTGGCGTTCCTGGCCCAGGCCGGCGTGCTGGCCTCCCCCAACGAGAAGCCCGCCGGGGTCCTGACCACCGCGGGTGCCGCGGACGCGGCCTTTGCCGCGGCCTTCCTTGCGGACATCGCGGTGCACCGGCATTGGTCGAGGGCGAACGCCGCGGCAATCGCGGCATGAGGCGCCATGGGACGGCCACCGTCGGCACCCTGGGCGGGCGCGCCCGGGGCGCCGGGGGACCGGCCGGGCGCGCACTCGCAGCCCGGCGCAGGCGGCGTGCGGTAACGCCGCCTGCAGGCGGCTGCGGGGGTTTCTCATCCGACGGCTGAACCGATGTTCGAGCTGGACCTGCCATGGTGGGAGTTCGTTCTGCGGGGAACGATCATCTACGCCACCCTGCTGGTGCTTGTGCGGGCTTCCGGGCGCCGCACGGTAGGACAGTTCACGCCCTTCGACCTCGTCGTCGTCCTGCTGATCAGCGAAGGAGCCAGCGCCGCGCTCAGCGGCGGGGACAGCTCGGTGGGTGCCGCCCTGCTGATCGTGGGCACGCTCATCGGGTTGAACCTGGTGGTGGCCTGGGCCACGTCCCGCAGCCGCCGGGTCGAGGCGCTGCTCGAAGGCGAGATCCTGCTCGTCGGCCGCGACGGTCGCTTCTTCGACGCGGTGCTGCGCCGCCACCTTGTGAGCCAGGCCGACGTCGAACGTTCGCTGCGGGAGGCCGATTGCGATCTCCAGGACATGCAGTACGCGTTCCTGGAAGTGGACGGCACCTTGAGCATCCGGAAGAGGAAGAGCGTGCAGCCGGCAGACCAGGGTTGATCAGGGGCCCGAGCCCGTGCGCCCGAGGCATGCGCGCCGCGACCCGGGGCGCCGAGGGCTATGAAGCGGCAGCGGTGCTGCGCAGCAGCCGCTGCGCCGTCAGCCGGAGCGCGGCATCGAACGACAGGAGATCGGCATGCAGCCGCTCCAGCGGTTCGCCACTGCGCAGCAGGGCCTGCAGGCGCTGGCACTCGCAGCGCAGCGCTTCCGCCCCGATGGTGGCCGCCGCGCCACCCACGCCGTGCAGCTCGGTTCGCACGGCCATGGCCGCCTGCGGCGTGGCCTCCCGCAACCGCGGCTCCAATCCGGCCACGCCGCCCGCGTAGAGGGAGGCGAACACGCCCAGCAGCGCCATGTAGCCTTCGACGTTGCCACCGGATATCTCCAGGCCCTTGGCCGCCTCGACACCCGTGCCTTCCACCATGGCCGCGAGCCGGGCATCCAGCGTCGCTGCGGCCGCGGCCAGCCGCGGGGGCGGCGGGGCCACCTGGGCGCCACGCGCGGCAGGCGCGCGGCCCGGGCGGCGCTCGTCCAGCCAGCGCGACAGGGCCTCGTACAGCAGCAGCGGCTCGACCGGCTTGCCGATGTGCTCATCCATCCCGGCCTGCAGGCAGGCCGCACGGTCTTCGTCGAAGGCGTTGGCGGTCATCGCCAGGATGGGGACACGGTGCCCGCCTTCCCGGCCGCGGATCAGCCGCGTGGCCTCCAGGCCGTTCAGCTGCGGCATGTGGAGGTCCATCAGAATCAGGTCATAGGGGCGCTTGCCGAACATCGCCACCGCGGCCTGGCCGTCGGGTGCGATGTCCACATCCAGGCCGGCGCGCCTGAGCAGTTCGGCCGCCACTTCCTGGTTGATGACGTTGTCCTCGGCCAGCAGCACGCGGGCTCCCGCATGGGACTGGCGCAGGCGGTCCTCGGCCACCTGCTGCGCCGTCTGCGCGTGGGCGACGACGCAAGGCTCGGCGCCCGCCAGCAGGCCCGGCAAGGTCTCATCCAGCATCTCGATGAAGTCCAGCCTCTCCAGCACGGTGGCAATGCCCAGGTCCACCGCCTGCTGACGCATCCGCGGATCCACCAGGCCGCTGATCAGCACCACCACCGGCGGTTGCTTCAGGCCCAGCTCTTGCAGGCGGCGTGCAGTCGTCAATCCGTCCACATGGGGCATCAGCCAGTCCAGCGTGATCAGGTGGAAGGGGCAGCCCGTGCCGTCCGCTTCCGCGGCCAGCACCAGGGCGTCCATGCCGCTTGCCGCCGTGCGGACCTCCAGGCCCCGCGAGGCCAGCAGCTCGGCCAGAGGCTGGCGCGAGTCCGCCATGTCGTCGACCACCAGCACGCGGTAGCCCGTCAGCGGCATGTCAGCCGCGGGAGCGCCACTCGCCTGCGCATGGCGCAGCCTGGCCGTGAACCAGAAGCTGCTTCCCCGTCCCAGCTCGCTGCTCACTCCGGCCTCACCGCCCATGCGCTCGGCCAGGTGGCGGGTGATTACCAGCCCCAGGCCGGTGCCGCCGAGCTGGCGCGTATGCGGCCCCTCGGCCTGCTCGAAAGGCTGGAACATCGAGTCCAGGCGTTCCGCGGGGATGCCGTCGCCGGTGTCGCGCACGGTGAACCGCACCAGCAGTCCATCGCCGCCATCCTCCTCGACACGGGCCTGCAAGGTGACGTGTCCGCGCTGCGTGAACTTCACGGCGTTGGACAGCAGGTTGACGAGAGCCTGCGACAGGCGGGTGGAGTCGCCGTGGAGCGTGCGCGGCAGCGCGCCGGCATCGGCGATCAGGTCCAGACCCTTGGCCCGGGCCGCGTCCTCCACCAGCGCACAGCTGCTGCTGAACAGCGTTGCGACGGAGAAATCCGCATTCGCGAGCTGCAGCTTGCCGGCCTCGATCTTCGACACGTCCAGCACTTCATTGATGACTTGCAGCAGGTGTCGCGCGGCGTCGGCCACCTTGTCCAGCCGGTGGGCCTGGCCCGGATCGCGGACATCCCGCCGCAGCAGGTTGGTCAGGCCCAGGATCGCGTTCATCGGGGTGCGGATCTCATGGCTCACGTTGGCCAGGAAGGAGCTCTTGGCGCGCATCGCGGCTTCGGCCCGGTCGCGCGCCTCGACGAGTTCCTCGTTCGTGCGGCGCAGCCGGGACTCGGCTTCCTGCAAGGCGGTGATGTCGGTGGCGATGACGTGGAAGCCCAGCACCTCTCCTGCGTCCCGCGTCGGCACCTTGTGGACGAGGAAGTGGCTGCGCCGCCCGTCCAGCCCGGTGATGTCGCATTCCTGCCTCACGGCGTCACCTGACAGGAGCTCCTCGATCTCCGCGGGGCCCCGGATGAACGGCCTGCCAGCCGTCAAGTTCGTCGATGGGACGGCCCAGCACCGCGGCACGCTCGCCGCCGAACCATTCCAGGGTCGCCCGGTTGGCATAGCGCAGCACGAGGTGGCGATCGAAATGCATGAGCAGGGTCGGTTGGCTGTCGCTCAGGCTCTGCGCGAAGCGGCCTGCATCGAGTCGTCTGCGTGGACGTCTGCGTTGGCGGCAGAGAGGACGCGGGCAAACAGCCGTCCGACAGTCCCGTGGAAGGTCCCGTGAACGCAGACAGGCGGCTCATCCAACGTCGCAGGCGACTTTCACGTTTCCCTCCGGCTTCGTCCACGGGCACCCCTTGTCGGCGAGCGCCGACCGGAATCATGAGCGGCAAAGGACGTGCCGCTATGCGCCGCGCAGGAAGTCGCCCAGGCCGGGGCGCACCGTCTCGCCGCCTTGCTCGATCTGCGGCGCGACGTCGGCACCCAGCCCCATTCCGTTCAGCGCCTCACCGGCGTTCGCGGCTTCGGGCGCGGTCTCGAAGGGCGCCGTTCGATGCATGGCGGCCGCCTGGTCCTGCCGGCGCCGCCTCCGGATGACGGCGCACAGCAGGGCCGCGGCATAGGCGGCCAGGACCAGGGTGCGGGGCTTCATTGGCGCTTCCATTCAATGTTGGTGGAGGGTCGATCGGGACCACCGTGCCGCGGCAATCCGCAAGCCCGGCTACGCTCGATGCATGAAGACCACGACCCCCGCCGTCGACGCGGCGCGCCCCGCCGCACCGCAAGCGGGTACCGATGCCTCAAAGCATGATCCCCATCCTGCCGCCGGCTCCTGCGTGCGGGTGCGAGGAGCGCGCGAGCACAACCTCAAGAACGTCGACGTGGACATCCCGCGCGACGCCCTGGTCGTGTTCTCGGGCGTCTCCGGCTCCGGCAAGTCGTCGCTGGCATTCGGCACGATCTACGCGGAAGCGCAGCGCCGGTACTTCGAATCGGTCGCGCCGTACGCGCGGCGGCTCATCCAGCAGGTCGGCGTGCCCGACGTCGATTCGATCGAAGGGCTCCCGCCCGCCGTCGCCTTGCAGCAGCAGCGCAGCACGCCCGGCGCGCGGTCTTCCGTGGGCAGCGTGACGACGCTGTCCGGCCTGGTGCGGATGCTGTATTCGCGCGCCGGACACTACCCCCCGCGGCAGCCCATGCTCTATGCCGAGGACTTCTCGCCCAACACCCCGCAGGGCGCCTGCCCGCAATGCCACGGCCTGGGCCACGTGTACGAGGTGACCGAGCAGTCCATGGTGCCCGACGACACCCTGACCATCCGCGAACGCGCCATCGCCGCCTGGCCCCCGGCCTGGCACGGGCAGAACCTGCGCGACATCCTCGTGACCCTGGGCTACGACGTCGACACGCCGTGGCGCGAGCTGCCGCGCAAGGACCGGGACTGGATCCTGTTCACGGACGAGCAGCCCACCGTGCCCGTCTACGCGGGCTTCACGCCGGCGGAGACCCGCAGCGCGTTGCGGCGCAAGGCCGAGCCCAGCTACCAGGGCACCTTCACCGGCGCCCGGCGCTACGTGCTGCACACCTTCGCGACCACGCAGAGCCCGCTGATGAAGAAGCGCGTCTCCCGCTTCATGGTCGGCAGCGTGTGCCCGGCCTGCGAGGGCAAGCGCCTGAAGCGCGCGTCGCTCTCGGTGACCTTCATGGGCCTGGACATCGGGGCGCTGTCCCGCCTGCCGCTGGACCGCGTGGCCGAGCTGCTGCAGCCGGCCGCGACGGGGCAGCTGCACGAGCCGGCCGGCGGCCGGGCGGCCACGCTCAGCCGCGCCGCGTCGCGCAAGGACACCGCCCGGCGGGTGGCCGCGGGCGGCGCCGCCCATCAGGCGGCGCCGGACGTCCGGCGCACGCCGAACCTCTCCGATGAAAAGCGCCTGGCCGCGCAGCGCATCGCTCGCGAGCTGCAGGAGCGCATCGCCACGCTGCACGGCCTGGGGCTGGGCTACCTGTCCCTCGAACGCAGCACGCCCACGCTGTCGGCGGGCGAACTGCAGCGCCTGCGCCTGGCCACGCAGATCCGCTCCAACCTGTTCGGCGTGGTCTACGTGCTCGACGAGCCCACCGCGGGCCTGCACCCTGCCGACGGCGAGGCACTGACCTCCGCGCTGGAGCAGCTGCGCCGCGGCGGCAACTCCGTCTTCGTCATCGAGCACGACCTGGAGATGATGCGGCGCGCCGACTGGCTGGTGGACGTCGGCCCCGGCGCGGGCGAGCAGGGCGGCCACGTGCTCTACAGCGGGCCGCCCGAGGGCCTGCGCGAGGTGGCGCAGTCGTGTACCGCGCAGCATCTCTTCGCGACGACCACGCCGCCGCGCGGCGCCCAGCGCGAGCCGGCCGGCTGGCTGGAGCTGCGCGGCATCACGCGCAACAACCTGCACGGGCTGGACGTCTCCATTCCGCTGGGCGTGATGACCTCGGTGACCGGCGTGTCGGGGTCGGGCAAGTCCAGCCTCGTCAGCCAGGCGCTGGTGGAACTGGTCGGCGAGCACCTGGGCCACGAGATCGGCACCGACGAGGAAGCCGACGAAGACGGGCCCGGGATGGCGCAGGAGGCTGCGGGCCGCATCCATGCCGGCGCGCAGGCGATCGCCCGCCTGGTCCGTGTCGATCAGAAGCCGATCGGCCGCACGCCACGCTCCAACCTCGCGACCTACACCGGCCTCTTCGACGGCGTGCGCAAGCTCTTCGCCGCAACCCCGGCGGCCCGCGCACGCCGCTACGACGCCGGCCGCTTCTCGTTCAACGTGGCCAAGGGCCGCTGCGACACCTGCGAGGGCGAGGGCTTCGTCGGCGTGGAGCTGTTGTTCATGCCCAGCGTCTACGCCCCATGCCCCGCGTGCGGGGGAGCGCGCTTCAACCAGCGCACGCTGGAGGTGACCTGGCAGGGCAGGAACATCGCCGACGTCCTGCGGATGACGGTGGACGAGGCCACCGCCTTCTTCGCATGCGAACCTGCCGTCCACAGGCCGCTGGCGCTGCTGGGCGAGATCGGGCTGGGCTACCTGCGCCTGGGCCAGCCCGCGACCGAGTTGTCCGGCGGCGAGGCCCAGCGGATCAAGCTCGCCACGGAACTGCAGCGCGTGCAGCGCGCCAGCACCCTCTACGTGCTGGACGAGCCCACCACCGGCCTGCACCCGAGCGACGTGGACAGGCTGATGGCGCAGTTGCACGGCCTGGTGGCTGCCGGCCACACCGTGGTGGTGGTCGAGCACGAGATGCGGGTCGTCGCCCAGAGCGACTGGGTGATCGACATGGGCCCCGGCGCCGGCGAGCGCGGCGGCCGGGTGGTCGCCGCCGGGCCGCCGCGCGCCGTGTCGGCGGCCGAGGGCAGTGCGACCGCCGGATATCTCAGGCGATGGGTCGGCGATGACCCGCCGTCGCCACGGACGCCCGGCCCGGTTTCCCGAGCCCGCCCCAGGACCGCCAGGAAGAATCCATAGGATGCCCAAGAAACATCCAAGAAACATCCAATAAACATCTCGTTAGCATCCACTAAACATCCACTTGGATGGTAAGATGGCTGCATGCCACGCAAAGCCCTCCCTGCCCTCGCCTCCCCCATCTCAGCGGAACGCACCGGCGATGCCGAGAAGATCACCGTCAACCTCGGCTTCGTCGACCTCGGCCAGATCGACCTCCTGGTGGCCGAGGGCTTCTACGGCAACCGGACGGATTTCATCCGCACGGCGATCCGCAACCACCTGGCCACGCACGCCGATGCAGTCAAGCAGGTGGCGGCCCGGCGCATGCTGGTCCTGGGCCTGCAGCACTTCGACGCGGCTTACCTCCAGGGCGTGAAGGACGCGCGGCAGCGGCTGCAGATCCGGGTGCTCGGCCTGGCCACGATCGCAGCCGACGTCAGTCCCGAACTGGCGCTGGAGACCATCGAATCCCTGGAAGTCCTCGGCGCCTTCCACGCCAGCGCGGCGGTCAAGGCGGCGCTGCTCAAGCGCCAGCGCTGATCGCCACCGGCACCCCCTCCACCCCCACACCATCGACAGGAAAACCATGTCCGACTTCTTCGAAGACTGGATGCAGACGGCCACCGGCCTCATGCGGGAAGGCCGGCTGCAAGAAGCCACCGCGGCCATCCAGCAGGCGCTGGAACGCGGGCCCGCCGCGGGCGGCCTGCCCCGCGTGCGCTGGCCCGGCGCTCCCCCGAATGCGCCGCCGTCCGCCCGCGGTTTCGGGCCCGCACCCGCGGCTGCCGCCAAGCCGGTGGACGACCAGGTGCTCGACGGCTGCGTCTTCGAGGCCCCGGCCTCCACGGCCCCGCGCATCGATGCGGCCGCGCCAACCGAATGCTTTCTCGCCGCGTCGCACACGCATGGCTCGCTGACCCGCGACTACAAGCTGTACGTGCCGCCCCTGTCCGGCGACGAACCGCGCCCGCTGCTCGTCATGCTGCACGGCTGCACGCAGGATCCGGACGACTTCGCAGCCGGGACCGACATGAACGCCCTGGCCCGCGCACACGGCTGGCTCGTGCTCTACCCCGCCCAATCGGCGCAGGCCAACCCGCAGAAGTGCTGGAACTGGTTCAAGCACACCCACCAGCAACGCGGTCGTGGCGAGCCCGCGTGGATCACCTCGCTGACCCAGTCGGTCATCGCCGGCCATGCCGTCGATCCGCGCCGCGTCTACATCGCCGGCCTGTCGGCGGGCGGCGCGATGGCGGCCCTGGTCGCGGCGGCGTATCCGGATGTCTTCGCAGCGGTCGGCGTGCACTCCGGCCTGGCGCCTGGCGCGGCAGGCAACCTGCCGGACGCGCTGGCGGCCATGCAGGGCAACGCGTCGGCGTCGAACTCCGTCCTCGGCCGCGCACGGCGCCCGGGCCTGCCAGGCCAGGCGTCGCCGGCTGCGCTGACCGTTCCCACGATCGTCTTCCACGGCGACCGGGACCAGACGGTCCACTCCTCCAACGGCGAGCAGGTGCACGCGGCTGCGCTGAAAGGAGCCGCTGGACGCGAGACGCTGCACGCCCGCACCGAGCGGAAAGACTCGCCCAACGGCCGCTCGTACACGCGCTCCATCCATGCCGATGCATCCGGCAGGAGCGTGGTCGAACGCTGGGTCGTCCATGGGGCCGGGCACGCCTGGGCGGGCGGGCACGGCAGCGGGTCGTACACCGACCCGACGGGACCGGATGCGAGCCGGGAGATGCTCAGGTTCTTCGAGCAGCAGTGCCGCCCACTCTAGGGTGGTCCGCCACACTCGGCTCGCTTTCCGGCGCAAGGGGACGCCCCCGCTGCCTCGAATCAGTGGAACCCTACAAGGTGGGGCATGCGCCGCCTACATCTGCATGGCCTCAGGGCCATGAAGATGCCCCGGACCCTGCCAGTGCTCTTGCGGCAGCGCCTCAACCAGGAGAACCCATGACCACTGCAACCAAGACCAAACCCGCGCGCGCCTCCTCGGCCCAGCCCAAGGATGCCACCGCCATGCTGCGCGCCGACCATCAGGCGGTCAGCGAGCTGTTCGAGCAGTACGAGAAGGCACGCTCGTCCACCAAGAAGGTGCAACTGGTCGCCCAGCTGTGCCAGGAGCTGAAGGTGCACGCCCAGATCGAGGAGGAGATCTTCTATCCGGCGTTCAAGCAGGCCCTCAAGGACAAGGAACTGATCCCCGAGGCCACGGTGGAGCACGACACCCTCAAGTCGCTCATCGGCCAGATCGAGGGCGTGGAGCCCGACGGCGAGATGTACGACGCCAAGGTCAAGGTGCTCAGCGAGTACGTCAAGCATCACGTGAAGGAAGAACAGGGCGAGATCTTCCCTAAGGCACGCGACAGCAGCCTCGACCTGGTCGCGCTCGGCGCGCGCCTGGCCGAGCGCAAGGCCGAGCTGCTGGCGCAGTAGGCCGCCGCCCCGCAAGCCGGGCCGGGCTCGTCCGCGCGTCCTGGCGCAAGAAACCGCCCGGCATCCCCGGGCGGTTTCTCCTTGCGCGGGGACGGCGGCGCCTGACGATCACACAGACCAGGCCAGCGCGAAGTACGCGACCAGCAGCATCACCGCGATCAGCGCCGCCGGCACGCGGGGAGCGGCACGCCGCCGGGTGGCCTGGCGCTTCTTCCATTGCTCGAAGGCAGGCTCGACCACCCCCGACATCAGGCCTGAGTCGTACTGACGTTCGACATAGGCCAGCCCCTTGCGGCGCACAAGGCTGTCGATGAGTTCTTCCAATGCCGCGCTGGTGCTCTGCTGACGCACTTCCATCTCTTCCATCTCCTGTCGCCCCACCAGGGGGCGGGGAGATGATGTTTCCTCGCGCCGCAACACGCTGTCGGGCGGCCAGGAGGGTGGCCGTAGGCGAATGCTGATTCCCTCGTGGACCTCGTCTTTCATGGCTCTCGCGCGGGGTCACGACGAAGGTTGCCGTGCCCGCGGACGGCCGCGACGGCCGTACCGTGCGACGCGCACGCGCTCAGCCCGCCCGCCTGCGCCAGGCCAGGGGCGTGTGCCCCGTCCAGCGCCGGAAGGCGCGCGAGAAGGCGCTGGGCTCGGTGTAGCCCAGCCTCCGCGCCACCTCGGCCATCGGCAGGCGGCCGTCGCCCAGGTGCTGCTCGGCCAGCTGCCGCAAGGCCGCGTCGCGCAGCTGGCGGAAGTTCATGTCCCGGGCCGCGAGGCGGCGGTAGTAGACGCGCGGCGACAGGCGCAGGGCCGCGGCCACCTGCTCCAGCGTGGGCATGCCGCCCTGCGCCAGGTTGGCGACGACACGGCGGGTCTGCTCGGCAAGATCGCCGTCCTCGGGCAGCGTGGCCAGCACGCGGTCGACCTGTTCCTCCATCAGCCGCAGCAGCATCGGGTCCGCACGCTGCAACGGCCGCTGCAGCACCGCCAGCGGCACGGCCAGGCGCGTCACGGGGCGCCCCCACCGCACGGCGCAGCCGAAATAGGCCGCGAAGGGCCGCGTGTCTGCAGGCGGCGGATTGACGAAATCCACCGCGGCCGCGGGCAGGCGCTCGTTGCACAGCTGGCGGGCCAGCTCGACGAAGGCGACCACGCCGGTCTCGTCGAACAGCGCGCCGGGCTTGCCGTGGGCCGTGCCCCAGCGCAGCTCCAGGTTGCCGCCCACCACCTCCTGCTCGATCGGGTTGATGTCGTGCAGCAGCCGGTGGTAGCGGCCGATGCGCAGCAGCACCTCGCCCAGCGTGCCGCAGGTCAGCAGCACGTAGCCCAGCGCACCCAGCTGCGGCAGACGCACGGACTGGCCCAGGTGCAGGCCCAGCAGCGGGTCGTCCAGCCGCTCGGCCGCACGCAGCAGCATGCGGCAGTAGTCCTCCGCCGCGTGGCGGGCCAGGTGGTCGCAGGGTTGGACGAGGGCCTCGGCGGGCAGGATCTCCGCAGGCGGGACACCGCGTTCGCCGAGGTGGGTCGCCAGCACCTGCAGCAGGCCGCGCGGCACCATGCCCTGGACGGCGTCGCGCGCATAGATGCGCTGGAGCCCGCGGGCGGGCGGCAGGTCGGAGACAGGGGACGGCATGGCCGAAATTGTTCAGAACCGGGTGGCCGCGGTCAATGCGGCCTCACCCGGCGGCGTCTACGCTCGCGTTCCACCGATGACCCGCCGTCCCGCCACGTGAGCCCCCCTGTGCCCGCCATCTTCATCACCGGCGCGGCCGCCGGCATCGGCCGCGCGGCCGCCCTGCGTTTCGCCCGCGCGGGCTGGTTCGTCGGACTCACCGACGTGGACGGCGAGGCGGTCGCCGCCCTGGCGCGCGAACTGGGTGCGCAGCGCTGCTTCGCCTGCCGCCTCGACGTGACCGATGCGCGGGCCTGGGACGAGGCGCTGTCGCGCTTCTGGCAGGCCGCGGGGCAGCGGCTGGACGTGCTGCTGAACAACGCCGGCATCGCCGTCACCGCGCCCTTCGAGCAGGCCGCGCTGGCGCGGCACCACGCGGTGGTGGAGGTCAACCTCAAGGGCTTGCTCAACGGTTGCCATGTCGCCCACGCCTATCTGCGCCGCACCGCGGGCAGCCGGGTGATCAACATGTGCTCGGCGTCGGCCCTGTACGGCCAGCCGATGCTGTCGAGCTACGCGGCCACCAAGGCAGCCGTGCGCAGCCTGACGGAAGCACTGGACATCGAGTGGCGCGGCCAGGGCATACGCGTGGTGGACCTGCTGCCGCTGTTCGTCGACACGGCCATGGTCAGCGAGGAGGTCAGCCGCATGAAGACCGTCGACCGCCTGGGCGTGCGCCTGAGCGCCGACGACGTGGCGCGGGAGATCTGGCGCGCGGCCACCGTGGCGCCGTGGCGGCTGGGCGTGCATCGCCACGTAGGGCGGCAGACCCGCGTCCTGGCCCTGCTGGGCCGGCTGTCGCCGGATTTCATGAACCGCTGGGTCACCGCACGCCTGGCCGGCTACTGAACGAGAGAAGGCCTCCATGACCTCGACCGCCCTGCCCGCCGGCATGCTCGTGCTGGACGACTTCGACGGCGCACGCGACGCCGCCAGCCCCCAGGACCGCCTGCGTGAGGTGCGACGCCGCGCCGCGGCCCTGCGCGAACGCATGATGGACGCGCCGCCGGTGCACCACTACCGCAGCATCGACCTCATCCGCGCGCCCTACCCGACCTACTACGCCTACACCGGCGTCTTCGCCGACAAGGGCTTCAAGTTCCCGCTGGTGCACCTGCTCAACCGCATGTTCGTCGTGCAGTACGCGGACCACGAGGGGGCGCTGCGCACGCTGCTGATGTCGCCGTCGGACCACGAAGGCAACCGCGAGACACCCTTCTTCAAGCGGCTGGCCCGGCAGGTTCCGCAATGGGCCCAGCGCTTCCTCGCGCCCGTCTACGACACGGTGGAGTCGGCGCTCGCGGCCTGCGGCCTGCAGCCGGCCGACGTGGACTACGTCAGCTACGACCACCTGCACACGCAGGAGCTGCGCCGCTGGCTGGGCGGCACCGGCCACCAGGCCGTGTTCCCGCGCGCGAAGCTGCTGGTGCATCGCCAGGAATGGGCCTCGACCCTCGCCCTGCTGCCGCTGCAGGCCGACTGGTACTGCCCATGCGGCATCGCCGGCATCCCGGCCGAACGGGTGGTCCACTTCGACACCAGCCTGAGCCTGGGCCCCGGCGTGGCGCTGGTCCACACGCCTGGCCATACCGAGGGCAACCATTCGCTGGCCGCACGCGTGCCCGACGGCATCCGCGTGACCAGCGAGAACGGCGTCGGGGTGGACGCCTACGAGCCGAAGCACTCGCGCATCGACGCCGTGCGGCGTTATGCGCTGGCCTCGGGCGTCGAGGTGATCCTCAACGGCAACACGCTGGAGGGCAGCAACGACCAGTACATCTCGATGGTGCTGGAGAAGACGCTGGCCGGGCCCTCGGCGCATCCGGACTATCCCAACTGCGCCACCTCCAGCGAACGCACGCCCTTCTGGCTCTTCCCCGGCGAGCGGGTGAGCCACCTGTTCGGCGAGGCAGCGTTCGGGCAGGTGCAGCGCGGGGGGTAAAAAGCCACCCAGCCCGCGGCTGGTGCCATGTCGTGCTCAGGGAGGAAAAGCGCGCGGGCAACAAGGCCCGAGGCAGGCAGCCGCTTTCAAGGGGCGGGTGGCGCAAAGCGTTGGCGACACTGTAGCGAAGGACGCGGCCGCGCGGGCGGCGTCGTGCCTATCGCGGGCATTGCCCGGACCGGCCTCTCGTGCGGGCATGCATCACGCAGTCAGCCGCGCTCACACGCCGGCGCGCAGCACGGCCTCCACGTTGCGTTCGGCCAGCGCGGCGATGGTCAGCGACGGGTTCACCGCGCCGCAGGAGCCCGGCACGGCCGCGCCGTCCATCACGTAGAGCCCGCGGTGGCCCTTCACGCGGCCGTGCCCGTCGGTCACGCGGCCCAGCACCGCGCCGCCCAGCGGATGCGCAGTCCAGTCCTTGCCGCTGACGCCGGGGATCAGCGGCTCCAGCCCGGGCATGCTGCGCGAGGCGTCGGCGATGCGGTCGTTGACGGCCGTCACCACGGCCACCGCGTCGTCGTTGCCCGAGGGATTCCAGTCCAGCACCACGCGGTCGGCCGATGCGTCGTACCGGAAGCGCCCGCGGTGGGTGGCGTCGTAGACCATGGCCAGCGAGCGCACGATGCCCAGGTCCAGCGTGACCAGCGGGGCGTACCAGTTCTCCAGCGTGAGCGGCAGGCCGGAGGTGGCGTCCTGGATCAGCGAGGCGCAGGGCGCACCCTGTGTCAGGCCGCGCATCGCCGACAGCGTGCGGGTGGTGACGACATCGCCGTTGCTGCCCCAGCCCTGCCCCGTCTGCGCATCCAGCTCGCGCAGCGTGCCCTGGGCCTGGGCCTTGACGAGCAGCTCGGACGTGCCCACCGAGCCCGCGGCCAGGAACAGCCGGTCGCAGGTGAGGACGTAGCGTTCCAGCACGCGGCCGTCGGGGCGGATGCGGCTGGTGTCCACGGTGTAGCGGCTGCCGTCGAAGCCGATGGCGTGCACCTGGTGCGCCGGGTAGATGCGTGCGCGGCCGGTGGCCTCGGCCTGCCTGAGGTAGTTCTGGTTGAGGTCGAACTTGGCACCGTTGCTGTTGCCCCAGTTGGACAGGCCGATGGTGGCCGAGGGCAGGCAGCGGCCCTGAAGCTCCTGGCGCACGACCTTCCAGTTGAAGATGGAGTCCGCCGGCTGCGGCAGGTAGCCCGCGCGCCGCACCTGGTCGTCCCAGGCGCGCGAGTGGCCGAAGGCGTCGCTGCGATAGATGTCCGCCGGCATCGGCGACAGGCCCAGCATGGCGCGCACGCGCGGCCAGTACACGCGGTCCATCTCGTCGTAGTCGACCAGGCCGCCGAAGATGTCGTCGAAATACCGGCGCTGCGGCTGGATCATCACGCCGCTGAAGACCACCGACCCGCCGCCCACGCAGGCGCCACGCAGCACGCGCATGTGGTCGTAGACGGTCTCGTCCATCACGCCGGCGAAGGGCGTGTCCAGGCCGACGAGGTTCAGCGGCGAGCCCTTGCCCAGCACCGGCTTGAACCAGAAGGCCCGGCCGTCGGGTGCGGTCTCGCCGGCGAACACCGGGCGCCACGGCGAGTTGGGCCAGCGCAACCCGCGTTCCAGCACGGCCACCTCCTCGCCGGCCTGGGCCAGCCGCAGCGCGCTGACCGCACCGCCGAAGCCGGAGCCGATGACGAGGTTGCGCACGTGGGCCGGCGCACGCGGCACCGGGGCGAAGAGTTCGGGGACCAGCAGCTGGCACATCGCGGTGTCCAGCCCGCCGGCTCGCGCGGGCCCTCCCAGGCCCAGCGCAGGCAGCCCGGCCGCGGCACCCAGCAGGCGGCGCCGCGACGGGGAGAAATCGAAGGTCATGACAGAGGATCCGGAAAACGCGGACGACCTCTGGAACATACGGATACAAGCGCGCGCGGCACACCCCCCGGACCAATGTCAGAGGGAATGGGCCGCCCCACACGGGGCCATGCAACGCCCCATGCGCCGCTATGCTCGGCGCCCTCGACGACCAAAAGTGAAAGCGGCGCCATGATCCTCGAGATCGCCCAGCTGCAGGTGCGCCCCGGCCACGCCGCGGACTTCGAAGCCGCCTTCGGACTGGCCCAGCCCCTCATCGCGGCCATGCCCGGCTACCGGGGCCATGAGCTTCAGCGCTGCGTGGAACAGGACCACCACTACATGTTGCTTGTCCGCTGGGAGAGCATCGCGCATCACGAGCAAGGCTTCCGCGGCTCACCGCAGTACCAGGAATGGCGGCGGCTGTTGCATCATTTCTACGACCCTTTCCCCACCGTACGCCACTACGCGCGGGCGGCGGGACCGGGCCTGCAGGCAGCGCACAGCTGAGAGGACGCAGCGAAGCGCAAGGGCCGGCGCCCGCGCGCCCATATCGCCGATCGTGCGTGCCGCGGCATCCCCTGCATCGCGGGCCACCGCACAAGCCGCACAAGCCGCACTTGCGTCGCGCGGACCAACGTGCGAGAACACGTTACCGGCTTTTCAGTTTGTGCCCACCCGCCGCTTGCGGCTCGCCGTTCCTCGCTAACCATGCGCGTGCGTTTCCTCCCTGAAGCATGAAATGGGCGGCGGCCGGGCGGGTGGGCTTTTTGCCCTCCGCTTCCATCCAGGGCCCGTTACTCGGGCATGCCAGACACCGACTCCTCGGGCCTTGAAACTCAGGCCTTGTCCGCGACATGGATCGCGGGGCAACCCATCCCAAGGGGAGATCGGCATGCACACCCGGATCAGAACCTTCGTCGCCCGCTGCTCCATCGCCGCGTGCCTCGGGGCCAGCGGCGGGTTCGAGCTGAACAACGACTCCGGCCCCGGCTCCCTCCCCGAGAGCATGTGGTGGTTCAACCTCTTCCCGGCACCCGATGCCGACGGAAGCCAGTACGGCCTGACGATGGTGTCCTTCGCGCCCGCGGTGCCGGAGCCCACGGGCGCCGCCTTGCTGCTGGCAGGCCTGGGGCTGGTCGCGGCGCGCGGCCGGGCGCGCCGGAGGCTGCCGGCATAGTGTGGTGCCTCACACCAGAGCTGCCGCATGAGGGCCACGAGAGGCTTTTTCTTCTCGGCCTTCAACTTCAGCTCCATCACGAGCTTGAAGAGTTCCACCGTGTCCGCCACCAGCCTGCGGCGGACGAGCGAGCCATGGACGCGAAGGAGTCAGACATGCTGCAAATACTTCCCACCGCCTTGGGCCATGCGCTGCGTGGCCAGCGTGCCGGGCTGGAGAAGCTGGCCGTCAACAAGCTGGGCACGCCGGGGGCTGGCATCGAGGTCACGAGCCCGGCCTTCGCCGACCACGCCTTCCTGCCCGAGCGCTGCACCGCAGACGGCGAGGGCTGTTCGCCCCCGCTGCAGTGGAGCGGCCTGCCGGCGGCGACCGCCAGCGTCGTGCTGCTGGTCGAGGACGCGGACTCTCCCACGCCCCAGCCGCTGGTGCACGCCATCGTCGTGGACCTGCCCGCGCAGGACGGCGGCCTGGCCGAGGGCGCGCTGTCGGCGTCCGAAGGCGAGGCGACGGTCGCCGGGCGCATGGGCCAGAACTCGCTGCTGCGCAGCCGGTGGCTGCCGCCGGACCCGCCCCCCGGCCACGGCGTGCACCGGTATGCCTTCCAGGTGTTCGCCCTGAACTGCAGGCCGGACTGGTCGGCCGAGCCGGGCCGCGACGAACTGCTCAAGGCCCTGGAGGCCGGCATGATCGCCAGCGGCTGCTGCATCGGGCTCTATCAGCGCGGCTCGATACCGGTGGACCCGCTGGCGCCGGCTGCCGTCGCCGCCTGACGGCTGGCCTTCAGGCCCTGCGCCAGTTCCAGGAGATAGGGGCCGACGGAGAACACCGCGACGCAGGCCAGCAGCACGACGACGTAGGCCGCCGGCAGCGGCTCCTCCTTCCACGCCAGTTCCCAGCGCGCAGGCTGTGCGCCTGCACCGAAGATCGCGAGGAACTGGTCCCAGCGCAGGATGACGACCACGATGATGGACATCAGCGGGATCATCTCGAGGAAGCTGTGCACGTGCTGCTCGAGGGGCGAGACGCGGCGCCTGCGCGCCGCATAGCCGACATCCCACAGCGCGGTGGCTTCGTGTACGGCGAAGGCCACGAGCATCAGCACGATGAGCAGCGCATCGATCTCCAGGAAGAGCGCCGCCAGCAGCGGCAAGCCGACCTCGACGAGCATCAGCAGGTGCAGCAGCGACTCGAAGGGGCCGGCCGTGTGCGCGATGTCCGCGCGCCGGTGGCACAGCGCATCCGCCAGCCCGGCCGCGATCCACAGCGGCAGCAGGAAGTACATCAGCACGAGTTGCTCGGGCTGGCAGGACGACATGGCTCAGAAGCGATAGGCCACGCCGAAGCTGGCGAGGTCCACGTCGCGGCGATCGTCGTCGGCAAACTTCAGGCGGTGCCGCTCCCACTCCAGCATCAGGCTCCAGTTGCGGTCCAGGTGGAAGGCGGCGCCGACGCCGGCGTTCCATCCGAAGCCGTTCTCGTCGCCGTCGGGTGCCCCCGCGGCCGCGGCCAGCGCCGAGGCGCTGGAGTCCGTCCATCCGTAGGTCCCGCCGACCTTGGCCGAGAGGGAGAAGCGCTCGGCCAGCGGCAGCCGCCCGACGAGGTCGATCGCCACGCCCTGCGCCCGCACGTCCCCGCCGTTGCGATCCACGCGGCCGAAGTGCACGTAGCCGATCTCGGCGCCCAGCCAGGGGTTGACCTGGCCGCCGGTGTAGATCTTCCCCGCCCATTCGGAACGCTTGTCGCAACCGAAGCCGGCGACGCAGGCGCCGTCCTCGTAGCGGCCCTGCCCCAGCGCAACGCCGACGTAGCCTGAGGTGGTGTAAGGCAGCCAGGATTGGCCCTGGGCCGGCACCCACGAGGACTGGGCCTGGGCGGCGCAGGCGGCCGTGGCGAGAAAAACGGCGGCGGTGCATCGGCGCAGGGCTGCGGCCTGCTGCTTCGGTGGTCGTTGATTCATGGAGACGCTCCAGTGGGAAGTGGGAAAGGACAACGAGCCCACCCTCGGCAACCGGGGTACCCGGGTTCCCCGGCACGCCCCTGACCGCGCCGCGGCACGCCGCCACCACGTGAGGCCACCGCCACACAACCCGGGTGCCCGGGCCATCGCGTGGGGCCGCGGACGGCGACGAACGCGGCGACGAATGCGGCGGCTGACGCTCAGGCCTGCGGAATGCGGTCCAGCTCGGCCAGCCAGGCATCGGCCTGGCCATCGCTGGGCGCACGCCAGTCGCCGCGCGGCGACAGCGAGCCGCCCGAGCCCACCTTGGGCGCATTGGGGATGCACGAGCGCTTGAACTGGCTGGTCTGGAAGAAGCGCCAGACGAAGCTGCGCAGGTGGCGCTTGATGGCCGCCAGGTCGTAGTCGCGCCGCGTCACGTCGGGCGACTCGGGCCAGCTGCCCAGCTTCGCGTCGCGCCAGGCCGCGTGCGCGAGGAAGGCCACCTTGGACGGCGAGAAGCCGTAGCGCAGCACGTAGTAGAGGAAGAAGTCGTGCAGCTCGTAGGGGCCGATGGTGTCCTCGGTGCTCTGCGCCGGCTGCGTGCCGCCGTCGCCGGGGACCAGCTCGGGGCTGACCTCGGTGTCCAGGATGTCGCGCAGCACGGCGCTGCCGGCCTTGCCGATCGCATCCTTGTCCGCCACCCATCGCACCAGGTGCTTGATCAGCGTCTTGGGCACGCTGGCGTTCACGTTGTAGTGCGACATGTGGTCGCCCACGCCGTAGGTGCACCAGCCCAGCGCCAGCTCGCTGAGGTCGCCGGTGCCGACGACGAAACCGTGGTGGAAGTTGGCCAGGCGGAACAGGTGGCTGGTGCGTTCGCCCGCCTGCACGTTCTCGAAGGCGATGTCGTAGAGCTTCTCGCCGCGCGCGTACGGATGGCCGATGTCCTTGAGCATCTGCTCGCAGCTCGGCCGGATGTCGATCTCCTGCGCGCTGCAGCCCACCGCGGCCATCAGGCGGTGCGCCTGCTGCAACGTGCGCGTGCTGGTGGCGAAGCCGGGCATGGTGTAGCCCAGGATGTCGCTGCGCGGGCGGCCCAGCAGGTCCATGGCCTTGGCGCACACCAGCAGCGCATGCGTGGAGTCCAGCCCGCCGGAGATGCCGATCACCAGCTTGCCGCTGCCGGTATGGGCCAGGCGCTGCACCAGGCCCTGGACCTGGATGTTGTAGACCTCTTCGCAGCGCTCGTCGCGCTGGGCGGCCTTGGACGGCACGTAGGGGAAGCGCTCCAGCCGGCGCAGCAGCGTCGGTGCGCGTGCCGCGGGGCGAGGCAGGTCGAAGTCCACGCTGCGGAAGTCCTGCAGCCGGTCGCGGTGCTTGTCCACCGCCAGGCCGTAGGTGGTCTGGCGCATGCGCTCGCGCGACAGGCGCTCCAGGTCCACGTCGGCGGCGATGAGGTGGCCGGCGGTGGCGAAGCGCTCGGACTCGGCCAGCAGTTCGCCGTTCTCGCAGATCAGCGCCTGGCCGTCCCATGCGAGATCGGTCGTCGACTCGCCCATGCCGGCCGAGCTGTAGAGGTAGGCCGCGATGCAGCGCGAGGACTGCGTGCTCACCAGCTGGTGGCGGTAGGCCGACTTGCCGATGGTGATGTTGGAGGCAGACAGGTTGACCAGCACCGTCGCCCCCGCCATCGCCGCGTAGGTCGAGGGCGGGATGGGCACCCAGACGTCCTCGCAGATCTCCACGTGGAAGCGCAGCAGCGGCTGGTGCGCGGCCTGGAACAGCAGGCCGGAGCCGAAGGGCACGTCCGCCTGGCCGCACAGCGTGATGCGCGTGCTCAGCGCCGCGTCGCCGGGGTTGAACTGGCGCGCCTCATAGAACTCGCCGTAGTTGGGCAGGTAGGTCTTCGGCACCACCCCGAGCAGGCGGCCGCCGGAAATCACCGCGGCGCAATTGAACAGGCGGTGGTCCACGCGCAGCGGCAGGCCGACGACGGCCACCAGCGGCAGCGCGGCCGAAGCCTCCAGCACACGCTGCAGCGCGGCCTCGCAGGCATCCAGCAGCGCGCGCTGGTGGAAGAGGTCGTCGCAGGTGTAGGCCGACAGCCCCAGTTCCGGGAAGGCCACCAGCGAGGCGCCCTGCTGCGCGGCCTGCTGCATCAGTTCCACCGTGCGTTCGGCGTTGTGGGCCGGGTCGGCGACACGGATGCGGGGGACGGCAACCGCGACGCGGGTGAAGCCGTGGGTGGCGGGGTCGAAGAAGGTCGATGCGGTCATGCTGTCAGCTGCAGGCAAGCGCTGCGGTTGGCGGACTGGGAAGCATTGTCCCTGTTCGCGCGGGCTTCACCGGCCGGGCAGCCCGATCTCCGCAGCGCGCCGCACTGGCACGCGCATCACGCCTGCGAAATGGCGGAAGGCCGCATCCAGCCGCTGCGGCGTCGGTGCCGCGATGCCGTCGGCCACCACCTCCACGCGGTAGTCGCGCATCAGCGCATCGGTGGCCGTGGCCAGCACGCACTGGTCGGCCGCCACGCCGGCGAGCAGCAGGCGCCGCGCCTCCAGGTGCTGCAGCAGCAGGTCCAGCGGCGTCGAAAAGAAGGCCGAATGCTTGGGCTTGAGCACGAAATAGTCCTCGGGACCGGGCTCCAGCAGCCGGGCGATTTCCGCGCCCGGGCCGCCGCCGTCGTGGGCCGAGCGCACCACCTCCCGGAAGTCCGAGCGCCAGCGGCCGTGGTTGTCGTTGGCGTAGATCACCGGCACCGCGGCCTGGACACAGCGCCGCTTCAGCTCCGCGACGGCCGGTGCGACCTTGAGCGTCGCGTCGCGCAACGCGTGGACTTCGGGCGCGGACCAGTCGCTGAGCATGTCGATGACGAGCAGCGCGGTGGCGCCTGCGGCCGCTTCCTCGGCCAGGGGGGTGGAAGGTCTGTCGGGCATGCAGGCCGCTGGCAAATGCCGCGCCCGTGCCGCTCCGGCGACGCGGCGGCACTGCACTTGCGACTTCAACGACGCTGGCGTGGCCATCTACGGCCGTCTGGACGAGGTCAGCATCGAAGAGCCCTGGGGAAACCGGACGCCTGCACGGAAGCGCGATGCGCCACTCGGCGCGCGGGCGGGCACGGGTATCGCGATTGCCGAAACCCGGTTCCGGCAG
>SCTQ01000247.1 GCA_004322345.1 Aquabacterium sp. | reverse complement strand
GGGGACGGCTGGGCACTCACTTCTGGTCTCGCCTACTGCTTCTTGCCGGCGGTCTGCAGATTGATCGGGTCCTTGTGCTCGGCCGGCTTCTCCGCCTTCTTGGGCTTGGGCGGGTTGACCTTCTGCGCCTTGGTGGCGCCGCCGCCGCCGCCGCCGCAGTTGATGTTCACCATCTTGCCGGTGATGTCGACGCCGGCCTCGCTGATCATGATCGACGAGCCGCCGACCTTCAGCGTGAGCATCGCGCCGGCATCGATCACGATCATGGCGCCGGCGACGAGGTTCATGGCCGCACCGGCGGCGACGTTGAAGTTGGCGCCGGAGTTGATCTCCGTGTTGGCGCCCACCGTCAGGCCGGCGTTGGCGGCGATGTTGGTCTGCTGCTGCGAGCCGATGTTCAACTGCATGGCGCCGCCCAGGTTGACCAAGGCGTCGGTGGCGATGTCCACGTGGGTGTCGGCGCCGATGGTGACGCTGGCCGCCTGGCCGATGGTCAGCGCACTGTTGCTGCCGATGCTGGTCGTGCTGTTGGTGCCGACGGTGGCGACGACGTTGTTGCCGATGGTCGTCGTCGCGTCGTTGCGCACGTTGAGGTTGTAGTCGCGCTGGGCCTGCAGCCACAGGTGCTCGGCGCCGGCCTTGTCGTCGAAGCGCAGCTCGTTGGAATCGCCCACCGCGGTGGAGTCGAAGCTGCGGCTGAGGATGCCCATGGTCGTGGCCTGGTCCGGCAGCGGATAGGGCGGCATCGATTCGGCGTTGTAGACGCGGCCGGTGATCAGCGGGCGGTCCGGATCGCCTTCGAGGAAGCTCACCACCACTTCGTCGTCGACGCGCGGCAGCGCCATCATCCCGAAGTTCTTGCTGGCCCAGCCCTGCGAGACACGCACCCAGCAGGAGTCCTGCTGCTGGTCATTCGTGCGGACCCAGGGGAAACGCACCTTCACGCGGCCGTACTTGTCCACGCCCTGCTTGTCCGCGCCCGAGGTGACGATCGCCGTCTGCGGGCCCTGGACGAAGGGGCGCGGGGTGATGCGCGCGGGCTGGTAGCGGATCTTCTTGGGCACGGCCTGCAGGCGGCAGACGAAGCCGGATGCGGCATCGGTCTCGGCGGATTCGTGTTCGCCGAAGTCCAGCTCGTAGTTGGCGGAGGTGACCAGCCACTGGCCGAGATCCGGATCGCCGCCCTCGACCTGGAAGGTGCCGCCCACGGCCATCTGGCGGACCTTCACCAGGCCGTTGGCGACGATCTGCTGGCTGACGAACTCGGCCTGGCGCACTTCGGCCAGGCGGCTGCCTTCCTTGACCATGTCCCCGGTGTTCGGCTGGGCGGCGGGCAGCGCGTCGAAGAGGCCGGGGTAGTCGAATATCTCCATCTTCGGCGGCGTGTACTTGCCTGCGGGCGCCTTGGCCTCCGCGGTCATGCGCGCCGAAGGCGTCTGGAACTCGAACTCGGCGTGCGTGAAGCGCTGCGGCTGCAGGCTGTGGGCTTCGTTCCATTCCAGCAGGATGTCGTCGGTCAGGTTGCCGCCCTCGTGCTCGCCCCTCCAGACCAGCGCCTTGTCGAGGATGGCGTCGTGGCTGCTGGCGTTGTCGCACAGCACCAGCGTGTGCGCGCCGTCCTTGTGCGTGAAGTAGTAGTAGATGCCCTCTTCCTCCATCAGCCGGCTGACGAAGTTGAAGTCGGTTTCGCGGTACTGCACGCAGTACACCCGCTCCGGGTAGGTGGTCTTCAGGCGCTTGTCCACCGGGAAGCCGTAGCTGGCGAACACCGCGTCGAGGATCTGCACGACGGTCTTGTTCTCGAAGATGCGGCAGCCGGCGTTGCGCGTCAGCAGCCACATGCGCGGGCGCAGCTCCATGTGGTAGGTGAAGAAGCGGCCGTGGCGCGCGCCCTGCATGAAGCGCGTGACGATGCCGTTGAAGTGGCGCTTCTTGCTGGCGCCGGCCAGCTGCATGCTGACGGTGACGCCCTTGCCCATGAAGTCCGCGGCGCCCGTGGTCTTGCTGGGCGGCCCGCGCAGCTCGAGCTGGTACTCGAACAGCCGGCCCAGTTCCTCGCGGGCGTACATGCGGCCGAACAGCAAGGCGGCATCCTTGCCCAGCGGGGTGGTCACCTCCACCTGGCGTGCTTCACTCATCGGAGGTCTCCGGTTCTTGTCTGGGGAGCATGGGGATCGGCGATCCAGTCGCAACGGCCGAAGCCCTCGGCATCGGCCGTGCGCCAGCCCAGGCCCTGCGCGCGGCAGGCCTGCTCCAGCGCCTGCGCGAGCTGCGGCTGCGCGGCGGGATCGAAGAAACAGAAGGCGGCGAACTCACCGTCGGCGCCGGGCAGCACGAGGGCGCGGGCCGGCGACGGGGCCTCGCCGGTGTCGGCCAGCACGGCGGCCAGCGTCGCGTCCAGCGCGGGCTGCGCGCTGCACACCAGCGCGCGCTGGGCGCCCTGCGTCCAGTCGTGGCCGGCGGTGTCGAAGAGCCCGGCCGCGCGTTCCGGCACCCGTGTGGCGCACCACGCGGTGCGGCGGCGGCGCCAGCCGGCAGCGGCCGCGATGCCCACGGCGCTGCCGTCGTCCAGCACATGCCAGCCGCCGTCGTCCGGCGTCTCGTGATCGGTCGGGAAGACGACCCAGCCCAGCGCGCACAGGCCGCGGGCCAGGCTGCGGCGCACGGCCGCGGGCACGCCGCCTTCGGTGCCGGGCGCCCGCAGCCAGCCCACGGCCGCGCAGGGCAGGTCCGCTGGCAAGGATGCAGGCAGGCCCAGCATCTGCGGCGGCAGCGCGCGCGCGTCGCCCGTCCACACCAGGCCGTGCGCGTCGGGGACCTGAGGTGCCGGGTCGCTCACAGCGGGGCGCTCCAGGGTTGGGTTTCCTGCGGCAGCGGGTCGTACCAGGTCTCCTCGACCCAGTCGTAGAGCGATTCCGCCGCCAGCGAGGAGCCGAAGTAGCCCAGTGCCCCGCCGACCGCGCAGCCGACGAAGCCGCCCACGGCGGTGCCGCCGCCGGGCTCCACCAGCGTGCCGCCGGCCGCGCCCGCGGCGCCCACGGCCTTGCAGCCGACCCAGGCGCCACCCCAGCCGGCCAGCACCTTGGCCACCTGGCGCCAGCGCTTCTTGGCCTGCACGATGGACACCGCGTCGATCACGGCGCCCACCACCAGCAGCCCACGGCCGGCGACCTTGGCGACCTTGGCCACGTTGTAGAGCGCCTTGCCGCCGCCGCCGGCCAGGGCGTGGTCGGCGATCTTGAATTCCTGGAAGGTGCCCTTCTGGTTCCAGTGGTAGTTCACCGACTTGGTGGTGACGTTGTAGCCGTAGTCCAGCCGCAGGTTGCGCTTGCCGTCCAGGCTCTGCACGAACAGCGTCGAGGTGGAGCCGCCCTTGGGCACCCAGCCGCGCGGGCTGAGCTCCAGCGCCAGGCCGCCGGTGCCCGGCACGGGGATGCGCACGATGGCGGCCGCGCCGCTGCCGACCACCAGCGCCTGGCCCACCATCGATTCCGCCGAGTCCCGGGCCCTCGGCGCGCCTTCGTTCTGCAGCGCGGCGCCGTCGGCCACGCCGGTGGTCCCCGGTGTGGCGCCCGGGTGGGAGCGCACGTTGGGGTCCGCCGCATCGCACACGCCCAGCGTGCCAGGCGTGCGGGCGGGACAGAGTTGGGGGCCGCTCATCGCCGGTTCACCACCGAGGGCTCACTGGAAGCCGTAGCTGAACTCGCCGTCCGCCACGCCCAGCTCGATGCGCTGCAGGTTCTCGCCGCGCGTCATGCGCGACAGGTACTCGATCGAGATCTTGGGCAGGACGGTGTTGGTGAGGATGGAGTCGATGATGCGCCCGCCGGCCTCGGCGTTGTTGCAGCGCTTGACGATCAATTTCACGGCCTCGTCGGTGTAGTCGAAGGGGATGCGGTGGTTTTCCGCAACGCGCTTCTTGATGCGGTTGAGCTGCAGGCGGACGATCTTGGCCATCATGTCGTCGCTCAGCGGGTAGTAGGGGATGGTGACGATGCGGCCCAGCAGCGCGGGCGGGAACACCTTCATCAACGGCTCCTGCAAGGCGGTCGCCAGCGAGTCCGGGTCGGGCAGCAGCTCCGGGTCCTTGCACATGTTCATGATCAGCTCGGAGCCGACGTTGGACGTGAGCAGGATGATGGTGTTCTTGAAGTCGATGCCGCGGCCTTCGCCGTCCTCCATCCAGCCCTTGTCGAAGACCTGGAAGAACATCTCGTGCACGTCGGAGTGGGCCTTCTCCACTTCGTCGAGCAGCACGACGCTGTAGGGCCGGCGGCGCACGGCCTCGGTCAGGATGCCGCCCTCGCCGTAGCCCACGTATCCCGGAGGCGCGCCCTTGAGCGTGGAGACGGTGTGCGCCTCCTGGAACTCGCTCATGTTGATGGTGATGACGTTCTGCTCGCCGCCGTAGAGCGCCTCGGCCAAGGCCAGCGCGGTCTCGGTCTTGCCGACGCCGGAGGTGCCGCAGAGCATGAACACGCCGATGGGCTTGTTCGGGTTGTCCAGCCGCGCACGCGAGGTCTGGATGCGCTTGGCGATCATGTCCAGGCCGTGCTGCTGGCCGATCACGCGCTGGCCCAGCGACTCGCCCAGGCGCAGGACCGTCTCCAGCTCGTTCTTCACCATGCGGCCCACCGGGATGCCGGTCCAGTCGGACACCACGGCGCCCACGGCATGCGCATCGACGGAGGGCATGATCAGCGGCGAGTCGCCCTGCAGCTCGGCCAGGGCGGCCTGCTCGATCTTCAGCTCGGCCAGCAGCCTGGCGCGCTCGGCGTCGTCGATGCCGCTGGCCTTGCCGGCCTGGCCGTCGACCGGCTGGTCACCGCCGCGCAGCTGGGCACGCAGGGCCAGCACCTTGTCCACCACGGCCTTCTCGTCCTGCCAGCGCTTCTCCAGCGTGGCCAGGCGGTCGCGTTCGGCGGCCACCAGCTCGTCCACGCGGGCGCGGCGCTCGGCCACGTCCACGCCTACGGCCGCCTCGCGGTCGATGATGCCGCTCTCCACGTCCAGGGCCTCGATGCGGCGGCGGCTGTCCTCGACGGCCGCGGGGATCGCATGCTGGCTCACGGCCACGCGTGCGCAGGCGGTGTCGAGCAGGCTGACGGCCTTGTCGGGCAGCTGGCGCGCGGGGATGTAGCGGTGCGACAGCTTGACGGCGGCCTCGATGGCCTCGTCCAGCAGCTGCACGCGGTGGTGCTTCTCCAGCACCGTGGCCACGCCGCGCAGCATCACGATGGCCTTGGCCTCGTCGGGCTCGGGCACCTGCACGACCTGGAAGCGGCGGGTCAGCGCCGGGTCCTTCTCGATGTACTTCTTGTACTCGGCCCAGGTGGTGGCGCCGATGGTGCGCAGGTTGCCGCGGGCGAGTGCCGGCTTGAGCAGGTTGGCCGCGTCGCCGGTGCCGGCCGCGCCGCCGGCGCCCACCAGGGTGTGCACTTCGTCGATGAACAGGATGATGGGCTTGGGGCTGGATTGCACCTCGTCGATGACCTGGCGCAGGCGCTGCTCGAACTCGCCCTTCATGCTGGCGCCGGCCTGCAGCAGGCCGATGTCCAGGCTCAGCAGGGATACCTCCTGCAGCTGCGGCGGCACGTCGCCGCGCGCCAGGCGCACCGCGAAGCCCTCCACCACGGCCGTCTTGCCGACCCCGGCCTCGCCGGTGAGGATGGGGTTGTTCTGGCGGCGGCGCATCAGGATGTCGACGATCTGGCGGATCTCCTCGTCGCGGCCGTTGACCGGATCGATCTCGCCCTTGCGCGCCTTCTCGGTCAGGTCGACGGTGAACTTCTTCAACGCCTCCTGCTTGCCCATCGCGCCCGGTGCCATCGCGCCGGACTCGCTGCCGGGCTGGTCGCCGGACAGCGCGCTGCCGTCCTGGGCACCCAGCCTGGACTCCGGCGAGCCGCCGAGGATCTTGGCGAAGTTCTCGGCCAGGTCGTCGGCCTTGATCTTCTCGAACTGCTTGGACATCGCCAGCAGCGCGTTGCGCAGGCTGTTGGTCTTCAGCATGCCCAGCATCAGGTAGCCGGTGCGCACCTGGCTGTCGCCGAACATCAGCGTGCCGTAGACCCAGCCGCGTTCGATCGCGTGCTCGATCTGCTCGGAGAAGTCGGAGATGGCCGTGGAGCCGCGCGGCAGGCGGTCCAGCGCGGCGGTGACGTCGCGCGCGATCACGGCGGCGTCGAGCTGGTAGTGGCGCACCAGCGCGTCGAAGTCCGATTCGTTGTTCTGCAGGATCTGGGTGATCCAGTGCACCAGCTCCACGTAGGGGTTGCCGCGCAGCTTGCAGAAGACGGTGGCGCCTTCGATGGCCTTGTAGGCCAGGGGATTGAGCTTGCCGAACAGGGCCACCCGACTGATTTCACTCATGACGCTTCTCCGTTTGTATCGTTGCGTGGGACGACGGGTCCCGTTGTCCTAGACAGTTGCCATATCGTGCGCGGCCTTGCGGGCCGGGCGCAGCGTGCGCTCGACGTCGATCACCAGGTCGTCGGCGTCGCCGGCGCGCCGGTAGCCGTTCATCCAGGCCGAGCGGCCCAGCGCGCCGGCGCCGCTGCGCGGGCGCCCCCTGCCCGTGGCCAGCTGCATCGCGGGGATGTCCTCGCGCCGCAGGATGAGCTTCAGGTCCCACTCGAACTCGAAGCCCACGTACTGCCGCACCAGGGCCTGCAGCGCGCCCAGGGCCTCGCCGTCGGGCAGGAAACGAGCGTAGCTTTCCCAGGGCAGCGGGCCGATGACGATGCGGAACTTGTGCTGCACGTCCCACACGCGTTCGCCGGTGACGGCGCCCCGGCCCAGGCCCTGTCCCTGGCGCTTGCTCAGCCGCGTGCGTTCGTCGCGCGCCAGGCTCATCCAGTGGCCCTGCCATTGGTCCACCTGCACGGGCACCCCGAACTGGGCGGTGATCCAGGCCTGCAGCCCGTCGGCGTCGCGCACCGAGCGCGCCAGGCGGCCGGTGAAATGCAGCTTGGGGAAATCGCCCAGCGCGTCGCGGCCCAGGAAGGGCTCGGCGCCGATGCCGAAGAGCGAGCCCAGCCAGCGGGCATAGCGCGTGTCGTCGGGACGGTCCAGGCCGACGACCGGCTGGGCCTGCGACCAGGCGCGGTAGAACAGCAGGCCGAAGCGGTGGCCGAGCATGTCCAGGAAGCGCAGCAGCGTCGGGTCGGCGTGGTGCATCACGCGCTCGCGCGCATGTTCCGTCAGGTGGATGGGCAGCGGGCCGTTGGGGCCCAGCAGTCCGAAGACGCGCTGCACCAGCCGCGGCGGCGTGTTCGCGTCGAACACCACGCCGGTCAGGGCGGACGGGGCGAAGGTCAGCGAGGCTTCCTGCGCCAGGCGCAGTGGCTCGTCCTGCGGGCGCTGGGCTTCGCCCAGGCGCGGCAGGTGGGCGTTGCGCGACTCGATACGGCGCAGGGTCTGGAACAGGTCGGCGCCCCAGGGTGCGTCGGCCAGGCGCTGCCACCAGTCGTCGGGCGCGCGCCTGGGCTCCTCGGCCGGTGCGGCGCTGGGGGCGTCCTGCGGGGCTTCCATAGGCTTCAGGCCACGGGCCGCGCGCCGCGGCCGGGCTTCCAGCGCATCAGCTCGCCGCGCGTCAGCGAAGCCAGCACGGTCTCCACGTAGCTGTTGAGCGAGACGTGGCGCGACAGGTAGCGATGCAGCACGCTGCCCAGCAGCATGGCGCTGCCGCCCTCGAAGCCGAGCTCGTCCACCGTGACGGTGACCTCGATGCCGCGGCCGAAGGCGATGGGCCCGGGGATGGGATGGCGGCGCACGATGGGCCGCACGCCGACCTTCTGCACGCCCTCGACCTGGCGCTTCATGCCGGCGTCGTTGGCCGGCACGAAGTGGCCCAGCAGCTCGCGCAGCGCGACGGCACCCTGCTCGGGATCGGTGTCCAGCAGCGAGAGGTAGTTCAGCGACAGCAGGTTCAGCAGCCGCCAGGCGAAGCCGCCTTCGCGCAGGCTGCTGTGCGGGCGCGAGGGGCCGGCGACGCAGCGCACGGCCGTCACCGGCGCGCCGCCGTCGAGCTGGAAGTCGCCTTCGGCGCCGCCCAGCGGCATGAAGACCGGCAGGTCGCGGTTGGTGCACAGCGTGACCACGGACAGCTCGCGCAGCGCCTCCGGGAAGGGGGCCTCCTTCGGGTCGACCAGCGAGACGAAGACCTCGGAGCCGATGTAGCCCGATCGCGGGCCGTCGCGCCGCATCTTGTCCGACACCAGGCGCGGTTCGCGGGCGACGGTGTAGTAGCCCTGGCTGCCCGCCGGCGCGCCCTGCGGTGCGGCGTAGAAGGCGTGGAAGACCTGCTCGCGGTTCTGCGCGTCGTGGCCGCTGACGCCGACGATGCTGTGCACCTCGTAGTCCAGCGGCGCGCTGCGCTCGGCCACGACGTGGAACTCGTTGCTGGACTCGTTGAGCTGCACGCGGTCGGCGCGCTTGGGGAAGAGGTTGACCGCGGGCGCGCAATGCAGCGAGTAGTTGGCCGCTTCCACTGCCCCCTCCAGGCCCTGGCCGGGGCGCGAGAACAGCAGCACGATCTCGATCGTGTCGCCCTTGCAGGCGGCGAAGCAGGGGGCCAGGCCGTTGAGGTCGAAGAACAGGAAGCGCTGCGGGAAGGCGAAGTACTCCTGCATCAGCCGCGTGCCGGCCAGCCCGCGCAGGGTGACGGGCAGCATGGCCTGCTCGTCGTCGAAGCCCACGGCCTGCAGGGCTTCGGCTTCCAGCAGCCGGCGTGCGCCGTCGCCGGCGCGTCCGGGCGGGCCCACCAGCACGCCCAGGCAGGAGGCGGTCATCAGCTCGTACAGCCGCAGCGCGATGTCGCTCTGGCCGCCCAGGTGGAAGCGCAGGCTGCCGACCTGCAGCTGGGTGATGTCCATGCCCGGCGGCAGCTTCAGGCGCACGCGTACGCCGCTGCGCGCCCGCTCGGCCAGCGGCAGCGTGGCCAGCGACAGGTCGGCGGCGCTGGTGAAGTACTCGGCGCTCAGCGTGGACAGCGGGGTCAGCGTCACCGGCTGGGCGGTGCGGAACTCGCAGCGCGTGTCCGAGGCCGGCGAACGCGCCCCGTGCAGGACGCTGCCGCGCGGCAGGCTCAGGCCCTTGAGCAGGTTGGGATCGTCCTTGGGCTGGAACTGGGCCACCACCATCGCCGGCACCGGGGCCAGGAAGCTGGGGTAGATCATCTCCAGCAGGCGCTGGGACAGGCGCGGGAACTCGGCGTCCTGCTTGAGCTGCACGCGCGCGGCCAGGAAGGCGCTGCCTTCGAGCAGGCGCTCGACGTAGGGGTCGGCCACCTCCAGGCCTTCGAGGCCCAGCCGGGAGGCGATCTTCGGGAACTCGCGCGCGAACTCGGCGCCCTGCTCGCGCAGGTAGCGCAGTTCCTGGTTGTAGTAGCGCAGCAGCCGGGGGTCCATATGTGCTCTGCTTCAGGCCCGCAGGTCACGCACCTGCGCGGCACCGGTTTCCACGTCCACGTCGGCGGCCAGCAGCAGCTCCAGCGGCACCGGCTGGTTCCACATGTGGCCGCGGATGATCAGGCGCAGGGTGTTGT
>SCTQ01000246.1 GCA_004322345.1 Aquabacterium sp. | reverse complement strand
CCTGCATCGGGAACTCGTCCCAACGCCGGCCGCCCAAATCCCGGCCGTTGCGCTTCTTGTCGCGGCGCACGCCGTCGCTGCCCCAGGCGCCCCATTGCTTGAAGAAGAAGGCTACGCCCTGGGCCTGCGCTTGGCGGCGCACGCCGTCGGCCCATTCCGGCGCCATGGGGCGCGCCTTGGCGCCGCTCTCGCCGCCGACGATGACCCAATGGATGCCACGCAGATCCAGCTTGCCCAGGTCCTCCAGCAGTGGCTCGACCGATAAGAACCGCACGCGGGCATCGACCTGGCGTAGGTGGTCGATGCGCGGCACGCCGTACTTGCGATCCTCCACTGATACGCCCAGCCAGACGTTGGCGGGACACTTGCGCTGGCGGAAGAACTCCGGCAGTCGGTCGGCCCGCTTGGTCAAGACTTGGTAGGTGTGCTGAGGCGTAGTCGCGCAGACCTCGAACACCTGGTCGATGAAGCGGTCAGGCACGTCCTCATGGAACAGGTCCGACATGGAGTTCACGAAGTACACCGTGGGCGCCTTGCGTTTAAGCGGCTGCTCCAAGCGGCTGGGATGCAGTGCCAGCTCGAAACCGTTCTCGTAGCCGGCCGCACCCATGGCCGTGAGCCGACGCGCCATGGTCTCGGCGTAGCAATGCTTGCAGCCCGGGGAGATCTTGGTGCAGCCGGTCACCGGATTCCAGGTGTGCTCGGTCCATTCGATCGCTGATTCAGCCATGACGTTCTCCTGAGTTCTGGGTGATGTGCCTAGGACTGCCCGGAGCCGGCCCGCGGACTGCGCTTGGGCTTGGCTCCCGTGATGGTCAACTGCTCCAGGACGCCCTGCAAGGTATCCGTGCGGACGCTCGACTCGATGGCGCGACGCTCGGCTTCTTCGGCGCGCTGGTGGGCCTGCTGCAGTTCTTGGCGCGCCGCCGCGGCGTCGGCTTGGGCGGAGTCCAACTGCGCCTGCAGCCGCTGGGTGCTGGCTTGCCACTTCAGCGCTTCGCCGGCGTGCTGGCCAGCCGCATCGCGTACGCGCTTGTCCGCATCCGCCAGTTCCGCGCGCAGGCCATCGGTGACCTTGTCGGCCTTGGCACGGGCCTGGCGCTCCTGGTCGACGTCCAGCAGCGCGCGGCGTTGGGCAGCATCGGCGCGTTGCTCGGCCGCCGCGGCCGTCTGGCGAGATTTCTCCAGTTCGGCGGCGAAGTCCACGCGGGCGCGATCGAGCTGCCCGGTGAAGCCGCGGGCTTGGTCCTGAAGCAGCTCCATCTGGGCCTGCAGGGCGGCGATGGCACGCCGCTGCTCGGCCAGGGCTTCCTCCGCCTGCGCGAGCGCCTGGCGGGCCTCCAGGGCCTGTTTTTCGGCCAGCACGAGGCGCTCACCTGCGCCGTCGCGAGCGGCCTGGACCTGCGCTAACTGCAGCCGCAGTGGGCTCACCTCGGCCTGCGCCTCCGCCCGGATGGCCTCGGCTTGGTCGCCGGCAGCAGCTGTTGCCTGGATCCACATCTGCTGAGCTAGCTCGCCGACCGAATCCCGAAAAGACTCCGGCAAGCCGGGGTGGGCGATGCGCACGGCGCTTTTTTCGCGCAGGTCGTTCCAGAACGCTGCGAGGACCTGACCGACGGTGGTCATCGAGCCCTTGCGCACGAGCGAATAGAGCCCGTTGGTCGTGGGCTGGGTGCCGTAGCGGAAGAAGAGCAGCGTGCAGACCTCGCGGTATAGCGCCCGGGTCTCCGGAAAGCGGCTGCGAAGGGCTTCAACCTCTTCGGCTATTTGTCGAGCCTGATCCATTTGTTTATATTACTACGTAATACGTAATAGAACAGAATATTTAGCCATAATATTTGACATTAGTTATATAGTGTCAAAATAGTAGCCTGGGCCCTCGTTTTCGAATGCAGCACACCCCATGAGCGCGATCGTCCCTGTCCAGCCCGCCCTGCGGCTTGCCGCGCCCGTCCCGTTGGAGGCGCTGGTCCTAGCCGACGAGCTATCCGGCCTGCACGGCACCAATCGCTCGCGGGCCGGGCGCTGCCAGCTGGCGGCCACCACGGACCGTGAAGCGGTCCTGGCTTGGCTGCACCGGTACGCCGACAGCCCCAATACCCTCGCCAACGCCCGCAAGGAGGCCGAGCGCCTGATGCTGTGGTCGCTGGCCGAACTGGGCAAACCTCTGTCGTCGCTGACGAATGAGGATCTGCAGCTGTACCAGCACTTCCTAAGCGACCCGCAGCCGCAAGAACGCTGGGTCATGGCGCCGGGGCGCAAGCTGCCGCGCCAGCACCCCGGCTGGCGGCCGTTTGCCGGGCCGCTGTCGCCGGCCAGCCAGCGCCAGGCCATGCTGGTGCTCAACTCGCTGCTGACCTGGCTGGTGGAGGCCGGCTACCTGGCCGGCAACCCGCTGGCGCTCAGCCGCCGCCGGCGCCGCCACGCCGCGCCCCAAGTCGAGCGCTTCCTGCCCGACGACGTCTGGGCCGAGGTTCGCGCCACGATCGTCGCCATGCCGCGATCGACGACTCGGGAGGCCGCGGCAGCGGCGCGCGCACGCTGGCTTTTCAGCCTGTTCTACCTCTGTGGCCTGCGCATCTCCGAGGTCAGTGGCAACACGATGGGAGGCTTCTTCAGCCGTATCGACAAGACCGGCGAGACCCGCTGGTGGCTCGAGCTCACCGGCAAGGGCGACAAGATGCGCTTGGTGCCGGCCACGGCCGAGCTGATGGTGGAACTGACCAACTATCGTCGCGCGCTGGACCTTCCGGCGCTGCCACAGCCCGGCGAACCCGCGCCGCTCCTCTTCCCTGTGTGCTGGCAGGCCGTGCCCCGGGCACGAGGGGCGGTGAGTTGGCCGGCGCCGTTGACGCGCTCGGCGATCCACGGCTTGGTCAAGGATGTCTTCGCCCAGACCGCGGCGCGGCTTCGAGCAGTTGGCGCGGACCGTGAGGCCCAGGCCGTACGGCTGGAGGCTGCCTCATCTCACTGGCTGCGGCACACCATGGGCTCGCGCTTGGCAGATGGCGTCGACCTGCGTCACGTTCGCGATACCCTCGGGCACGCCTCCATTGCGACAACCAGCATCTACCTGCATGGCGAGGACGACGCTCGCCATGCAGCTGTCAGTGCTGCACATCGGCTGGACTGGGATCTCGCCCAACCTCAAGCCATGCAGTCCTGACACTTCGATCCAGTCTCCAGACGGCTGCGCGCCTCGTTCCACGGACACCCTTCTATGGTCACCATCTATTCAGCCGCTGCTCCAACTCCGGAGACTCAATACTTGTTCATCGACGGCGCCTATCTACGGGAGCGAGCCAAGGCGGCAGGAGACGCATGGTTCAACGAACCCATCGAGCTGGATTACGCCAAGCTTTCCTACGGCTGCACCAAGACGTTCTACTACGACTGCCTCCCATCTAAGACGGCGGGCGAAACCGACGACCAGTTTGAGGCCCGCCGAGCACAGCAGGAGGCCTTCTTCAATCGACTGCGCGCCTACAAGGGCTGGCACGTCAGTGAAGGCCTGGCGAAATGGCGCAAGGGAAAAGGGTCGACGCAGAAGGAGGTGGACATCCTGATCGCAGTGGACATGCTGACGCATACGCACCGCCGAAACATGAGCCGTCTTATTTTTGTCGCCGGAGACCAAGACTTCCGCCCTCTGGTCGAGGCAGTCGTGCGCGATGGCATGTACGTGACGCTGTGGTACGAGCCGACCTCGGTCAGCCAAGATTTACTGCACGAGGCGGACGACAGCTACCGGCTTGGGATTTATCAGCTTCATGCACTTGCCACCGATGCGTACCAGGCAGCGCATCCGATACCGTCGATCAGCCAAGAATTCCAGGCCTATCCGGCTGACGGGGTGCTGAGGGAGATCGGTAAAGACGGCCGTGGCGCTTCGGTGGTCAACCTGTACGAAAGCCAAGGCTCATGGGTTGCAGCCGGAACCGATTTCGAACCCCCTAACAAGAACTACCTGCACCTAAGGCATGCTGACAAGGCTTTCCTCAAGCGGGTATGGGAAGACCGCAAGGGGCCTTGCACCTGGTCGGCTGCCTAGTGGCCTTCTCGCTCGCGCCAACAGTCCTCAATACCTAGCGGCGGCCTTGCGCGAAAGCGCGTCCGCTTGAGCGGCGGCCACGTCGAATCGCGTGTTCGGCCTGCGATACCAGAGCACCGCTGTCTACCCCCAACGCGTTGGCAACCTTGAGGATGACGAACAGGGTTGGCTGGCTCTCGCCGCGCTCGATACGTCCGTAGTAGGACCGCTCGACGTCGGCTCGCAGAGCCAAAAGTTCTTGCGATTGTCCGTTGGCTTCCCTCATTGCCTTGACGACTGCGCCAAAGGCCAGCGCAGCTTCGGCGTCGAAGCTGCGCGAGCCTGGCGGTCTGCCGCGTTGAGGCTTCTTGGGGCGCGTGGACATCCGCCGGAGCGTCCGGCATCCGTCCTATTTAATCCACGTTATAAAAAACGCATTTTTGTCATCCGCGACGGCGGCGACTGACATGCGGCCCAAACCTGCGCGCATCCTGACGTAGTCCTGCTCCCAGTCGAGCGTCGGGTACAGGGTGAGCGCGAAGGCGCTGATCAAGCTCGTCCATGAAGGCGACGAAGTCCACATCCAGGGCGATCAACCAGGCACGCAGCTCAATCACGTCAAGGCGGCGCACGCCAATTTCGACCTTGCTAACCGTCGCTTGGACGTGACCGAGACGACCGGCCAGGTCGGCCTGTCGCAGCTTTGATGATTCGCGGTTGCTGCGTAGCAGCTCCAGGAAGATTTCGTTGTGGCGGCTGTACAGAGACTTGAGCATGGCGACCCTTCAGCGGCCACCGTAACGGCATCCGTGCCGTATGCGGAATGGGAATCTAACCACGCCCGTTCGGGCTGACCAATCGGGCCCATGCCTGAGGTCAACCCGATACTGATGGTTATAAAAAACGCATTGACCTCGCGGTCCGCCGGCATCCGATGTTCATCACTCATCAAGCCTTCGAGCTTCCGTTTGTAGCTTTTCTATCAGCCCCAGGAACCCACTATCACCGCGCCGTAGAGCTCTCGCTGCGCGCCCCTTGGTTCCTCGTGACCTTCCTCACCGAGGAAGACGGCATCCAGTTCCTCCACTCCTTCCTATGCAGTTGGGACAGCGTGCTGGTCGACGTCTTGATCGATCGGCAGATCGATACGGTGGTGGCCGTGCAGCAGATCTTTCCCTTGCATGCGGACGGTCGGTGGGGCATGCGGGCCATTCGTCAGGTGTGGTCCGTCAGAGACGGTGGTACCGGCGAGCGCGTCATCGTCCTGCAAGCCGAAGACGGGCAGGAGTTCGACGGGATGATGGGCGCACCGTTTACGCAGCCGTGCGATGACCGCAAGCTGATTGCGCAGGTTGGCGCCGGGATCCCGCCGGTTGCGGGCGCAGGCTGCGCCGCCGAGTGATCGAAAGGCTTGCGATGTTCCTGTCCCACGAGTCTTTCGAAGTGTCCGTTCCACCACAGCTTGCACGGCCGACCTGTCGGTACTTCCGCGCGATGGAGCTGTCGCTGCATGCGGCCTGGTACCTGGTGACCTTTTACGACACTGCTGATCCGATGCGCCTGCTGCACAGCTTCTGCTGCAGCCGGGACCGGCAAATCCTGGATTGGCTGCGAACCGGACCTCGCTTTGTCGTGACCTCGGTCCAGCAGATACGGCCTGCCCAGGGCCCGCAAGCCGGCTGGGAAGTGGACCTTGTTCGACGCTTGTGGACGGCCAGGGGTATTGATGGCCAGAGCGTGCTCATCGTTGAGGACGTTGATGGCCGCGAGTACGAGGGACTGCATGCGGAGGCGCCCAATGCACCCCTGCTCGATCGCGCGCTGCTGGCCGAGTTCGATGTGCCACAGACCCCACCGCGCAAGCCGGCGGTGCGCCGCGGCAGGGTTCATGCGGGCGCCAAGAAGCGCCGCCCATGACCGACCCTGGAGACTGGAGGAGCCCGCGGTTGAACACCCAACATTTGCGGGCGCTGTGTCGCTCAGAGGGCAGCCTGTCGATGGTCGTGATGATCAAGCTCAGGCTGAAAGGAAGCAGCTTCGCGTCGCTGCCGATGTCCAACGACCAAGGCAACGCGCGAGCGGTGGCGTTCGCGGCGACGGTCGACGAGATGCTCGAGCGGATCGACCCGGACCGCTCCCAGACTCGGCTGCTGCAGCGCGCAGCCAATGTCGGCGTCTTCGCTGTGCGGGCGCCCGCCGAGTTGGTCGAGCAGCTCCTAGGCATGGACCAAGTGCAGAGCATCGACGTCCTGGAGCCTTTCGAGGGCCGATACGTGGCCTCGAGCGAGCCGTCGGGGCAATCCAATCCACCAACTTGACGGACAAGGCCTACGGTTGTACTGTATGTCTATACAGTATTCAAGCAAGCCTATGAACGCGCCGATCAAACCTGCGCTCCTGAGCGCGGCGGTCCCGCCTGATGCGACTCAGCCGGCAGCGCCCAGCGGGTCTAGATACATCTGGGAGGGGAAGTTTGGCTCGATGGTTATCGAAATCGTCGACGGCGTGGCCTACGTCAATGGCGAGGCCGTCGAGCCAATGTGGGCGCTCGACGTCTATGTCGCTGACGTCAGTAGCCGAAGCGGCGCCGCGCGTGCGCGATCTCCTCGATCTTGCTGCTGAGCTGCGTGGTCGCGTCGTCCATCCGCGATGTCCTTGACCTGCAGCCCGGCCTCGACCTGCTTGAGGAACCCAATCTGGTACGGCTTGGAGGGAGCAGGTCACTTCGTCGAGCTGCCGCTGCCTGGCCCAACTGCCGTAGACGACGCCATGCCTTGCGGCCCGCGGATGACGAACTCGAATCGGATCAACGAGCCGCCGGTGTATAGCCCCGAGCGAGGTCGTAAGCCGCGATCTGCTTGGGCGACAGCAGCGCTGCCGTTTGCAGATGCGCCTGCAGATGAGCCGCGCGCAACTGGCCGTTCAGCGCGCCGATGCGGCTGCTGAGGTCCAGGACCTGCTCCTGCGACAAGCTCTTGTTCCGAAAGCCGCTGTCCAACTGCGTCTCGGCGACGATGATTTCTTCCCCGAGGGCCCGGGCACGCGCCTCCATGGCCTGGACAATGTCTTGCAGCAAGCTCGCTTGCTCCGCGCTGACACCGAGCTGCTGCTGCAGCTGCAAGACGTGGCGCGGGCCGGGCACGCTGTTGAGTTCGGCTGCCAGTGACAATCCCATCCCACGGCCGGCGCGCAGATCTTCCACCTGCTGCGTGGATAGCGCCTTGAGCGGGCGTTCCTTGAGCCCCACGTAGTCCGACGTCTGGGTTGAGCCTGGATGATGACCGTGCCCGTGATTCATGCCGTGCGGGGCGTGCGCGGGGTGGCTACCGTGGTCAGCGACCTGCGTCTCGTTGGCCCATGCCACGCTGCAGGCGAGGACGGCGGTCCACGCAAAGGTGCTCAGCCGCGCAGCGGTGCTTGTGACAGATCCCATGTTGCCTCCTTGGTGATGGTCGTTTGCGATTCTGCAGCGAACCGGGCGCCGGCTACGCCATCGAGCGGACACAGCGCAAAAACACCGCCATGCCACGGAACCGAACGGCGGCCCAGTAGTTCAATGAAGGGAGCGCGCCAAGCGTTCAGCCACCACATGGGCACAACTGCTTGCTTGCCCGGCCGCCTGGTTGCAGATTCACCGGCTCGATCACGTACACTTTTCCGCATGAAGCGTTGGTTGCGAATCACCTTGCTGTGGCTGCTGGCCGCTGCGCTGCCCGTGCAGGGCTGGGCGGCGGTCACCATGGCGTTGTGCGGACCGACCCATCACCGCATGAGCCAGGCGGCGGCCGTGGTGCACAACCCTGAGACACATGGCCACGCGACGCACGACCATGCGGACCATCGCGGCGCGACGGATCATGACGACGGCGCGCACCACGTCCACGGCGAGGTCGCCTCGAACGACACGGCGACTGCCGGCGCGAACTGCGCGCATGGCCCGGACTGCGTCCACCACGACGCCAAGTTCTCGAAGGCCAAGTGCGGCACCTGTGCCTCTTGCTGCACCGGAACGGCCATTCCCACGACGCTGGTCTCGCTGAAGGCTGCACCGCAGACCTTCTTCGTCTCCCCGGTCCTGCCGCGAACCAGCGTGACCTTCCTGACCGCCGGTCCCGAGCGGCCACCGCGAACCATCCTCTCCTGAAGCGTCGCCTGGGCGACGCGTGACTCGGTGCGCCTGCGCGCTGAGATCCCGCGAGCCCAGCTGTTCAGACCACGCCCGCCAGGACGTCTTGCCGGCGTCCTCGTGCGGGCGTTGCGGAGAATCTCCATGTTTTCGTTCACTCGTGCAGCCCTGGTGGCTGCATTGGCGAGCGCTGCCACATCCGCAGCGCTGGCCCAGCACGCGCACGCACCGGCGGCTTCGGGTGCGGCCAATACGCCGCCTGACGGCGCAGGTGCAGCCTTGCGGGCTGCATCGCGGTCCAAGGGGGCAGTTTCTGCTGCGGCCTCGGGCTACCGATCCGCGTTCGAGGGCTACCGCGCTTTCGACGATCAGCCCGTCGGCGATTGGCGTCAGGCCAATGACCTGGTGCGCCAAATCGGCGGCTGGCAGGCCTACGCCCGGGAGAGCCGGGGCGGCACTCCTGCCGCCGGCTCTTCCGATGGCTCTTCCGGCCAAGCGGACAGCGGCACGGCCGCGCCCCAGTCTCCTGCGGACAGCACCCCGACGCCGGCACCGGCCTCCGCGCCAGCCCAGACGCCGGCCTCCGCACCAGCTCCGGCTGCAGCCAATAAGCCATCGTCCCGCCCGGCTGCCGGCGGCGCCGCTCCCCATGGCCATCACCACTGACACCATGACTGCCACCTACCGAATCCTGCTGGCGGCACGCCCGCGTGCGCGGCTGCTGGCGCTGGCCGCCGCTGCGGTCTTGTTCACCGGCTGCGCGAGCACCGCCGTCAACCAAAACCTGGACAGCACCGCGCAGTTCAGCCGCCAGCACCTCGGTGCCGAGGTACGTTGGCTGCAGTCCGACGAGGCCCGAGCGCAGGCGCAAGCCGATGTGGACGCGCGCCTGGCCCAGCCGCTGAGCGCCGACGACGCCGTGCAGATCGCCTTGGCGTACAGCCCGGCCCTACAGGCCATGCTCTACGACAGCGCGGCAGACGCCGCCACGGCCACGCAAGGCGCGCGGCTGCCCAACCCCGTCTTCGCCTTCGAGAAACTCGTGCGCAAGGAGGCCGGCGCACGCGAGCTGGAGATCGGCCGCGTGCTCAGCTTCTCGGTGCTGGACCTGCTGCTGTGGCCCTCGCGCCTGCGCGTAGCTGAGTACCAGCAGCAGGCCACGCGGCTCACCCTCGCCGGCAACGTGGTCGACGTGGCCAACTCGGCGCGTGCAGCGTGGGTGAACGCCGTGGCTGCCGAACAGTCGCTCACGTACTTCCGCCAGGTCAAGGCTACGGCGGATGCCGGCGCCGAGCTGGCCAAGCGCATGCAGGCCGCTGGCAACTACAGCCGGCTGCAGCGCGCCCGTGAGCAGGCGTTCTCCGCGGACGCCGTGGCGCAACTTGCCCGAGCCCAGCAAAGCGCCCTGGCCACGCGCGAGGCCCTGGTGCGTGTCCTTGGCTTGACCGATGCCCAGGCCGCCGCCTTGAAGCTGCCGCCACGGTTGCCGGACTTGCCGCCGGCTCCTCGGGACGAGGCCAGCGTCCAGCGCACCGGCCTCGAGCAGCGCCTGGACGTCCAGCTCAGCCGCGTGAGCCTGGACTTCCTGGCCCGCGAGCAGGGGCTCAGTCGCATCACCAGTCTCGTCAACGGTCTGGAAGTCGGGGTGGTGCGCAACAGCGAGTCCGGCTTGCCGCCGCAGCGTGGCTACGAACTCGCGTTCCCGCTGCCCCTATTCGACTTCGGCGACGCCGGGCGCACGCGCACCGAGGCCACCTACATGGCGGCCCTGAACCGCACGGCCCAGGTGGCGGTGGAGGCGAACTCGCGGGTGCGCGAGCAGTACGGCGCCTACCGCACGGCCTACGACGTGGCGCGTCACTACCGCGACGAGATCGTGCCGCTGCGCAAGGCGATCTCCGATGAGAACGTGCTTCGCTACAACGCAATGCTCATCGGCGTGTTCGAACTGCTCGCCGATTCGCGCGAGCAGATCACCAGCGTCGTGCAGGCCATCGAGGCGCAGCGCGACTTCTGGCTGGCCGACGCCGCCTTGCAGGCCGCGCTGGTCGGCCGCCCCATCGACACCGGCACGCCTGCCGCCTCGAGCACGCGCTCGGCCGACGGCGGCGCCCCCACCCATTGATTGCCCACCCCATCATGACCAATCGACGCAACTTCCTTCTGAGCGGTGCGACCGCCGGCGTAGCCGTGGCCGCGGCCAGCGTGAGCAAGGCGGCCATGGCCGCCTTGCCCGAGCCGGTGCTCCAGGACAGCCCCGACACCATGCCGCCGCTGATTCCCAGCACCGGCCGCCACTACAACCCTGTCGTCACGCTCAACGGCTGGACGCTGCCCTGGCGCATGAACCAGGGCGTCAAGGAGTTCCATCTCGTCGCCGAGCCGGTGGTGCGCGAGATGGCGCCGGGCTTCAAGGCGCACCTGTGGGGCTACAACGGGCAGTCACCGGGCCCGACCATTGAGGTGGTCGAGGGCGACCGCGTGCGGGTGTTCGTAACGAACAAGCTGCCCGAGCGCACCTCCATCCACTGGCACGGCCAGCGCCTGCCCAACGGGATGGACGGCGTCGTCGGGCTCACCCAGCCGGCGATCGAGCCGGGCAAGACCTTCGTCTACGAGTTCGTTGCGCGGCGTCCGGGCACTTTCATGTACCACCCGCACGCCGACGAGATGACGCAGATGGCCATGGGGATGATGGGCTTCTGGGTCACCCATCCCAAAGCGAAGCATCCCTTGATCGACGAGGTCGACCGCGACTTCGTCTTTCTGCTCAACGCCTACGACATCGAGCCCGGGGCCTACACGCCCAAGATCATGACGATGCTGGACTTCAACCTGTGGTCGTGGAACAGCAGGATCTTTCCGGGCATCGACTCGCTCAACGTGCGCAGGGGCGATCGGGTGCGCATCCGCATGGGCAACCTGACGATGACCAACCACCCGATCCACCTGCACGGCCATGAATTCACCGTGACCGGCACCGACGGCGGGCCCACACCGCGCTCGACGCGCTGGTGGGAGGTCACCACCGATGTGGCGGTGGGTCAGATGCGCCAGATCGACTTCGTCGCCGACGAGGAAGGCGACTGGGCCTTCCACTGCCACAAGAGCCACCACACGATGAACGCGATGGGCCACGACGTGCCTACGATGATCGGCGTGGAGCATCGAGGCGTCGTCGGGGAGATCAACAAGCTGATCCCCGACTACATGGTGATGGGCGAGCGCGGCATGGGTGACATGTCCGAGATGGAGATGCCCATCCCCGACAACACGGCCCGGATGATGGGTGGCGAAGGGCCGTTCGGCTCGGTGGAGATGGGCGGCATGTTCAGCGTGCTCAAGGTCCGCGCCAACCAGAGGCGCGGTGACTACAGCGACCCCGGCTGGTACCGGCATCCGCCCGGCACCAACGCTTTCGAATGGACCGGCTCCTTGCCCGAGCCGGCTCGCTTTGCGTCCGAGGGCGGCCGCTCGATGCCGCCGTCGCGCAAGCAGTCGCCGCGCGAGATCGAAGTGCAGATCCGCAAGCCCGGCGCCGCTGGTGGCCACGAGGGCCACTGACTCATCACCCCATCCATCTCTTCCCAACCCGTAACGTCAAAGGACTTCTGATGAAGATTGCTGCTATTGCCACTGCGGTTTCCCTGGCCCTCACCGTGGGCCTGGCAAGCGCCGCCGGCGACCATGCCGAAGGGCACGACCACGGCCCACACGGCCATCACGATGACGAACACAGTGCCATTGGGGAGCCGGGCACCGCCGGCAAAGTGACCCGAACGGTCGACATCGTGATGAGCGACAACATGAGGTTTACGCCGTCGGGCATCCAGGTGCGGCAAGGCGAGACCGTGCGCTTCAAGATTCGCAACGCAGGCCAGATCAAACACGAGTTCGTCTTGGGCACGGCTGCAGAGCTCAAGGAGCACTACCAGGCCATGCTCAAGTTCCCGGACATGGAGCACGCGGACCCCAACATGGTCACCTTGGCTGCCGGCGCAAGCGGTGAGGTGATCTGGCAGTTCACCAAGAGCGGCCAGGTGGACTTCGCCTGCCTGCAGCCTGGGCACTATGACGCTGGGATGAAGGGCGTCGTGAACGTGGCCAAGGGAAGCGGCAAGGTATCGCAGCCCGGCAAGGCCGCCCCCGCAGCTCCCCACCCGCACTGAGTTCGCATATGCCCCATCCTTCGTCACGACGCCGGACTCTTGTGCAGGCGCTGGGTGTGGCCGCCTTGACGCCCTGGCTTGCGCCTGTGATTGCTGCCAACCCACGCACTGCGGTCGAGATCTGGAAGTCCGCCGAATGCGGTTGTTGCCAAGGATGGATGACCCATCTGGAAGGCAATGGCTTCGTCGCCTCGGCCATCCACAACGAGGGCAACGAGTCGGCACGCCGGCTCCTGGGCATGCCGCCAGCCCTGGGCTCCTGTCACACCGCGCGCGTGGGCGGCTACGCCATCGAAGGCCATGTGCCCGCGCGCGAAATCCGGCGGCTGCTCAAAGAACGACCCGCAGCGGTCGGACTGGCCGTGGCCGGAATGCCCTTGGGCAGTCCCGGCATGGACGGCCCCGACTTCGACCACCGGACCCAACCGTACGACGTCCTGCTTGTCTTGCGCGACGGTAGAACGCGCATTTACCAGTCCTATCGATGAACGCTTTCTGCCCGATCAACCGTTTCCACCCCGAGGAGCCTCACATGAACGCCTTCCACTTCACTTCCGTCACCTGCTCGCGCACCGCAACTGCGATCACAACGGCACTCGTCATCTCCCTGGTCGCTGCCTTTTCTGCCTCGCCGGCACGGGCAGATGACCACATTTCGGCGCACGGAGCACCCGCCCAGGCCTCGGATGCGGCCAGCGTTCACACCGCCGATCTTGTCGACGGCGAAGTGCGCAAGATCGACGCGGCCAACAAGAAGATCACCTTGAAGCACGGCGAGTTGAAGAACCTTGGGATGCCTGGAATGACGATGGTCTTCCAGGTCCAGGACGCCGCGCTGCTGGACAAGTTCAAGGTCGGCGACAAGGTCCGCTTCGTCGCTGAAAAGGGCAAAGGTGGCTTCGTCGCCACCCAGTTGCAGCCAGCGCCGTGATGCTGCCGGCGGTGTTGGATCGCCCCCGGATCGAGGACGCGCCGATGTAGCGATTGCATGGTTCGGGCCGCGGGACGGCATGCTTTGCAGTGCATCGATCGATGCCGCGCCCGATGGACGCTGGCAGGAGAGCGTTCGCTTGGACGTTCACCTGCGGCGCGGCTTTTCAATGGGATCTTGGCTTGCTCTTCGGATATGCCGATTCCCCGGCGATCTCTCGAAGGAGAAAGAACATGGCAAATCAACCCTACGCCTCATGTATCGAAGCCTGCGACCAATGCGCAGCTGCTTGCAGCCACTGCGCCGCGGCGTGCCTGCAGGAGCCTGACGTCAAGGCCATGGCGCGATGCATCGCGCTGGACCTCGATTGCGAGGCAGCCTGCCGGATGGCCTCGGCCGCGATGGCTCGCGCCAGCGAGCAGGCCCACGCCATTTGCGCGCTGTGCGCCGAACTCTGCGAAGCCTGCGCAGACGAGTGCGCCAAGCACCAGATGGCCCACTGCCAGGCCTGCGCCCGAGCCTGTGGCCGTTGCGCAGATGAGTGCCGCCGTATGTCGCAAAGCCCCGTAGGCGGCGTCGGCGCTGGCAGCAGCACGCATGCCGATTAACGGCACAGCTGTCCGGCCGGCAACTCGATATCGGACAGCCAAGACAACACCGTCGGCGCGTCGCGCCACTACATCAAGGAGAACGCAAATGAATCGTCACCTTAGGTTGAGCATGTTGATGGCCGCGCTGCTGTGGGTCACCGGGGCCTGGGCCCAGGGCGCGAGCGCGCCAATGGGCAGCCAAGTCAGCCATGGCGCTGATCAAATGAACCAGACGATGAAATCGGGCATGGATGCGATGACGAAGATGCCGATGAGCGGCGACACGGACAAGGACTTCGCGACGATGATGAAGATGCATCACCAGCAGGCGCTGGACATGGCCAAGATCGAGATCCAGCACGGCAAGTCGCCCGAACTGAAGGCGATGGCAAGCAAGATGATGAAGGATCAGAAGAGAGAGATCCAGCAGCTGGATGCTTGGCTGAAAAAGCACCCCTGAGCAGCTCGATACCGTGGCCGCTGCAGCGATGCTCACCGATGTGACGGCGCACCGCTACACTTGCTCGATGAAACTGAACAAGGCCTACCGGCGATGGATCGCGAGTGTGCTCGCGGCCGTGCTGGTGTGCCTGCAGCTCATCACGGCGGCCTACGCCTGTCCGTTTCCTCAAGCGGCCTTGAGCCTGCAGGCGTCTGCGGAACACGTGCAGATGGCCGACATGCCCGGCTGCCAGGGCATGATCGCCCCGGACGAGCAACAGCCCCAGCTGTGCAAGGCACACTGCGACCGCGACAAGCAGTCGGTGAATACCGTGCCTGCCGTGGATCCGGTGGTCTCACCGTCCGTGGATGTGCTGGTCACACGGCTGGCCGGCTGGTCCGACGCCGTCGTCGCGCGGCCCCTGCAGTTGCCGGCCGTCATCGACGCCCATTCCCGACCACCGGACGGTGCTCCAGCCGTCTATCTCAGGCTCCAGGTTCTGCGCAATTGAGCGCCGAGGTCCGTGCGGGCCGCTGCGTGCAGCAGCGGTTTGCTTGCGCATCTCGGAACGGTTTCATTGCGGAGAGCCATCATGGCGAATTCTTCTCGTCCCGGGCCTGGCTTCGGGGCTGACTTGGCGGGCCGTGCCCGCTCGATGTGGTGCCGCCGGCGCGCGGTTGCAGGTTTCCTGATCGCATGGAGCCTCGGCGCAGGACCTGCAGCCGCGCAGGACTCCGCAGGCACAGTCACATTTGAGCAGGCGCAGTCCGCCGCCTTGGCGCAAGCACCGGCGCTGTTGGCGCGGCACGCGGCGGCGCAAGCCGCGCAGGGGGCGATCCCAGCGGCCGGCCAGTTGCCGGATCCCAAGCTTGCCGTGGGCATCGAAAACTTTCCCATCAGTGGTCCGGACCGGTACAGCTGGCGGCGGGAGTCCATGACGATGCGCCGGCTAGCCTGGATGCAGGACGTGCCCAACGCCGACAAGCGCGCAGCCCAACGTGGCAGCGCTGACGCCTTGGGCCAGCGGGAGCTGGCCCTGTGGCGAGCCGAGCAGGCGAGCGTGCGGCGCGAGACGGCGCTGGCCTGGCTCGCGCTGTACTACGCCCAGCGTCGGCTGGAGGTGCTACCGGCGCTGGAGAAGGAAAACGCTGTGCTGCAGGAGACGCTAGACGCTCGCGTGGCCTCGGGGCGGGCGATGCCCGTCGACGTGCTGCTGGCCCGTCAGGAGGCATTGGATCTGGCAGAGCGGCGAGACGAGCTGCAGGCCCAGCTCGCGCACGCGGCCCTCGCGTTGAGGCGATGGACAGGTGACGCCGTCGAGCGCACCGCGGGCCCGCCGCCTGCGCTGGCCATCCAGCCTGCCGGCGTGATGGCAGGGCTGGACCGCCATGCCGAGCTCGAGGCCTTTGAGCCGATGCTGGCCATGGCGCGCGCCGAGGTGGACCAGGCCAGGGCCGCCCGACGGGGGGACTGGGGATGGGAGGTCGGCTATGCCAATCGTGACCGCCGCTGGGGTGACATGGTCTCCGTGCAGCTGACCTTCGAGCTGCCCGTCTCGGTTGCCACGCGCCAGGAGCCGCTGGTCGCTGCCCGGCTCAAGGACGTCGAGCGCCTGCAGGCCGAGCAGGAGGACGCCCGGCGTCGCGTGCAGGCGGACGTGCAGACGCAGCTGGCCGAGCTGCAACGCCTGGAGCGTGGCGTGCGGCGCCAGACGGAGGCCGCCGTTCCGCTGGCCCAGGAGCGTAGCCGCCTGGCGCTGGCCGGCTACGAGTCGGGCCGCGGCGACCTGGCCTCGGTGCTGGCCGCGCGACGCGACGCCGTGCAGGCGCAGCTGCGCCTGCTGGAGCTGGAGTCGCTGCTGATGGCGCAACGCGCCCGGCTGACCTACCTGATCGTGGAGTGAGGCGATGGACGCACAGAAGCAACAAGCCCAAGACCAACAAGGTACGCGCGTGCGACAGATGGGGCTGCCCATCGTCGCATCGGCTGCCGTCGCACTGGCCATCGGCTTGGGACTGGGCTGGAGCCTGGCGATGCGGCAGTCGACCGCTCACGGGACGTCGGCCACCGCTGCTGCGGATAGTACCTCCCGCGCCCCCGACGCGGGCTCTGCCGGCTCCGGCTCCACCGATGCCACCGGCCGCAAAGTCCTGTACTGGTACGACCCCATGGTGCCGCAGCAGCGCTTTGACAAGCCCGGCAAGTCGCCGTTCATGGACATGCAGCTGGTGCCCAAGTACGCCGACGAGGCGGCAGGCGGCAGCATTGCGGTGGATACCGGCCTCGCCCAGGCCCTGGGCATGCGCACGGCGCGGGTGGAGCGGCGCGACGTCGCCCAGGTTGCCGAGGTCGTCGGCGCGGTGGCGCTCAACGAGCGCGACGTGGCCATCGTGCAGGCACGCGCGGCGGGCTTCGTGCAGCGTGTCGCACGCCTGGCACCGGGGGACGTGATCGCCCCCGGCGCGCTCATCGCCGAGTTGCTGGTGCCCGAGTGGGCCGGTGCCCAGCGCGAATATCTCGCGGTGCGCCGAACGGGCGATGCGGCGCTTACCGCCGCGGCACGCCAGCGGCTGGTCTGGCTGGGCATGCCGCTGGCGCTGGTCGACCAGCTGGAGCGCAGCGGCCAGGTGCAGGCCACGCAGGTCGTGCAGGCGCCATTGGGCGGCCTGCTCGAGGAGCTGGCGGTGCGTCCGGGCATGACGGTCGCCCCCGGCAGCACCCTGGCGCGCATCACCGGCCTGGCCAGCGTCTGGATCGAGGCCGCGGTGCCGCAGGAGCAGGCGGCGCTGGCCGTGGTCGGGCAGCCGGCCCAGATCCGGCTGCCGGCCTTCGCGGGCCAGGCGCTCGACGGCCGCGTGCTGGCGGTCCTGCCGCAGGCCGACAGCAACACGCGCACACTGCGCGTGCGCATCGAGCTTCCCAATCCACAAGGCCGCCTGCGCGCGGGCATGTTCGCCCAGGTCCGGCTGGCTGCTGCCCGGCGCCAAGCACTGGTCGTGCCCTCCGATGCGGTCATCCGAACCGGCCAGCGTGCGCTGGTGTATCTCGTGGAGGCCGCGGGACGCTTCCGTCCGGTGCCGGTGCAGCTGGGCGAACAGCTCGGTGAGCACACCGAGGTGCTGCAGGGTCTGGAAGCCGGCCAGCAGGTGGTCGCCTCGGGCCAGTTCCTGATCGACTCCGAGGCCAGCATGCAGGGCCTGCTGCAGCGCCAGGCAACGTTGGCCCCTGCGCCGTCAAGTGGGCCGGCCGCTGCGCTGCCGGTTCACCAGGCAGACGGGACAATCACCGAGATCTCCGCTGACGAGGTGACCCTGGACCACGGACCCGTCCCCAGCCTGCAGTGGGGCGCCATGCAGATGGCCTTCAAGCTGTCGCGTCCCGAGCTGGCCCGCGGGCTGCGGGCCGGGCAGCGGGTGCACTTCGAGTTCGTGCAGACGGATGATGGCTTCGAGATCCGCGCGCTGCAGCCGCAGCCCCCGGCGAGCTCCTCGGCGCAGGGCAACCCGAAGGGTGCACGATGATCGCCGCCGTCATCCGCTGGTCGGTCGCCAACCGCTTCCTCGTGTTGCTGGGCAGCCTCTTCCTGGCGGCCGCAGGCGTCCTGACGCTGCGCGCCACGCCCATCGATGCCTTGCCCGACCTGTCGGATGTGCAGGTCATCATCCGCACCAGCTACCCGGGCCAAGCCCCGCAGATCGTCGAGAACCAGGTGACCTATCCGCTGGCCACCACGATGCTCTCGGTGCCGGGTGCCAAGGCCGTGCGGGCCTACTCCTTCTTCGGCGACTCCTTCGTCTACGTGCTGTTCGATGACAGCACAGACCTGTACTGGGCGCGCTCGCGCGTCCTGGAGTACCTCAGCCAGGTCCAGGCACGCCTGCCGGCCTCGGCCAAGCCGTCTCTGGGGCCGGACGCGACGGGCGTGGGCTGGGTGTTCCAGTACGCCCTGGTCGACCGCAGCGGCGGGCACGATCTGTCGCAGCTGCGAGCCGTGCAGGACTGGTTCCTGAAGTTCGAACTCAAGGCGCTGGCCAACGTGGCGGAGGTGGCCACGGTCGGCGGCATGGTGCGGCAGTACCAGGTGGTGCTCGATCCCGCGCGGCTGATCGCCTACGGCATCACCCACCAGCAGGTGCGCCAAGCCCTGGTCGATGCCAACCAGGAGACAGGCGGCGGGGTACTGGAGTTGGCCGAGGCCGAATACATGGTGCGCGCCTCGGGCTACCTGGCCACGCTGGAGGACTTCCGCCAAGTCGTGCTGGCCAGCCGCAACGGCTTGCCGGTGCTGCTGCGCGACGTGGCCACCGTTCAGCTGGGCCCGGAGATGCGCCGCGGCATCACCGAACTGGACGGCCAGGGCGAGGCGGTGGGCGGCGTGGTGATTCTGCGTTCGGGCAAGAACGCGCAGGCCACCATCGCGACGGTAAAGGAGCGCCTCGCTCAATTGCAAGCCAGCCTGCCCAAGGGGGTGGAGATCGTGCCCGTCTACGACCGCAGCTCGCTGATCCAGCGCGCCATCGACAACCTGTCGGCCAAGCTCGCCGAGGAGTTCGTGGTGGTCGCGCTCGTGTGCGCGCTCTTCCTGTGGCACCTTCGTTCGGCGCTGGTGGCCATCATCTCGCTGCCGCTGGGCATCCTGGCGGCCTTCGTGGTGATGCAGCAGCAAGGGCTGAACGCCAACATCATGTCGCTGGGCGGCATCGCGATCGCCATCGGCGCGATGGTCGATGCGGCCGTGGTGATGATCGAGAACGCCCACAAGAAGCTGGAGGCTTGGCAGCACGCCCATCCGAACCAGGAGCTGGAAGGCCCACCGCGCTGGGCGGTGATCACAGAAGCGGCGGTCGAGGTCGGCCCCGCGCTGTTCTTTTCGCTGCTCATCATCACGTTGTCCTTCGTACCGGTGTTCACCCTTCAGGCGCAGGAAGGGCGCCTGTTCGCGCCACTGGCCTTCACCAAGACCTATTCGATGGCCGCGGCGGCGGGCTTGTCCATCACGCTGATCCCGGTGCTGATGGGCTACTGGATCCGCGGACGCATTCCCGACGAGCAGCGCAATCCGATCACCCGTGGGTTGATCGCGCTGTATCGCCCGGCTCTGGAATGGGTGCTGCGCTGGCCGAAGATGACCCTCGCCATCGCGGTGGCCGCGTTTGTGACGACGGCCTGGCCGCTGATGAACCTGGGCGGCGAGTTCCTGCCGCCGCTGGACGAAGGCGACCTGCTGTACATGCCCACCGCCTTGCCGGGCCTGTCGGCGCAGAAGGCCTCCGAGCTGCTGCAGCTGACCGACCGCAGATCGGAAGAGC
>SCTQ01000245.1 GCA_004322345.1 Aquabacterium sp. | reverse complement strand
CCTGCGGTGCTCGGACTTTGGGTCGGGGGTCGAACTCGCTACGCGGCTGCGCCGCTGCGCTCGGACACACGCCCCCCAGTCAGATGACGAAGCGCGCTGCGCGCGCGACCCAAAGTCCTGTGCTCCTCGGCGAGGCCAACGGGGACCCCGGAAAACCTGACGGCGTCTCGATGGACGACGGGCCCTGCGTGCCCTCGCCGAGCCGGTGCGGACGTGGTGCGGCGAAGAGGTCCGAAGAACCTTCTGACGGCGCCAGCTCTGCGAGGACGCATCGCGTCCGTCGTCCCTCACGAACCGAGGCTCCCGGGGTCCCCGTCGGCCTCGCCGAGGAGCACAGGGCTTCGGGGTGCGCGCGCAGCGCGCTTCGTGGACTGACCGGGTGGCCTCTGTCTGACCGCAGCGAGCGAAGCTCGCGGAGGGAGTTGGGACACCCACCCCGAAGCCCGAGCACCACAGGGCATCGCCCGTGACCACGGGCGACGAGGACGTCGGGGTGTGTTCTTTGCCTACTTTCTTGCACAAGCAAGAAAGTAGGTCGGCCGCCGGGCCGAAACCCCGGCGCAGGGCACAGAACAGAACGGGACAACAGCAAGCCGCTCAAACCGAGCAACGAGCAACGAGCAACGAAACCCCGGCGCAGGGTACAGCGCCAAACGGGACCAAGGCAAAAGCACTCAAGCCAACGGCACAGCCTTCACCCCCACCGGCTCCAGCAACTGCTGATACAGCCCATCCAGCTCCGCCCCCACCCGCCGGATATGGAACAGCCGCTCGAACCGCAACCGGCCGGCCTCCCCCATCGCCTGCAAGCGCTCCCCGCTCATCCCATCGAGCAAGCCGGCCAGTTCCGCAGCCGGCCGCGGGCCCAGACCGGGCTCGAACAGCAGGCCGGTGACCCCGTCCTCCACCACCTCGGGCAGCCCCCCGACATGGCTGGCGATCACTGCGCGGCCGGCGCGCATGGCCTCCAGCGCCACCAGGCCGAAGCCTTCCCAGCGCGAGGGCACCACCAGCACCTGCGCCGCGCGGTAGTAGGCGTCGATGCGCTCGCGCGGCAGCCAGCCCAGTACGCGCACGTTGTCCGGCGCGGTGGCCCCGCGCTCGCCGGCCACGACGGCCGAGCCCACGACGAGTGCGGAGGCGCGCGGCCCCAGGCGGCGCAGGGCCTCGTACAGCACGTCCACGCCCTTCTGCCGGTCCAGCCGCCCGACGAAGAGGATGCGCAGGCCGTCGTTGGGCCAGGGCTCGTCCGCCACATCCTGGCCCGGGGCGTCGGCGACGCCGTTCATCACGATCACCATGCGCCGCGCGGCGATGCCGGCGCGCAGGCCGCTGTCGAAGTCGTGGCGCGAGATGCAGATCACCGCATCGCACCAACGCGACCAGATGCGCTCCACGGCCTGCAGCGCGGCGTTGGCACGGCCCGATCCTTCGCGGTCGAAAGCCCAGCCATGGGCGCAGTAGACGACGCGCGGGCCGCGCGGCAGCAGGGCCAGCAGCGGGCGCAGCGCGAAGCCGGCGTAGGTGGAGTGCAGGTGCACCACGTCCGGCCGCCACTGCCGCACCAGCTTGAGCGTCATCGCGGTCATGCGCAGCATCGCGCGCAGGCGGCCGACGCCCTCGGTGGGGAAGGTATGCAACGCCACGCGATCGAGCTTGCGGAAGTGGCTCGCATGCTCGGCCGGCATCACGACGCGCACCTTGCGTTCGCCGTAGAGCCCGGCCTGCAGCGGCGCGATCTCCTCGATGTAGCTGCCGACGCCGCCTTGCGCCGTCTCGGCCACGTGCAGGATCTTCAGGCCGCGGCTGCCGGGGCCGCTCAGGGTGCTGTCGCCTTCGGGCTGGCTCATGGGAAGTTCGCCTCCATGATCTCGTTGAACTGGCGGGCCGCCCGCTCCCAGGTGAACATCGCGGTGCGCTCGCGGCCGGCGGCCGCGAGGTCCGCACGCGCGGCGGCCGAGCCCAGCACGCGCTTGAGGCGCGCGGCCAGCGTGGCGGGGTCGCCGGGGTCGCAATACAGCGCGGCACGCCCGCAGACCTCGGGCAGCGAGGCGCGGTCGGACACCACCACCGGGCAGCCGCAGCACATGGCCTCCAGCGGCGGCAGGCCGAAGCCTTCGTAGAACGACGGGAAGACGAAACACGCAGCGTGCTCGTACAGCGCGCGCAGCTGCTCGTCGCTGACGTAGCCGGTGGGCACCAGACGCTCGTGCACGGTGGCCGTGCCGGCGAAGACGCGGCTGTTGCCGCCGCCCACGGCCACCAGCAGCACGTCGTCCTGGCCCAGCAGGTCCAGCGCCTGGGCCACGGCGGCGAAGTTCTTGTTCGGCGACTGGCTGCCCACGGCCAGCACGTAGCGCCGCCCGTGCAGCTGCAGGCGGTCGATGACCGAGGTGTCGGCCGGCTTGCGCAGGATGTGCTCGCCGCCTTCGTAGATCACCTCGACGCCGCGCCGGCGCACGCCGAAATAGCGCGTCAGCTCGTCGGCGCTGAAGCGCGACACGCTGGCGACCACGCGCGAGCGCTTCATCAGCGCGGTCAGCATGACGCGGTACCAGGCGCGGAAGGACAGGCTGAAGTTCTGCGGGTTGGCGACCGTGGCCGCGTCGTGGATCACGACGAGCTGGTTCTCGCGCAGCAGCGGCGCGGTGTTGCACAGGTTGACCAGCGGCAGGTCGGCGGCCAGGCGCGGCAGGTCCAGCTGCTCCCAGCCCTGACCGCCGCGGTTGCCGCCGCGCTCCACGCACAGGCCTTCGGGCAGTGCGTAGGCCGGCTCGGTGCGCAGCGGCAGGCCCAGCGGCAGCGGCGTGCCGCGGTGGGCCGCCGCCGCGCGCAGCAGCTCCAGAGCGAAGCGATCCACTCCTGTCGGCTGGCGCGTGGCGAAGCGTCCGTTCACCAGCATCGCTGCGTCCGGGGCCGGGATTGCAGCGGTATGCATCGGTGCGGCGGCAACGGCACTCATGACGGGCTCGCCGCGCCGATCGAGGTCTTGTGCATGCCCGCCAGCCGCAGGGCCCAGGGCTTGGGCAGCAGCCACACGCCCACCAGCCACAGCGACAGCGCCGCCTTGAAGGCGATGCCGCTGAGCGGCCAGCGCCAGGTGGAGTGCAGCGCCATGCGCATCAGCCTGGAGCCCTCGTGCTGCGGATCCGCCGCCGCCGGGCCACCCTCGCCGAAGCGCACGCACAGCGCGGCCAGGCGCGTCTCCCACGGGGCCAGCATCTGCGGCGTGCGCGGCTTGAGGTCCAGGCGCTGCAGCGCCTGCTCGACGAAGCGCTTGGTCCACTCGATGCGCTCGTATTCGTGCCACAGGCCCTTGGGCGCGTTGTTGCTCAGCAGTGAGCCGTCCTGGTCGGCCGCGTCGGACTTGCGGTGCAGCCGGTAGGCGCCCAGCGGCATGGGCAGCGAGACCACATCGCCGTAGGCCGGCGCCAGCAGGATGGGCACCGTGTCGGCGGCCGTGCGCCAGATGCGCTCGTCCATCGGCAGCACGCTGCGCAGGAAGGCGCGCGAATAGGCATTGCCCGACCCCGGCGGCGAGCCATAGGCGCCGAATTGGCGCACCAGGTCCAGCGCCTGTTCGTCGTGCAGGTGGCGCGGCACCTGGCGGCCCAGGGCCACGCCGTCGGCGTCCACCATGTCCAGGCGGAACTGCACCTTGCTCACGCCCGGACGCCAGGCCGCCACGACCTTGCTTGCGGCATCCGGGTACAGCCAGTCGTCGGCATCCAGGAAGATGACCACGTCGCCGGTGGCCAGGCGGAAGCCGGTGTTGTAGGCCGAGCCCTGGCCGCCGTTGGGCTGCTCGACCAGCCGCACCTTCGAGCCGAAGCGGCGGATCAGCAGCGGCGAGCCGTCGGTGGAGCCGTCGTCGACGACGATCACCTCGGTGTCGCGGTGGATCTGGCCCAGCGCGGACTTGATCGCCCGGCCGACGTAGGGCCGGTAGTTGTAGTTGTTGATGACGATGCTGACTCGCACGTGGTCCTCCTTGCGATGCATGCCTGGCTAACGAAGCGCCGGTGCGCCGACGGCCCATACCCGCGCCGCGCGCTCGCCCGCCACGGCCTGCCCCAGCAGGCCCGGCCCGCGCCGCAGCACCACCAGCACGCCCAGCAGCGCCAGCGCGCCGAACAGCGTGTTGGACGCCAGCAGGCCCAGCACGCGGTTGCCGAAGAGCAGCTCGGGCCGCAGCAGGCAGTTGGCGAGCAGGACGTAGCTGGCGCCCAGCAGCAGCACCGTCGCGCGGTCCGGCCGCGGGCTGCGCACGAGCAGGCCGGCGGCCAGCGCCAGCAGCGGCAGGAAGCTGCCGTAGTGGTGGTGCCAGGCGATGGGCGAGGCGATCGTGCAGGCGGCCACGGCGATGCCGATCTCCAGCGTCATTCCCTCGGCCGAGTGCTGCTGCCCGCGCATGGCCAGCAGCGCGCCGCCGACGATCAGCAGCGAGGACAGCAAGGTGATGCGGTAGACCAGCGGGTGGTAGGGCGGAAAGCCCACCGCATCCCAGGCGAAGGCCCAGCCGTCGCTGCCCAGGGAGCCGGCCACGCCTGCCGGCGCGAACATCGAGTCGGCCCATTGCAGCGGCTCGGCCGTCAGCAGGAAGCGGCCCACGAGCCCGCTGACCGTCTGGTTGGCCCAGTAGGCCTCGCTGCGGCGCGCGAGTTCACGCAGGAAGTCCAGGTACTCCAGGTGCACGTCCCAGCCGTAGAGCGCCAGCGCCGCCAGGTTGCCCGCGGCCGCCACCGCCGCCAGGCCCGCGGCCAGGCGCCATTGCCGGCGCCACGCGGCCCAGGCCAGGATCACCGCGTACTGCGGCTTGAAGAGGCAGCACAGGCCGAGCAACGCACCGGCCAGCACGGGCCGTCCGCGCATCGCCGCCAGCACGGCCAGCGCGATGACGAGGTTGATGAAGACCTGCACCTGGCCCAGCTCGTAGCCCCAGATCAGCGGGTGGAAGACCAGGCCCGCGCCGAGGAAGAGCCCGCCCAGCAACGCCCCCTGCTGCCAGCCCATGCCCGGCATGCCGCCGGCAGGCCGCAGGGCCGTCAGCAGGATCCACGCAGACGCGGCGATGGTCGCCAGCACGGCCAGCAGCGCCGCGACATCGACGGCGGGCTTGGCGCTCCACGCGCCGCCTTCCACCGCACGCAGCAGGTCCGCATCGCGCGAGCAGACGAACTGCCCGGCAGGAGGCGGGGGCAGCAGTTCCAGCACCAGCAGCGAGGCCGGCGGGTACTGGAACTTGCAGTTGTCCAGGGCCAGCGTGTCGGCGTAGAGCACGCCGCCGTGGTGCGTATCGGCATGGGGGTGCAGCCGGTTCCACGCGGCGAACATCGGCCCCCAGGAATCGAGGCCGGCGCTCAGGCGCAGGTGGCGGAACTCGGTGAAGGAGGTGGCGCCCACGGCCTGCTTGAGGCCGTCGCCTGCCCACAGCCGCCATGCGCCGACGCCGGCAGCGAACACGCCCGCGGACAGCACGGCGAAGGCCAGCGCAGCCATCAGGCGCCGCCACTGCACGGGCCATGGCACGGGTGCCTCCGCTCCTGGTTCGAGCATGTGCGCTTCCTCCCTCCTGCGAACCGCATGCACCGCGACATCGGTGCACGGGCAGGGAATCGCAAGTTCGATGCCGCGGCAGGCGTGCGCGGCGGTGCATCACCTCATCTGGATGGCTCGCCCCAGGCCCGCGGCTCGGGCGCGGCCGTCATCACCCACTGGCGCAGCGCGCAGGTCAGCACCGCGAAGAGGCCGACGTAGAGGAAGCTGAGGTTGCGCAGCTCGTGCAGCACGGCGAAGGCCAGGAAGAGCGGCAGGTTGAACAGCGCGGCCAGCGCGACGTGGCGACGCAGGTCCTGCGGCACATGAGGCCAGCCGCGCATCACGAGCACCACGACCAGCGCGATGTTCAGCAGGTTGAAGCCGCTGGGGAAGGGCAGGCCGTAGCTGATCTCGGCGATGACGTAGCCCGCGGGCGCGGCGATCTCGCGCAGGTTGTCCATCAGGTGCACCACGACCATGCCGCCGCCGTTGTCGGCGTAGTGCAGCTTGAACATCACGTTGACCACGACGCAGATCGCCAGGTAGGCCCCGGTCCATGCGGCGCGGCGCAACTGCGGCACGCGCCGCGGCAGCAGCGGATACAGGGCCAGCGCGAAGAACAGGAAGGACTCCTTGTTCAGCACCGCGACGGTCACCAGCAGCGCCAGCCAGCCGAAGCGGGCGCGGCGCGCCAGCAGCACCGCGCCCACCATGCAGGGCAGCTCGACCCAGTCGTAGTAATAGCCTCCGCCGGTCTCCATCAGCGTCATCGCCAGCACGAACAGCGGCGCGGAGATGGCCGCGGTGACGGCGCAGTCGGTCAGGTCCAGCGCCAGGCGCCGCAGCACGAAGAGCGCGGCCAGCGCGCCGGCGAAGGCCAGCCCGTACACCAGGTAGTAGCGCAGGATGTGCGTGCGCTCGCCCGACTGCGTGGCGCGGCCGTAATCGC
>SCTQ01000244.1 GCA_004322345.1 Aquabacterium sp. | reverse complement strand
CCATCGGGGCTGCATCGCCACACGCATCTCGGGCGCTGGCCGTTGCGCGGCTGAGGGGCGGCCGCGCTCAGGCGATGGTGTCCACCACGCCGCCGTCCACGCGCAACGCGGCGCCCGTGGTGGCCGAGGCCTGCGTCGAGGCGGTGTAGACGACCAGGTTGGCCACTTCCTCCACCGTCGCCGCCCGCTGGATGATCGAACTGGACCGATGCTTCTGCACGAAGGCCGCGGCGGTGGATTCCATGGACTTGCCGCTGGCCTGCTGCGCCTCCTTGAGCATGGCCTCCACGCCGTCGGACAGGGTGGGCCCGGGCAGCACCGCGTTGACGGTGACGCCGGTGCCGGCCATGCGCTTGGCCAGGCCGCGCGAGACCGACAGGTTGGCGGTCTTGGTGAAGCCGTAGTGGATCATGTCCGCGGGGATGTTCAGCCCTGACTCCGAGGACAGGAAGATCACGCGGCCCCAGCCCTTCTTCGCCATGCCGCCCAGGTAGGCGCGCGACAGGCGCACGCCCGACATCACGTTGACCTGGAAGAACTGCTCCCAGGTCTCGTCCGGCGTCTCGAAGAAGTCCTGCGGGCCGTAGATGCCGACGTTGTTGACCAGGATGTCGACCGCGGGCAGGGCGGCCACCAGTGCGGTGCAGCCGTCGGCGTTGCCGACGTCGGCGGCGATGCCGCGCAGCTTCGCGGCTGGAACCTGCGCCTTTAGTCGCGCCACGGCTTCGTCGACGGCGGCGGGCTTGCGGCCGTTGAGCACCACCTCGGCCCCCGATTCCGCGAGACCCTTGGCGATGGCGTAGCCGATGCCGGCGGTGGATCCGGTGACGAGGGCGGTCTTGCCGCTGAGATCGATCTTCATGGGTGCTCCGGGGTGGCGAATGTCGGAGGCGCAAGCCTAGGGGTTCTTCGCCGGCCGTGCCGGACCGCATGCGATTGCCCGCGCGGGCGGGGTGCCGCTATAAGCACGGCCATGTTCTCCATCACCCGGCGCATCCTCTTTGGCGACTGCGATCCCGCGGGCGCCGTCTACACGCCGCGCATCGCCCACTTCGTGGTGGAGGCGAGCCTCGCCTTCCAGTCGCACATCCTGGGCGCGGCCGCGCCCCGATCGCTGTTCGCGCTGGGCATCCTGCCGCCTGCCCGCAACCTCGCCATCGACTTCCTGGCGCCGCTGGACTACGACGAGGAGATCGCGATCGGCGTCGCGGTCTCATCCATCGGGCGCACCTCCTTCACCTGCCGGATCGAGGCGGTGAAGCCCGACGGCGAGACGGCTTTCCGGGCGTCGTTCACCCAGGTCTGCGTCGATGCCACGACCAGGCGGCCGCAGGCCGTCCCTCCAGCGCTGCGTGCGGCCTTGCAGGGGCACCTGCTCGCCTGAGTCCGTGGCGGCTCAGAACGTCAGTCCCAGCGAGGCCACCACGCTGCGCGGCTCGCCCAGCCCGATGCGGCGCGTGCCGCCGTAGGTGGTGGGGTTGTAGCGCTCGTCGGTGGCGTTGCTGACGTTGACCTGCGCGTGCGCATCGCAGCCCAGCAGGCGGAAGTCGTAGCTCGCCATCAGGTTGAGCAGCGCGTAGCCGTCCAGCTTGTACGGCTGGGGCTGGTCGGCGCTGGCGTAGGCCTCGTTCTGGCCCAGCATGTCGCTGCGCACGACGATGCCGCCGCCGACCTTCCATCCGCTGTCGCCCAGCCGGTAGGTGGTCCACAGGCTGGCGCCGTGCCAGGGCACGCCGGTCGGGCGTTCGCCCTGCAGCGTGTCCGAGCGCGTATAGCGCACGTCGGTGTACGCGTAGGAGGCGACCACCGACCAGTTGGGCGTCAACTTGCCGTTGAGGTCCAGTTCCAGGCCGCGGCTCCGGGCTTCGCCGGCGAGGATGGTGCGCAGCGGGTTGGCCGGGTCGGCCATGGTCAGGTTGTCCTTCAGCAGGTCGAAGGCGGCCACCGTCAGGCCCCAGTCGGGCGTGGGCTCCAGCTTCACGCCGAACTCGAACTGCCTGGAGGTCTGCGGTGCGAACGAAGCGCATCAGGCCGCGGTAGTGCAGCGTGAAGTCGGCAAGCAGGCGCGCCGGTGGGACGTGGGAGCTGGACATGCGGGCACCTGCAGACCGCTTCTATAATTGAGAACGATTCGTATTTGAGTGTCATGAGCCAGCGCGCATCCCCCGTCCCCCCGTGTGCCACGCCCGTGCGCGTGCTGGCGGCCGTCGTCGGCGGCTATTTCCTCACCGCAGGCGCGGTGCCGCTGGCCGCCGCCGGCCTGGCGGGCGGCGGGGCGATGGCCCGCAGCGAGGCCGTCGTGCTGTGCGCGATGCTGAGCTTCGTCGTGTACCTGCTGCTGCTGCTGTGG
>SCTQ01000243.1 GCA_004322345.1 Aquabacterium sp. | reverse complement strand
CACCGACTGCACCGGCAGCCGGCCCTGGTCCCAGGCACCGGCGTCCTCGTTGCGCAGGTCGGCCTGCAGCGACCACAGTGGTTCGCCCTTGTCACCGGCCTTGTCACCGGCCTTGTCACTGGCCTTGGCCACCGGCACGCTCGCGGCGGAAGCCGGCGCGGACGCCGATGCCGCACGCGGCAGGGCCTTCAGCTCCAGCACCGGCGCGCCCGCCGGGTTCAACAGCACATTGCCGGTGAGCGCCGTGCGCGGCGCGCCGCTGGACAGCGCCGACAGGTCCAGCCGGCTGGCCTGGGCGCGCAGCCGCGTCAGCGGCATCGGGTCGAAGGGATGCAGCTGGGCCTGGGCGGCCAGCGCCTGCTGCTGCGACTTGAGGTTGGCCGACAGCTCGATCTGCCTCAGGTTGCCGGCCGCGCCCAGCGCGAGCAGCAGATGGTCCAGCGCCGCGGCCGCGCGCGGGTCCAGCGGCGCGGCCGATGCCCCGGCCGCCGGCGCCGCCGCTGCATGCGGCCGCGCCTGGACCTGCGCATCCAGCGCATAGGGCGAACGCAAGGCGATGCGCGCCTCGCCCTCGACGAGCAGGCGGTCCCAGGCCAGGCTCAGCCTGCCCACCCGGTGCACCAGGGCGCCCGAATCGCGCGGCAGCACGTCGGCCTTCTCCCGTGGCACGTTGAGGCCGAGGTCGGACACCGCCACGTCGGTCAGGGGCCGCTCGCCCAGTGCCTGGATCCGCAGCCGCGCGACCTTCACGCTGTCGGCACGCAAGCCGAAAGGCAGGCCCAGGCGGGCGGGCAGTGCGGCCGGCTCGTCCTTGCCCTGCGGGGCGCGCTGCAGCACCGCCACCCGCGTGGCCTGCACGCCGCGCAGCATCAGGCGGAAGCGCCACTGCTGGCGTGCAGAGGGCTCGACATAGGCATCTCGCCAGCTCAGGCCATCTATCGTCAGCCAGGCCCTGCGTCCGGCGCCGCTGCCCTCGACCAGCTCCACCCGTCGCGCGCTGAAGCTGCCGAACAGCGGCCCGGCCGGCTGCGTCACGACCACCATGCCGCCGGTGAGCTCGCGCGCCAGGTCCAGTGCGCGCCGCGTGCCGGGCTCGGTCTTCAGGCCGCAGACCACCACGGTCGCGGCCGCGGCCATCAGTACGAGCAACAGCAGGAAGCAGCCCGCGAGCCAGCGCCACCAGCCGCGGCGTGCGCGCGCCGGCGTGGGTGCGGCCTCGGCGGGGATGTGGGGTTCGCTCATGCCCATGCCGCCCGATCAGAACGCGATGCCCACGCTGAAGTGCAGCCGCAACCGGTGCGCCTGCTGCCCGTACGCCAGGTCCAGCCGCAGCGCACCCACCGGCGAGCGCCAGCGCGCGCCGACGCCGTAGCCCAGCTTGGGGCTGAGCGCCGTCCAGTTGTCCGCCGCGTCGCCGGCATCGACGAAGGCGGCGATCCACCAGGCCGGATGGCGCTTGAACAGCGGCCGCGCGATCTCCAGCGTGCCGGTGGTCAGCACGCGCCCGCCGACGGCCGAGCCATCCCGCGTGGGACCGATGGCGCGGTACTGGTAGCCGCGCACCGAGTCGTCGCCGCCGGCACGGAACAGCAACGTGTCGGGCACGGCGATGTCGGGCTTGGCCTGCACCGCGCCGAGCTCGAAGCGGCCGTTGAGGTACCAGTCGCCACCCAGCGGCTGGTAGCCCAGCAGGCGCAGGCGCTCGCGCAGGAAGAAGCCGCTGGGTGCATCCAGCCCGGCGAAGGACTTGCCCGCGCCGGTCTCCAGCGACACCGCCCAGCCGTCGGTGGGCAGCACGATGTTGTCCAGGTGGCGCCAGATCCACTGGTAGTTGGCGGTCAGCGACGAGGCCTGGGAGACGATGGTCTTGTCGCTGTTGCGCACCGTCGCGCGCAGCCATTCCACGTAAGCCGTGCGCTCGATGCGCTCGCCGTCCTGGATGCGGCCCACGCGGATGTTCTCGCCCGTCGTGCGCACGCCGGCGGCCTCCAGGTTGGTGATGCCCAGCGACACCAGGTTGCGGTGCCGGTTCTCCATCGGGTAGGAACTGAAGTCGGCCTTCAGGTTCTTCTCCTCGCTGCCCAGCTCCGCGGTGATCTTGGTCTGCCACTTCAAGCCGAAGAGGTGGCGGTCGATGTACTCGGTGGACACGCGCGGGCCGGTGTTGGAGCTGACGCCCACGCCAAAGGTCACCGCGCGCCGCGGTTGCTCGCGCAGCTGCACCGTGACGGGAGCGGCGGCGGCCTTGGAGATGTCGGTGTCCACGGTGACCGCGACGCTCTCGAAGGCGGCCAGCTTCTGCAGCCGCTCCTGGTAGTCGAACACCGCCTTGTCGCTGTAGGCGTCGCCGGTGCGGAAGGTCTGCAGGTAGCGCACAGAGTCGGCCGAGTAGTACTGCAGGCCCTCGACCTTGACCTCGCCGAAGTGGAACAGCGGCCCGGTGTCGGCCAGCGCGAACAGCGTGGCCGACTGCTTGCGCACGTCGATGCGGGCCGAGGTGCCGCTCCAGCTGGCAGCCGGGTAACCCTCGGCGCGCAGGCGGGCGACGGCGGCGTTCTTGGCCGCGTTCCAGTCGTCCTGGCGGAAGGGGCTGCCCGGCGGCAGGGCCCACTCGCGGCGGATCATGGCCTGCAGCGCCACGGCGTCAGGCTGGCGCGTCTCGAAGCGCTGGTCCAGCTCGCCTTCGAAGCGCAGCGTGACCTCGCGCACCATCGTGTCGGGGCCGGGCGTGACCTTCACCCGCACGATCTGCGGCACGTCGGGCGAGGGCGACGGCTCCACGCGGGCCTCGATGCGGGCGTCCATGTAGCCCTCGGACTCCAGCAGCTGGTGCGCCTGCGCCGGCAGCGCGGCCACCAGGCGGCGCAGTTCCCCGCGGGTGATGAACAGGCGCTGATCGATGGCTTTCTGGTCGGTGGGGGCGCCGGCGGCCAGGCCCTCGCGCTCGTAGCGCGCCAGGTCGAGGTAGGTCTGCAGCAGGCTCTTCAGGTCGTCGGGGGCCTCGATCACCAGGCGCCAGGAGCCGGCGGCGCGGCTGACCGGCGAGCTGGCGGCGGCACCCGGCGCGGACGCTGCCCGCGGGGCCGAGGTGTCTTCCTCGGTGCTGGGGAAATCGACAGGTCGAGAAGCCGCCGACTGGGCGCAAAGTGGCGCCGCGTACGACAGGCAGGCCACCGCACCGGCGGCCGCAAACCAGCGATGCAGTTTGGCCGCCGTACGCGGCAGACGTTTCAGCCCGGGAGGAGACCGCCGCAGCGCCAGGCTCATTTGCTCAGCAAACGCATCGCCGATTCCAGGCCGCCCAGGCTCAGGGGGAACATCCTCTGGGCGCCGATGATCTCCTGGATGATCGAAATGCTCTGCCGATACGACCACACGCCAGGCGGCTCGGGGTTGATCCAGACGAACTTCGGGAAGGCATGCGTCAGGCGCTGCAGCCATTCCGCTCCCGGCTCCTCGTTGTTGAACTCCACACTGCCGCCCGCTTGCAGTATCTCGTAGGGACTCATCGTCGCATCGCCGACGAACACCAGCTTGTAGTCCTTGTTGTACTTACGGATCAGATCCCAGGTCGCCAGACGTTCGCTGGTGCGGCGCCGGTTGTTCTTCCAGACGTGGTCATAGACGCAGTTGTGGAAGTAGTAGAAGTCCAGGTGCTTGAACTCGGACTTGGCGGCGGAGAACAGTTCCTCGACACGCTGGATGTGATCGTCCATCGTGCCGCCGACGTCCATCAGCAGCACCACCTTCACGTTGTTGTGGCGCTCCGGGACCATCCGGATGTCCAGCATGCCGGCGTTGGCCGCGGTGCTGTGGATGGTGTCGTCCAGATCCAGTTCCTCGGCCGCGCCCTCGCGGGCGAAGCGGCGCAGGCGGCGCAGCGCCACCTTGATGTTGCGCGTGCCGAGCTCGATGCTGTCGTCGTAGTCGCGGAACTCGCGCGCGTCCCAGACCTTCACCGCGCTGCGGTTGCGCGACTTGTCCTGCCCCACGCGGATGCCCTGCGGGTTGTAGCCGTAGGCGCCGAAGGGCGAGGTGCCGCCGGTGCCGATGTACTTGTTGCCGCCCTCGTGCCGCTCCTTCTGCTCCTCGAAGAGCTGCTTCAGGCGCTTCATCATTTCGTCCCAGCCGATCTTCTCGATCAGCGCCTTCTCCTCGGGCGTGAGGTTGCGCTCCAGGTTCTTGCGCAGCCACTCCAGCGGGATGTCCTTGGTGAAGTCGGCCAGCGACTCCACACCCTTGAAATACGCGCCGAAAGCCTTGTCGAAGCGGTCGAAATGGGCCTCTGTTTTGACGAGCGTCATGCGCGAGAGCTGGTAGAACTCGTCCACGGACGGACCGATCACCCCCGTCTTGAGAGCTTCCAGCAGGCTCAGATACTCCGGAATCGTCACCGGCAGCTTGGCCGAACGCAGCGTGAAGAAGAAGTCGATCAGCATGAGGAACCCCTGGTGATGGGGCCTATTGTGGCTTGCACGAGCAACAGCGACACGGCTGGGGCTGGCGGTTGCATGCGCTCACGTCGGGCATCGAGCGTGCCCGGCCTTCGCAGGCCAGGGCCCGGGCCCCGAGCGCCGGGCCGTCTCAAGCCGGGGCCCGCCGTCTCGGAGCGTCGGCGGCCGTACGCGGCCAGCGGGGGGCGCACATGACCAAGAACGATCTGCTGGTCATATTCGTGGCGGTGGCCAACCTGCTGTCGGTGATGGTCTGGTGGTCCGCCGGCTCGCGCATGGGCCTGTCGCGCAAGGCCGCCGGGCACTGGCTGCTGGTGCCGGTGGCCCACGGGCTGGCCCTGTCTCTGCCGCTGATGGAGACCCATCTCAGCGGCATCTGGTACCGCGGCGCGGCCGATGCCCTGGTGGTCTGGGGCTTCATCGCGATGCGCCGCGGGCTGCAGTGGTTCCTGCGGCGCACGCGCACCGACATCGAGCACCAGTTGCTGGGCTTCGGCCTGACGGCCTTCTGCCTGGGCATCTGCATGCCGATGCGCTGGCTGGACGCCAGCGTGGCCGCCAGTTCGGCGGCCGTGGTGTGGACCGCGCTGCGCACGGCGATGGAATCCCACCGCAGCATCCGCCAGGAGTTCGGCCAGGCGGCCACCTGGGTCGTCACCGCGCCCATGCTGGCCGCGGCCGTCATGTTCCTGGTGCGCGGGCTCTATCCCTACCTGCCGGGCTCGCCGCTGCACCGTGCGCTGGACGCCAACCCGGACTGGCGGGTCTGGCTGGTGCTGTACTTCCTGGTGCTGGCCATCGCGCTGAATTTCGTGCTGGGCTACATCGTCGTCATGCGCCTGGTGCGCAAGCTGCAGCACCTGTCCCAGCACGACGGCCTGACCGGCCTGCTGAACCGCCGCGCCATCGAGTACCTGCTGGACCGCGAGGCCCAGCGCCTGCAGCGCTTCGGCCAGCCCTTCGCGGTGATGCTGGTGGACATCGACCACTTCAAGCGCATCAACGACCGCCTGGGGCACCCGGCGGGCGACGCCGTGCTGGCCAGCGTCGCCCGCACGCTGGAGTCCCAGGCCCGGGAGGTGGACCGCGTGGCGCGCTTCGGCGGCGAGGAGTTCTGCGTGCTGCTGCCCTTCACCCTGCACGAGGGCGCCCAGCAGGCCGGCGAGCGCCTGCGCGAGGCCGTGCGCCGCACGCCCGTGCCCTGGAGCGACGAGACGATCTCGGTGACGGTGAGCGTCGGCGTGGCCCCGGCCAGCGACCCGACCGAGCCGCTGCTGACCCTGCTCAACCGCGCCGACCAGGCGCTCTACCGAGCCAAGGCCGACGGCCGCGACCGCGTGGTGATGGCCGACCCGGCGCCGGAGCGCGACCCGCTGCCTTCAAGGGAACTGTGAGCGCCGCGGGGTTGCCCGAGGCTCCCGTCGGCACCATGGGCTGGTAGAGGCCGCAGAGGGGCCCACATGACTCGAGCGCCGGGCCGCCCCGCAGCGCCTGTTCACCGCTCCCGCCGGCATCACCGGCTGGCGGAGGCGGCAGGGGCCGAGCGCCGGGCCGCTCCCAAGCCGGCCCGCCGTCCCGCCGTCCCCACGGGGAGCGGTCCACGTACCCGTGGACCGAGGGGCACCATCCCCTAGCGGTTATGCCGCGCCATGTAGATGAGCTTTTCGAACAGGCTGAGGTCCTGCTCGTTCTTCAGCAGCGCCCCCACGGCCGGCGGGATGGCGAGGGTGTCGTCCTTGCCGCGCAGCGAGGCGGGCGAGACGTCGTCGGCCACCAGCAGCTTGAACCAGTCGAGGAATTCGCTGGTCGAGGGCCGCTTCTTCAGGCCCGGCAGGTTGCGGATGTCGTAGAAAGTGCGCAGTGCGGCCGACAGCAGCTCCTGCTTGAGGCCGGGGAAGTGGACCTCGACGATGCGGCGCATCGTGTCGGCTTCCGGGAACTTGATGTAGTGGAAGAAGCAGCGGCGCAGGAAGGCGTCCGGCAGGTCCTTCTCGTTGTTGGACGTGATGATCACCAGAGGGCGGTGCACGGCCTGGATGGTCTGGCGCGTCTCGTAGACGTAGAACTCCATGCGGTCGAGTTCGCGCAGCAGGTCATTGGGGAATTCGATGTCGGCCTTGTCGATCTCGTCGATCAGCAGGGCCACCTGCTGCGGCGCCGTGAAGGCCTGCCACAGCACGCCCTTGACGATGTAGTTGTGGATGTCCTTGACGCGCTCCTCGCCCAGCTGGCTGTCGCGCAGGCGGCTGACGGCGTCGTACTCGTACAGGCCCTGCTGGGCCTTGGTGGTGGACTTGATGTGCCACTGGAGCAGCGGCATGCCCAGGGCCTGGGAGACTTCCTCGGCCAGCATCGTCTTGCCGGTGCCGGGCTCGCCCTTGACCAGCAGCGGCCGCTTGAGGGCCAGCGCCGCGTTCACCGCCAGGCGCAGGTCATCGGTGGCGACGTAGTTTTGGGAACCTTCGAACTTCATGGCCTGCGCTCTTGCGGTTGGGGCTGATAAGGGTACGAACCAGTATAAGGCGCTGCATATAATCGCCGGCTGCCGCAGGCTCATGGGCGGCAGGCTCCACAGAAGAGAGAACCCAGCGCCAGCTGTCTTCCCACCGCTCCACCCCCAACGGTTGCCGGACACATGAAACGCCCGATCCTCGCTGCATCCAAGCTGACCACCCTGATCGGCGCCGCCGCCATCGCGGGCCTCCTGTCCACCGGCGCCGCGGCGCAGGACGCGAAGGCCGGCAAGGCCGCCGACGGCAAACACAAGATCGCGATGTGCCTGGGCTGCCACAACATCCCCGGCTACCAGGCCAGCTTCCCCGAGGTGCACAAGGTGCCCAAGATCGCCGGCCAGGGCGCGACCTACCTGAGCTCCGCGCTGGCCGCCTACCGCAAGGGCGAGCGCAAGCACCCGACGATGCACGGCATCGCCGCCTCGTTGACGGACCAGGACATCGCCGACGTCGCCGCCTACTACGAGCAGCTGGGCAAGGAGGGGTCTGCTGCCCCGGCCCAGGCCGCCGCGCTGAACCCGCCGGCGGACGTGGCCGAGCTGCTGAAGAAGGGCAACTGCCTGACCTGCCACGGCGCGAACCTGAATTCGCCGATCGACCCCAGCTACCCCAAGCTGGCCGGCCAATACGCCGACTACCTCTTCGTCGCGCTGAAGGCCTACCAGACCGAGAAGAACCCGAAGGTCGGCCGCTCCAACGCGATCATGTCGGCCCAGGTGAAGCCCTTCACCCATGCCGAGCTGAAGAAGCTGGCCAACTACATCGGCTCGCTGCCCAGCGAAGACCTGAAGACGGTGCCGGAATCGCGCTTCGTTTCCAAGAGCCGCTGAACCCGTTGAAACGACAACGCCCCGCATCGCGGGGCGTTTTGCTTTCGGGCCGCCGTCAGGAAGTGGCCCGCCGCCTCACGCAGTCGATGTAGGCCTCCCCGTCCGGCGGCCGCCCGCTGCGCTGGGATTCCCACAGCATCTGCCCCAGGCACTCCATCACCTCGTGATGGGCGTCGTGCAGCGAGCTGCGCCGGCGCGCCAGCAGGTCCACGGCCTGGCGGATGCCCGGCGGCTGGTCGATGCTGACCTGCTCGGCGATGGACAGGTGCATGGCCAGG
>SCTQ01000242.1 GCA_004322345.1 Aquabacterium sp. | reverse complement strand
CTGCAGCTGCTCCACGGTGCGCGCGCCGATGCCGCGGGTGGGGAAGTTGACGACACGCAGGAAGCTGGTGTCGTCGTTGGCGTTCTCCAGCAGGCGCAGGTAGGCCAGCGCATGCTTGATTTCCGCGCGCTCGAAGAAGCGCAGGCCGCCGTAGACGCGGTAGGGGATGCCGGCGTTGAACAGCGCGGACTCCAGCACCCGCGACTGTGCGTTGCTGCGGTAGAGCAGCGCGATCTCGCTGCGCGGCGTGCCGTCGCGGTGCAGCTGGCGCGCCTCGTCGAGGATCCACTGCGCCTCGGCGTAGTCGCTGGCCGATTCGTTGACGCGCACCGGCTCGCCTGCGCCGGCATCCGTCGTCAGGTTCTTGCCCAGGCGCTTCGTGTTGTTGGCGATCAGCGCGTTCGCGGTGTCCAGGATGTTGCCGAAGCTGCGGTAGTTGCGCTCCAGCTTGACCACCTGCTGCACGCGGAACTCACGCTCGAACAGCGACATGTTGCCCACCTGCGCGCCGCGGAAGGCATAGATGCTCTGGTCGTCGTCGCCCACGGCGAAGACGCTGGTCTGCGGCCCGGCGAACATCTTCAGCCAGGCGTACTGCAGCTTGTTGGTGTCCTGGAACTCGTCGACCAGGATGTGGCGGAAGCGGCGACGGTAGTGCTCGCGCAGCTCCTCGTGGTCACGCAGCAGCTCGTAGGTGCGCAGCATCAGCTCGGCGAAGTCGACCACGCCCTCGCGCTGGCACTGCTCCTCGTAGGCCTGGTAGACGGCCAGCTGCATGCGGCCGAGCTCGTCGCGCGGGGTGATGTCCTTCGGGCGCAGGCCCTCTTCCTTGGACCCCGCGATGAACCAGGTGGTCTGCTTGGGGATCACGCGCTCCTCGTCGAACTTCAGCGCCTTGATCACGCGCTTGACGGCGGAGAGCTGGTCCTGGGTGTCCAGGATCTGGAAGCCCTGGGGCAGGCCTGCCAGCTTCCAGTGCGCCCGCAGGAAGCGGTTGCACAGGCCGTGGAAGGTGCCGATCCACATCCCGCGCGTGTTCACCGGCAGCATGGCCGACAGGCGCGTGAGCATCTCCTTGGCCGCCTTGTTGGTGAAGGTGACCGCCATCACGCCCGCGGGCGAGACCTGGCCGGTGGACATCAGCCAGGCGATGCGGGTGGTCAGCACGCGCGTCTTGCCGGAGCCCGCGCCGGCCAGGATCAGCGAGGCGCCCGGCGGCTGGGTGACCGCGGCGAGCTGTTCGGGGTTGAGGTTGTCGAGCAGGCGGCCCGACGAGCCGGCTTGGGGTTGCTCTGCGGAATCAGGGGCGTGCATCGGGGCATTGTAGGAGCCGCCCCCTGCCGCGCCTGGCTATGCCGGGTGCGGGCCTCGGGCGTCATGCCTGCGTTCAGCTTGCGGGCGCATGCTGGCCGTCATCCCGCGATCGCGGACAACCAGGAGATTGCATGCAGCCCGCCCCCAACCCGTCCGTCGTCCCGGCAGGCGACGCCCACCTGTGGATCGTCGGCGGCGGCATTGCCGGCATGGCGGCGGCGGCCTTCGCCATCCGCGACGCGGGCGTCCCGCCGGCCCAGGTGCACATCCTGGAGGAGCTGGGGCTGCCCGGCGGCTCGCTGGACGGCGCGCAGACGCCCGGCCGGCCGCCGCAGCGCGCGTGGGTCACGCGCGGCGGGCGCATGCTCACCGACGAGACCTACCTCTGCCTGTGGGACCTCTATGCCGGCATCCCGTCGCTGGAGGATCCGGCGGTCTCGGTGCGCGAGGAATGCCTGCGCTTCAACGCCGAGGTGAAGACCGAGGCCCGCGCCCGCCTCATCGACGCCCAGCACGTGATCCAGGACGCCGCCCACCTGGGCCTGAGCGTGCGCGCGCGCATGCAGATGCTGCGCCTGCTGGCGCTGGGCGAGGCGCGCATCGGCAGCCGGCGCATCGACGAGTTCTTCGAGGACGAGTTCTTCCAGTCCAACTTCTGGCGCATGTGGCGCACCACCTTCGCCTTCCAGAAATGGCACAGCGCGGCCGAGCTGCGGCGCTACTTCCTGCGCTTCGTCCAGGAGTTCCCGCGCATCCACACCCTGGCCGGTGTGAAGCGCACGAAGTACAACCAGTACGACTCGCTGGTGGTGCCGCTGCAGCGCTGGCTGACGGCCCAGGGCGTGGACGTGCGCTTCGGCCAGCGCGTGACCGACGCCGACTTCGCCAGCGCCGCCGACGGCACGCGGCGCGCCACCGTGCTGCACCTGGAGAACGCCCAGGGCAGCGCGCAGCTCGTGCTGGGTGAGAACGACCTGGCCTTCTTCACGCTGGGCTCCATCACCGCCGACGCCCGCTACGGCGGCAACGACGACGTGCCCGAGCTGGTACGCGACCGGCGCGACCACGGCTGGGCGCTGTGGGAGCGCATCGCCCGCAAGGCGCCGGACTTCGGCCGCCCCGCGGCCTTCTGCGGCAACGTGGACGAGCACAAGTGGGAGTCCTTCACGCTGACGATGAAGGACGACACCCTGCTTCGGCGCATCACCGCCTACAGCGGCAACGAACCCGGCACCGGCGCGCTGATGACCTGGTACGAGTCGGGCTGGCACCTGTCCATCGTCGTGCCGCATCAGCCGCATTTCGTCGACCTGCCGCCGGGCACCTTCACGCTGTGGGGCTACGGCTTCCAGGTCGACGAGACGGGCGACTACGTCCGCAAGCCGATGAGCCAGGCCACCGGCCGCGAGATCCTGGAGGAGCTGGTGCGCCAGCTGGGCTTCGACGACATCCTCGACCACGTGCTGGGCACCACCGAGGTGACCACGGTGATCATGCCCTACGCCTCGGCTCTCTTCGCCTGCCGCTCGCCCGGCGACCGGCCGCTGGTGCTGCCGCAGGGCGCGCGCAACTTCGCCTTCCTCGGCCAGTTCGTCGAACTGGAGGACGACGTCGTTTTCACCGTCGAGTACTCGGTGCGCTGCGCGATGCTGGCCGTCTACCGGCTGCTGGGCGTGCAGCGTGCGATCCCCGAGATCTACAACGGCATGCTGGATCCCAAGGTGGGCCTGCAGGCGCTGGAGGCGGCCTTCCGCTGAAGGGCGCTCAGCCTTCGTCCACCACGGCCGGCCTGCCGGCCGGCGCCTCCGCCCGCCCCAGCTGGAAAAAGATCGTCGCCGCCAGCGCCGACAGCACACCCATGCAGACGAAGGTGCCGCGAAACGCCTGCAGCACGATGCCGCTGCCGGTGGCCGTGGCCGGCCCCGCGAAGGCCGCCAGCAGCGCACCGGCTGCCGCCACCCCCAGGCTCATGGACAGCTGCATCACGACCGACAGCAGGCTGTTTCCCGAGCTGGCATGGGTGTCGCCCAGGTCGCCCAGGGTCAGCGTGTTCATCGCGGTGAACTGCAACGAATTGACGACGCCGAAGACGCCCAGCAGGGCCACGATCACCCCGTGCGGCGTGCCCTGCCCGACCAGCGAGAAGCCGGCCATCATCGAACCCAGCACCAGGGTGTTGGACACCAGCACGCGACGGTAGCCGAAGCGCTTGATCGTGGACTCGGCGAAGAGCTTGCAGAGCATCGCGCCCAGCACCGTGGGGATCATCGTCATGCCGGCCTGCGCCGGCGGGATGCCCAGCCCCACCTGCAGGAACAGCGGCATCAGGAAAGGCATCGCACCGCTGCCCAGGCGCGAGAACAGGTTGCCCGCCAGGCCGATCGAGAAGGTCGGGATCTTGAACAGGTCCAGGCTGAACAGCGGGCGCGGCGTCCGCGCCGCGTGCAGCCAGTAGCCCAGCATCGACGCCAGCCCGCCGCTGACCAGCAGCAGCGACAAAGCCGCGCTCAGCGCACGCTCGCCGAAGCCCTGCAGCCTCATCGACACCATCACCAGTCCGGACGAGAACAGGACGAAGCCGCCCCAGTCGAAGCGCGAGCCCGCGCCACGGATGTCCGGCATGAAGCGCAGCGAGGCCACGATGCCCGCCGCGCCCACCGGCAGGTTGATCAGGAAGACCCAGTGCCAGGTGGCCACCTCCACCAGCCAGCCGCCCAAGGTCGGCCCCACCAGCGGACCGACGAGGCCGGGGATGGTGACGAAGGTCAGCGCACCGATCAGCTCGGCCTTCGGAAAGCTGCGCAGGATGGCCAGCCGCCCCACCGGCAGCAGCAGCGCCCCGCCCATGCCCTGCACCACGCGCGCGGCCACCAGCAGCGGCAGCTTGGGCGACAGCGCGCACAGCAGCGACCCGAGGCTGAACAGCGTGATGGCCGCGACGAACACCCGCCGCGTGCCGAAGCGGTCGGCCAGCCAGCCCGACGCCGGGATCAGCAGCGCCACGGTGAGCATGTAGGCCACGACCACCGACTGCATGCGCAGCGGGCTTTCGCCGAGGTCTCTTGCCATCGTGGGCAAGGCGGTGTTGAGAATGGTGGCGTCGAGGGCCTGCATGAAGAAGGCGACGGCGACCAGCCAGGGCAAGGTGCGTTTGGTCGTGGGGTCGAGCATGGGGTGGCGATGGTGCCACCTTCGGCTGCTGGTTGCTGGTTGCTGGTTGCTGTTGAGCTTCTTGCTTTGGTCCCGTTCGGCTCGGGTACCCTGCGCCGGGATTTCGGCCCGGCGGCCGACTTCCTTTCTTTGCTTGTGCAAAGAAAGGAAGCAAAGAAACACACCCCGACGTCCTCGTCGCCCGTGGTCACGGGCGATCCCCTGCGGTGC
>SCTQ01000241.1 GCA_004322345.1 Aquabacterium sp. | reverse complement strand
GCGTGCGCAGCGTCGTGATGGGCGGGGTGTGCGGCGGCGCCCTCACCGCCCAGTTGGCAGCCTGGCGTGAGCCAGCTTCCGTGCAGGGCGTGTTGTCCTTCGGCACCTCGGTCAGCCTGCCGCCGCTATCGGGTGAGGAGAGCGCGGGCATGGCCTACGACGTGGCCCGCCAGCACACGCGCTCCTATCTGAAGAAGCTGACGTCCAAGGACGCCTGGCTGCGCGTGGCGCGCGGCGAGACCGACTTCCGCGGGCTGCTGGGGGTGCTGAGCACCACCGCACGCGGCTGGGTGCAGCCGGCGGCGCCCGCCGACCAACCCATTCCCGATGAAAACCCATATTTCATGGAGAGTTTCCGCAGTCTGCAGCGCAACGGAATATCCCATTTGATGATTTTCGGGGGCAGCGACAATCTCTGGCTGGAATTTGAATCCGGAGTATTGGGACCACGGTTGGGCGGCAAATATCAGGACGCGCACTATCAAATCCATGTGATCGCGCAGGCAAACCATGAACTGCAGTTCCGCGAATGGAGTCTCGAGGCCGTGGCGGCGTCGCGCACCTGGATGGCCCGCTTTCTGGGCTGAAGATGGGCAGAGGTGTCCGCCCCATGACAGTGCAAAGTCCCCTTAGCCTAGGGGTTACGTAAGCCGACTGCCGCGCTGATACTGTCTGTAACTTATGTCGTACTCAAGCTGTACTGAGGAGTAATCACTGTGAATGTCAACCTGCGGTCTATCGCTCTCGCCGCCGCCCTGACCGGCGCCCTGCTGTCTGCCCCGGCGCACGCTGCGACCGACCTGGGCGCCCTGCACGACGAATGGACGTGGTTCGGCAACACCCTCAGTGCCGGCACGACCACCTTCACCGACTACTACACCTTCACGCTGACCAACGACGGCCTCGTCGCCGGCGGCACCTTCGAGCTGGACATCGGCAACTGGTACAACGTGGACTTGAGCTCGGTCTCCCTGAGCGGCGCCAGCATCACCACCTCCCAGGATCTGAACCCGAACGACGGTTTCACCTTCAAGGACCTGCTGACGGGCAGCTACCAGCTGGCCGTCACCGGCAAGGTCACCGGCTTCGTCGGCGGTGCCTACCTGGGTGCGATCCACGCGGTTGCCGTGCCGGTGCCGGAACCCGAGGACTACGCGATCACGCTGGTCGGCCTGGCCGGCGTCGCGATGCTGATGCGTCGTCGCAAGGCTCGCTGAGCGGGGCTTCGATCGTCGTCCCGCCCAGCGCGGGACCGATACGGAATGCGGACCCATCGGTCCGCATTTTTCTTTTGGCGCCCGCTTCGTGCCCACCACGGAACCACGCCGAGGAAGCATGAATCTCCCCGCTGGCGTGCGGTTTCCCGATATTGCTGGCAATTCGGGGGAATGGCGGGTGCGACAGGCGCTAGCCTTGCGCCTGCCGCCGATTTCCGGCCGCGATCCGACCAGACCCGATGGCGCCGCCGCGCGGCACCTGGAGCCCGATTTGGAATTCATGACTCAACGTATTCGCCGCCCCATCGAAATTGCCGCTGCCGCCGGCTTGCTGGCGCTGGCTCTGGCCGGCTGCAATCGGCAGGCGCCGACCAGCACCCAGGTCGCGGCGCGCGTCAACGGCGACGAGATCTCGACCCACCAGGTGCAGGCCATGCTCCAGCGCCAGCCGCGGCTGGGAGCCCAGTTCGGCGACAACGCACCCGCGCACGTGCTCGACACCCTGGTCGAGCAGGAACTCGCAGCCCAGGCTGCGCGCAAGGATGGCCTGGACAGCGACCCGCAGGTCCTGCAAGCGCTGGAAATCGCCCGCCGCGAAGTGCTGGCACGCGCCTACCAGGACAAGCTGGCCGACGCCGCCGTCTCGCCCAGCAGCGACGAGATCGACCGCTACTACGACGAGCATCCCAAGCTCTTCCGCCAACGCCAGCGCTACCAGCTGCAGGAGTTCAAGGTGCAGGCCGCGCCCGAGGCCCTGCAGGGCCTGGCCGCCGAAGTCGCCTCCGCCGCTGACCCGCATGCGGTGGAAGCCGCCCTGCGCGCCCGCTCGCTGGACTTCAACACCCGCCAGACCTCGATGCTGGCCGAGGAACTGCCGCTGCAGGTGCTGGACCGCGTCGGCGACCTCAGGCCCGGCGCGTCGCTGCTCATCCCCCGCCCCACCGGCGCCCTGGTGCTCACGGTGCTGCAGGCCGAACCCCTGCCCATCGAACGTGCCGCCGCACGCGACGCCATCCGCAGCTTCCTGTCCAACGACCGCCGGCGCCAGCTTGTGGCCCAGGGCATGAAGGCGCTGCGCGACAAGGCCGACGTGCAGATCGTGGGCAGCTTCGCGCGCGGCGGCGGCGCCCCCGGCCCGGCCGCCTCCGCTGCGCCGCAGGTGGCCCCGGCTGCCAGCGACTAGGGCCTGTCGACACGACCGGAGGACACACGTGACTCAGGAAACGGGCGCCATCGAGGCGCAAAGCGCGGACGTGGCGGTGGCCACGGCGAGCACTTGCAACGCGCAGGGCGCCCCTTTCCTGAGGGCACGCGAAGGGCTGGAGCCTGGCAAGGCGCTGGGCGTCATTGCAGCCTCGTCGTGTGCCGAAGCGCACACGGCCTCCGCCGCGCCGGCCCAGCGCCTGGCCAGGCTCCAGCGCGTGTCCTCCGGTCGTGTCAACAGGCCCTAGTCCGCTGCGCGCAGCGCGCACCTCCATGCCAACCACCCTGTTGCCCCCGTCGATGGCCGACACGCCGCAGCCCCGCCCCGGCGCGGTCCTGCGAGACCGGTCGCTGCTGCTGGTCCTGCTGGGCCTGCTCGCGCTCTTCGTGCCGAGTTATGTCGACTTCCTCTACGGCCCATGGGCCTCGGAAAGCCGCGGCCACGAGCTGCTGCTGCTGGCCGTCACCGCGTGGCTCTTCCATCGCAAGGGCGACGAGCTGGCGGCCCTGCCCTCGCAGACACCGGCTTCGGGCATCGCCTTGCTGGTGCTCGGCCTGCTGGCCTACGTCTTCGGCCGCACGCAGCAGTACCTGCGCATCGAGCTCATCGCGCTGGTGCTGGTGCTGGCCGCGACCCTGGTCTGCTTCAAGGGCTGGCGCGCGCTGCGGCCGGTCTGGTTCGCCTTCTTCCTGCTGCTGTTCATCGTGCCCCTGCCCTATTCGCTGGTGATCAAGCTCACCGGCCCGCTGCAGGCCGCGGTGTCGCTGGTGGCAGCCAAGCTGATGTCCTGGGTGGGTTATCCGGCCGGGCGCTCGGGCGTCGTCATCACCGTCGGGCAATACCAGCTGCTGGTGGCCGAGGCCTGTGCCGGCCTGCACACGATGTTCACGCTGGAAGCCATGGGCCTGCTCTACACCTACCTGATGAACTACCGCTCCTGGGTGCGCAACGCGTGCCTCGCGGTGCTGGTGCTGCCGGTGTCCTTCGTGGCCAACGTCGTGCGCGTGGTGATCCTGTGCCTGGTCACCTATCACCTGGGTGACGCGGTGGGCCAGGGCGCCGTGCACGGTCTGGCCGGTCTGGTTCTGTTCGCCGTGGCGCTGGCGCTGATCGGCAGCCTGGACCGGCTGCTCGGAGCGGTCCTGCCCGCGAGGTTCGCGGCATGAGCAGCTTCCCCACGCGCCGCAAGGCCGTCGCCGTTGCGCTGGGCCTGGGCCTCACGGCCGGGCTGTCGAGCTGGCTCAAGCCCAAGCTGAAGTTCGACGAGAAGCGGCGCCACCTGCCGCTGGAGGACCTCTTCCCGCGCAGCGTCGGCACCTGGAAGACCGATCGCATTGGCGAGGCCTTCGTGCTGTCGGCCGACCAGCAGGGCAAGCTCTACCAGATCTACGACCAGGTGCTGGAGCGCACCTACGTCGACGGCAAGGGCCACCGCATGATGCTGTCGGTCGCCTATGGCGGCGAGCAGTCCGCGGGCCTGCAGATGCATCGGCCGGAGATCTGCTACGTCGGCAGCGGCTACAGCGTGGACGGCGTGCGCGGCGGCCGCATCGACCTGGCGGGGCGCCGCATCCCGGTGACGCGCCTGGTCGCCCGCCTGGGCTCGCGCATCGAGCCCATCACCTATTGGACCGTGCTGGGTGACGAGGTGGTGCCCGACGCGCGCGAGTTCCACCTGCGCCAGGTGCTCTTCGGGCTGAAAGGCGAGATCCTCGACGGCATGCTGGTGCGCATCTCCTCGGTCGATGCGGACGTGGACGGCGCCTGGCGCGTCCAGGCCGAGTTCGCCCGCGAGCTGGCGCAGGCCATGGACGAGCGTGCGCGCATGCGTGTGCTGGGCCTGCAGCCGCCCGCCTCCATCAACACGGCTGCCGGCTGAGCCCGACCATGTCCCGGCGCACGGACCGGCGCGGCGCGTTGCGCACCCTGGCCGCCGGCGCGGCGCTGGGCCTGGGCGCCTGCAGCCGCACCGACGGCTCGCAGGTACGGCCCGATGCCTCGGGCGCCCGCGCCCTGACCCACGCCGAGGGCCTGGAACTGCCCTGGAGCCTGGCCTTCCTGCCCGATGGCGGCGCCCTCGTCACCGAACGACCCGGCCGCTTGCGCCGACTGGAGCCCGACGGCAGGCTGCGCCCGCGCCCCATCACCGGCGTCCCTGCCGTGCTGAATGAAGGCCAGGGCGGCCTGCTGGACGTGGCGCTGGACCCGGCCTTCGCCTCCAACCGCCTCGTCTACCTGAGTTACGCCGAGGCCGGCAGCGGCCCCGAGGCCGGGCGCAACGGCACCAGCGTCGCCCGCGGCCGGCTGGCCGCCGACCACAGCCGGCTCGACGACCTGCAGGTGATCTTCCGCCAGCCCAAAGTGGGCGGCAGCGCGCACTTCGGCAGCCGGCTGGTCTTCGGGCGCGACGGCACGCTCTTCGTCACCCTGGGCGAACGCTTCCGCTACCGCGAGCAGGCGCAGGACCTGGGCAGCCTGCTGGGCAAGGTGGTGCGCATCCGGCCCGATGGCAGCATCCCGGCCGACAACCCCTACGTCGGCCGAGCGGGCATGCGTGCCGAGATCTACAGCCATGGACACCGCAACGTGCAGGGCGCCGCGCTGCATCCGCAGACCGGCGAGCTATGGACCCATGAGCACGGGCCGCAGGGGGGCGACGAACTGAACATCGTGCGACCCGGGCGCAACTACGGCTGGCCAGCGATCACCTTTGGACAGGAGTACGGCAGCGGCCTGCCCATCGGCGAAGGCAGCAGCAAGCCGGGCATCGAGCCGCCGCTGATCTGGTGGACGCCGTCCATCGCCCCCTGCGGCATGGCCTTCGGCACCGGCACGAAGCTGCCCGCAGCCTGGCGCGGCAGCCTCTTCATCGGCGCGCTGGCCGGCAAGGCGCTGTGGCGCGTCGGCCTCAAGGGCAACGAGGTGGCGGGCCGCGAGGCGCTGTTCACCGACCTGGGCGAACGCATCCGCGACGTGCGCCAGGGTCCGGACGGCGCGCTCTACCTGCTGACCGACAACCAAAAAGGACGCGTCCTGCGCGTCCAGATCTGAGGCCAGGGCCGCGGGGGATTCAGGCGATCACGCCGCCTTGCGGCAGGGCCGAGCGGGTGCTGCCCTGGGCGTTGTAGACCCCCCCGCCGCCGTCACGCGGCATCAGCGCGTCGACCGCTCGATCCAGGGCGGCCGTGGCGCGAGCCAGGCATTCGCGGTGGACTACCACCTTGCCGCTGGCCTGCGCCAGGCGGTCGCGCAGGTCGCCGCGTACCGGGCCATGCTTGGCCGCGGCAGTGAACCCGTCCAGCGCGCGCACGAGGGCACGGTGCAGCTCGGTGGACTCGTGGTCGATCGCGCGCGCGTCGCGTGCGCGCAAGGCATCACCCAGGCCTTCCAGGTGCTTCTCGACCGCAGCAAGCATGGGCTCGAGATTCGGCACGGGCGCCGGCGCGCCTCCCGACAGGGAAGCCGTGGAAAGAACCGCGGAGGCGGGCGAGGCGTGCGATGGCGTGGACATCTTCAAGACCAGGTACTGCTAGAGACGATGGCTTGCCACGCGGGGCAGGCGCTCGGGCCGGACGTCCGAGGACGTTGTGGCCCGTGGCGAACCGATCCCGGCCGGGATCAGTTCGAATTCCGGTTCAAGACTTCCGATGCGTTGGCGATCAGCTTGTCGGCGATGGCACCGGCGTCGATCTTGTAGCTGCCGTCCTCGATGGACTTGCGGACGCGATCGACCTTCTCGGCGTCGAAGTCGCCCGAGGTGCTCGAGCTGGACAGCAGCTGCGAGGCCGCCTTCGACAGCTTGACCGTCGACTGGTCCTCGACGCGGCCTGCGCCTTGGGTCTTCTCGCTGGACTTGCCTTCCACGGCACCACGGCCTTCGGAAACGGATTGCGTACTACCTACGGAACCCACACCCTTGTCAGATGCGCTACCCACTTTCATGAATTTCTCCTTCGTGCCGGCTTGACACCAGCCGCTACAGGATGGGTATCGACCCTGGATATGAGAACTTGAGAGGCCGTAACAAAGACACACTCCCCCGGGTGCAGGGGGGTCAAGTTTCGTCGAGCGGGAACGAGGGGGTCTTTTCTCACAAGCCAACCTCCGCTAGTCGGTCGCCTATCGGGCGCCCGCAGATTACACGACCGCCCTCGGTCCGGATACGGGCGCATTGCCCATCTTCGCCGGGGACCAGGGCCTGGCCTTCGCCGCTGACCGAGAAGCCGCTGCCCTTCACGACCAGGCGCACGGGGTCGCCTGCAGAGAAGTAGCGGCGGGGTTTCAGATAGGACGCGCGCAGGCTGGCACCGGGTGCCAGGCCGCGCATCAGTTGGCGTCCGACGGCGTCGTCCAGGGACAACACCGCGGGGGCGGATTCGGCGGCCAGGTCGACTTCGTCCAGGCGCAGGTCGCCGGCCGCCATTTCCGTGCCGGGCGGCAGCGCGGTGACCGGCACCACGCCCTGGCCGAAGGCACGCACGGTCAAGGGCAAGGTGATGCTCCAGCGCGAGGCACCGCGGTCGCAGCGCAGGCCGATGCGGGTGCGGCCCCACAGCTTGACCGTCGCCGGCACGAAGACCACCGCCTCCTCGCAAGGGTTCAGGCGCAGCCGGGCGTCCGCCTGGCCCATCACCACCTCGATGCGCTGGACGGGCACTTCGCCCACCTGCTCGCCGCCCACCATGCGGGGCACGGAGCGCGGCGTGAACTGCTTCACCAGTTCCAGCGTCTGCTGCGCGATCTGCTGGGCCAGGACGTTGGCCACCGTGGGCACGGCGCCCTCGATCTTCGCCGGCAGTTCGGCCGGGGCCTTCGGGGCCGCATGCACGCATGCGCAGGCCAGGCTCAGCAGCCAGGCCAGGCACATCGTGACGAGTTGGGCAGATCGGTTCATGACACCGTCACTGTATGCAAGCGGCGGTCCGCGGCGGCCCGGAATTGAAGCCGGTAAGCCCTGCTATTCGGACTCATGTTGACCGGACCGCGCTTCAAGAATCACTGCCAACACGCCAAAGGCCGATCTGGATCAGCAGTTCCCCGAGCGGCCCGAGGACCGAACCCACACATGAAGTACATGCCCTTCTTCAACCATCCGCGCCGGGGGACGACATGCTGGACCGTCTGACCAACTCGCTGGATTTCCAGGCCCAGGCCCTGGTGCTGCGCGCCGAGCGCCAGCGCCTGATCGCCAGCAACATGGCCAACGGCGACACGCCGGGTTACGTGGCGCGCGACTTCGACTTCGGCCGCGCACTGCGCGAGGCCGTGGGTGACAAGTCGGCCGGCGGCGTCAGCATGACCGCCACGCAGTCCGGCCACATCGGCATCGGCGGCCAGCCTGCGGGCAGCGGCCCGCAGCCCCAGCTCAACTACGCCACCGCGGCCCAGACCAACCTGGACAGCAACACGGTGGACATGGATCGCGAGCGCGCGAACTTCGCGGACAACACCGTGCGCTACGAAGCGACCCTGCGCTTCATCAACAGCCAGGTCCGCACCATGCTCTCGGCCATCTCGGGCCAGGGCTGATAGACCAGGAGAGCAGCCATGTCCATGTTCGACATCTTCAACGTCAGCGGAAGCGCGGTCAGTGCGCAGTCGCAGCGGCTGAACACCGTGGCCTCCAACCTGGCCAACGCCGACACCGTGGCCGGCCCCGATGGCTCGGCCTACAAGGCACGCCAGGTGACCTTCCAGACCCAGCTGATGGGCACGCTGGGAACCGCGGGCGTCAAGGTCTCGCAGGTCTCCGAGTCGCAGGCGCCGGGGCGCCGCGTGCACGAGCCGGCCAACCCCGCGGCCGATGCCGACGGCTACGTGACCTACAGCAACGTCAACTCGGTGGAGGAGATGGTCAACATGATCTCGGCCTCCCGCTCCTATCAAAACAACATCGAAGTGATGAACACCGCCAAGTCGCTGCTGCTCAAGACGCTGCAGATGGGCCAGGGCTGACATCCGCCAGGGCAACCAACGTTAGGACACGCACATGAGCAGCGTCATCGACACCATCAACTCCAACAACGCGGCCAAGAGCACCCTGGGCTCGGGCACCAGTGCGAACGACACGACGACGGCGGCGGCCACCTCGGACCGTTTCCTCAAGCTGCTGGTCGCGCAGATGAAGAACCAGGACCCGCTCAACCCGATGGACAACGCGCAGGTCACCACGCAGATGGCGCAGATCAACACGGTCAGCGGCATCGAGAAGCTGAACTCCACGATCACCGACATGTCCTCGGTCGTCACCCAGTCGCAGATGATGCAGGGTGCCTCGCTGGTCGGACACAACGTCGTCGTCGCCGGCAACGACCTGACGGTCTCCGAAGGCAAGGCCACCGCGGGCTACGAGCTGGCCAGCGCGGCGGACAAGGTCAAGGTCGAGGTGCTGACCGCCGGCGGCACCGTCGTCGACACCCTGACCTACACCAAGCAGGACGCCGGCCTGCATGCCTTCACCTGGGAGCCGGGCACCGGCATGCCCACCACCGGCGTCAGCTTCCGCGTCAGCGCCACCACCGGCGACAAGGTGGTGACCTCCACCGCGATCAACGTCGACTCGGTCAGCGCCGTCAGCAACTCCGGCGGCAGCCTCCAGCTCGAGCTGGGCAGCGGCAAGACCGCCAAGCTGAGCGACATCAAGGCCATTTCCTGATGCGCCCTCCCCTGCATCCCTCCCGCCATCGCAGCAGTACCTCGCGCAAGTGAGCCACGAAAGGAATCACCATGGGTTTTCAACAAGGTCTGTCCGGTCTGAACGTCTCCAGCAAGAACCTGGAGGTGATCGGCAACAACGTGGCCAACGCCAACACCTTCGGCGCGAAGACCTCGCGCGGTGAGTTCGCCGACATGTACGCCACCTCGATGAACGGCGGCGGCAGCAACAACATCGGCATCGGCGCCACCGTCGCTGCCGTGGCCCAGCAGTTCACTCAGGGCAACATCACCACCACCGAGAACCCGCTGGACCTGGCGATCAATGGCTCCGGCTTCTTCCAGGTCACCGACGGCCAGAACCCGACCACCTACACCCGCAACGGCCAGTTCAAGCTCGACCGCGACGGCTTCCTGGTCAACAACCAGAAGCACAAGCTGATGGGCTACCCGGCGGACACGCAGGGCAACATCCTGTCGGGCACGGCCCAACCGCTGCAGTTGCCTACCGCAGGCATCTCGCCGCGCCAGACCGACGAGATCACGATGGAAGTCAATCTCGACTCGCGCGACGACGTCTCGACCGTCGCCTTCGCGATCCCGCCGGTATCGGGCTCCTACAGCAACGCCACCTCACAGACGGTGTACGACGCGGTGGGCCAGGACGTGGCGGTGACCTACTACTACCGCAAGTCCGGTGTGCACACCTGGGAGGTCTACGCCGCGGCCAACGGCAACACCATCCTGGGCAGCAACGCGGCCCCGGTGCCGGTGGCGACGATGAGCTTCAACTCCAGCGGCGGCACGCCGGCCTCCATCACCTGGAACACCGCGGCAGCCGGGCAGATCGACATTCCCGCCGACGCCTCCGGCGCGGGCAAGTGGGAAGCCATCTCGCCCATCAACCTGGACCTGACCAGCACCACCGAATACGGCAGCAGCTTCTCGGTCACCAACCTGACGCAGTCCGGCTACGCCCCGGGCCAGCTCACCAGCATCAGCATCGACTCCTCCGGCGTGATCCTGGCGCGCTACTCCAACGGCCAGTCGAAGCCGGCGGGGCAGATCGAGCTGGCGACCTTCCGCAACGTGCAGGGCCTGCAGCCGCTGGGCGGCAACGAGTGGGCCAGCACCTATGCGTCGGGCGATCCGATCATGGGCACGCCCACGTCGAGCAACTTCGGCATCCTGCAATCCGGTGCGCTCGAGGAATCCAACGTCGACCTGACCGGCGAGCTGGTGGCAATGATCGTCGCGCAGCGCACCTACCAGGCCAACGCCCAGACCATCCGCGCCGAGGACCAGATCCTGCAGACGCTGGTGAACCTGCGCTGATGACGGCCTCCAGCTCATTTCGTTCGCGGCCGTCGAGGAGCGGCCGGCGCCCTACGGGCTGGCCGGCGGTCCACGGTACCGCACTCACGACCAACTAAGCGGAGCGCAGCATGGACCGCATGATCTACCTGTCGATGAGCGGGGCGAAGGCCACGATGCAGCGGCAGGAAATCCTGTCGAACAACCTGGCCAACGCCTCCACCACCGGTTTCCGCGCCGAGCTGCAGGCCTTCCGTGCCGTGCCGGTGCGCGGCGACGGCGCGAGCACCCGCGTGTTCTCGCTGGAGACCACCACCGGCTACGACGACTCCACCGGCCCGGTGTACGCCACCGGCCGCCCGCTGGACGTCGCGGCCACCGGCAACACCTGGCTGACCGTCCAGGCGCTGGACGGCACCGAGGCCTACACCCGCGGCGGCTCGTTCACCATCGACAGCGAAGGCACGCTGAAGACCTTCACCGGCCTGCCGGTGATGGGCGACGGCGGCCCCATCGTGCTGCCGCCGGACACCGAGGCCACCATCGCGCCGGACGGCACCGTCAGCGCCAAGCAGGCCAACGGCACCGTCACGCCGGTGGGCAAGCTCAAGCTGGTGACCGCCGAGGCCAAGCTCATCCGCGGTGAGGACGGGCTCTTCCGCGGCCCCGACGGCGACCTCGCCGCCGACCCCAATGCCCGCATCCAGGACAGCGCGCTGGAAGGCTCCAACGTCAGCGCCGTCGGCACCATGGTGTCGATGATCGCGGCGGCCCGCCAGTTCGAGGCCCAGATGAGATTGATGTCAACCGCCGAGAAGGACGATCAGGCCGCGGCGCAGTTGCTGTCCAACGCCTGATCCACGAAGTACTGAAGGATCAACACCATGATGCGCTCGCTCTGGATTTCGAAGTCCGGCATGGAGGCCCAGCAGATCCAGCTGGACCACATCTCGCACAACCTGGCCAACAGCTCGACCAACGGCTACAAGAAGTCGCACGCCGTCTTCGAGGACCTGATGTACCAGAACCTGCGCCAGGTGGGCGCCAACAGCTCGGAGCAGACCCAGCTGCCCACCGGGCTGCAGGCCGGCCTGGGCGTGCGGCCGGTGGCCACCTCGCGCGAGTTCTCCCAGGGCAGCCTGCAGCAGACCACCAGCACGCTGGATGTCGCCATCCAGGGCAACGGCTTCTTCCCGATCACCATGCCGGACGGCACCACGGGCTACACCCGCGACGGGTCCTTCCAGATCGACTCGCAGGGCCAGCTGGTGACCAACAACGGCTATGCCGTGCAGCCGGGCATCACCATCCCCGCCAACGCACGCTCGATCACCATCGCCAACGACGGCACGGTCTCGGCCTCCACGCCGGGCAACGCGACGCCCACCACGCTGGGGCAGATCCAGCTCGCCACCTTCATCAACCCGGCCGGCCTGGAGCCGCGCGGCGAGAACCTCTACATCGAGACCGCCGCGTCCGGCACACCGAACACGGGTGCGCCGAACACCAACGGCCTCGGTTCGCTCGCCCAGGGCTTCCTGGAGACCTCCAACGTGAACGTGGTGGAGGAACTGGTCTCGATGATCCAGACCCAGCGCGCCTACGAGCTGAACTCCAAGTCCATCCAGACCTCGGACCAGATGCTGCAACGTCTGGTGCAGCTGTGATGCGCGCCGCCTTTTCCAAGGCCGCCACCCTGGTGGCCGCGGCCGCGCTGTCGGCCTGCGCCCAGACCTACACGCCCAAGGTGGACGTGGTCCAGCCCTCCTCGGCCCGCCCGGTGGTGGTCGCGCCGCCGCTGGTGGCCAATGGCTCGATCTACCAGAACGCCGCCTACCGCCCGTTGTTCGAGGACTACCGAGCGCGCCAGGTGGGCGACACGGTGACGGTGACCATCACCGAGAAGGTCTCGGCCACGCAGAAGTCCACCAGCAGCATCAACAAGAGCGGCACGGTGGACACCTCGGTGGGCGCCTTCCCCTTCCTGAAGGACAACGCGCTGTCCAAGCTGACCGCCAACGCCGCGACGAAGAACGACTTCTCCGGCAAGGGCAGCACCGAGAACACCAACGACTTCTCCGGGAACATCACCGCCACGGTGATCGAGGTGCTGTCCAACGGACACCTGATCATCTCCGGCGAGAAGCAGATCGGCGTGAACCAGAACGTGGACGTGCTGCGCTTCTCGGGCCAGATCGACCCGCGGGCCATCCAGCCGGGCAACACCGTCGCCTCGACCCAGATCGCCAATGTGCGCCTCGAACACCGTGGCCGCGGCGCACAGGCCGACGCTCAGGAAATAGGCTGGGTCGGTCGCTTCTTTTTGAGTGTTCTGCCCCTGTAGCGACTCCCAGAATCGGAGTGCGGCGGTTCTTTAGCCGCGACACACGATTCATCATGGACGCTCAGGAAAAAATTCTCAGATCTCTGATCGCCGTCACGGTGCTGGCTGCAAGCGCGGCGCTGTGGTGGCCCCTCCCGGCCCATGCGGTCCGGCTCAAGGAGATCGCCAGCGTCCAGGGCGTTCGCGCCAACCAGCTGGTGGGCTATGGCCTCGTCGTCGGCCTCGACGGCACGGGCGACCAGACCACGCAGACGCCCTTCACGGTCCAGAGCCTGAATGCGATGCTGCAGCAGCTGGGCATCACGGTGCCACCGGGCACCAGCATGCAGCTGCGCAACGTGGCGGCCGTCATGGTCACCGCCTCCCTGCCCGCCGACGCCCAGCCGGGCCAGGCCATCGACGTCAACGTCTCCTCGCTGGGCAACGCCAAGTCGCTCAAGGGCGGCACCCTGATCGCCACGCCGCTGAAAGGCGCCGACGGCCAGGTCTATGCGCTGGCCCAGGGCAACATGGTCGTCGGCGGCGCAGGCGCCTCGGCCGGCGGCTCCAAGGTGCAGATCAACCACCTCAGCGCGGGCCGCATCCCCGGCGGCGCATCGGTGGAGCGCACGGTGATGACGCCGCTGAACCAGGGCGACTCCATCCAGCTCGACCTCAACGCCGAGGACTACGCCACCGCCCGCGACGTGGTGCGCGCCATCAACGCCAAGATGGGCGCCGGCATCGCCTCGGCCCAGAGCGGCCGCAACGTGCGCGTGCGCATGCCCGCCTCGCCGGACGAGCGCGTGAACTTCCTGGCCGACATCGAGAACCTGGACATCCCGCGCGCCGCGCCGGCCGCGCGCGTGGTGATCAACGCCCGCACCGGCTCCATCGTGATGAACCAGGCCGTGACGCTCAGCCCCTGCGCGGTGGCCCACGGGAATCTGTCGGTGACCATCTCCTCCACGCCCGTCATCAGCCAGCCCAGCGCGCTGTCCGGCGGCAGCACCGTCGTCGCCGAGAAGGCCGACATCGCGATCAACCAGCAGCCCGGCGCCATCGTGCAGTTGCCGGCCGGCACCCGCCTGACCGACGTGGTCAAGGCGCTCAACACGCTGGGCGCCACGCCTGGTGACTTGCTGGCCATCCTCCAGGCCATCAAGGCCGCTGGCGCCCTGAACGCCGAACTCGAGGTGATCTGAGATGAAGCCCCCACGCTCACTTCGTTCTCTGCCCCCCGAGGGAGCCCTCAGTCCCTTCGGGGCGGCCGGGCGGGACTGAGATGGCCATCAGCAAGCCAACCGGTGCACCCGGCATGCCCCAGGGCATGTCGATGGACCTGCGTTCGCTCGACGCGCTGAAAGCCAAGGCCGGCCAGGATCCCAAGGCCGCGGCCACCGCCGCGGCCAAGCAGCTCGAGTCGCTGTTCATGCAGGAGCTCATGAAGAGCATGCGCAACACGACGCTGAAGAGCGACCTGATGGAAAACAGCGGCTCCGAGATGGGCACCGAGATGCTCGACGGCGAGTTCGCCCAGCGCATGAGCGGCCTGCCCAACGGCTTGAGCTCGGCCATCGTGCGTCAGCTCGAGCGCTCCTTCGCCTCGCAATCGGGCCAGCCGCTGTCCAACGGGCCGGACCGCTTCAAGTCCCGCCTGGTGGGCGACCCGTCGGCCGACGCCGCGGCGCCCTCCTCCACCGACCTGGCGGCCACGTCCAGCCGCCACCTGCCGGCCAGCCGCCGCAGCGCCGCGGCCGTGGCGCCGGCTGGCTCCGCGGGCGCCGCCGAAGGCGTGGCCAGCGCAGCCGAGGCCGCGCAGGCCCGGGCCACCACCGCCGCGCGCGGCAGCGGATCCAAGGCCGAAGACTTCGTGCGCCGCCACACCGAAGCCGCCAAGGCGGCCGAGGCGGTCACCGGCATCCCCGCGGCCCACGCCATCGGCCAGGCCGCGCTGGAGTCCGGCTGGGGCAGGCGCGAGATCCGCAACGCCGATGGCAGCACGACGCACAACATCTTCGGCATCAAGGCCGGCGCGGGCTGGACCGGCAAGGTGGCGGAGGTCACGACCACCGAGTACGTCAACGGCGTGCCGCGCCGCGTGACGGCGAAGTTCCGCTCATACGACTCGTACGAGGAAGCCTTCGTCGACCATGCCAACCTGCTCAAGCAGAGCGCGCGCTACCAGCAGGTCATCGAAAAGGGCAAGACTGCACAAGGCTACGCGCAAGGCCTGCAGCGCGCGGGTTACGCTACCGATCCAGCCTATGCACACAAGCTGGCCAGCGTGATCAACACCACCCTGCGCCTGCAGCGCGCCGTGACCTGAGGTAGTACGCCATGGCCTCCTTGCTTTCGATCGGCACCCGCGCGATGTTCGCCAACAACGCGCAGCTGCAGACCATCGGCAACAACATCAGCAACGCCAACACGCCGGGCTATTCGCGCCAGGACGTGCAGCTGGTCAACGAGAGCGGCAACTACACCGGCTCCGGCTTCTTCGGCCGCGGCGTGAAGGTGCAGACCGTCGTGCGCTCGCACAACGAGTTCCTGACCAAGGAAGCCGCGGCCTCCAAGGCGCTGGCCGCGGCGGACGAGTCGCGGGTGAACCAGCTCAAGCAGCTGGAGAAGCTCTTCCCCGTCGGCGACAGCGGCATCGGCGCCGCCGCCGAGTCCTTCTTCAACTCCTTCGCCGACGTCGCCAGCCTGCCCCAGGACAGCTCGGCGCGCCAGGTCGCGCTGTCGCGCGCTGCCGAACTCGCTGCACGCATGCGATCGGCCGGCGGCCAGATCAACAGCCTGCAGGCCGGGGTCAAGTCCGACGTCGAGAGCTCGCTCAAGGAAGTGAACTCGCTGGCCAAGCAGGTCGCCGACCTGAACCAGCAGATCGCCCGCTACCAGGGCAGCGACCACACGCCCAACGACCTGCTGGACCAGCGCGACAAGGTGATCAACGAGATCAACTCGTACATGCAGGTGACCACGCTGGACGGCGGCGACGGCACCGTCGGCCTGTTCATCGGCGGGGGCCAGCGCCTGGTGCTGGGCAACCAGGCCACGACCCTGGTGGGCACCCGCGACGCCTACGACGGCGCGAAGATCCGCGTCTCGGTCAGCGAATCCGGCACCACGCGCGAGATCGACAGCGATGCGATCACCGGCGGCTCCATCGCCGGCCTGCTGCGCTTCCAGGACGACGACCTGACCGATGCGCGCAACATGCTGGGCCAGATGGCCGCCGCGATCAGCCAGGAAGTCAACAAGCAGCAGGCGCTGGGCCTGGACCTGGGCACGCCGCCCGGGGCCGGCGCGGCGATCTTCAGCGTCGGCGCGCCGCGCGCCCTGCCCGCGGCCACCAACAGCAACAACGTGGTGCCGACAGTGACGGTGGACGACGCCACCTACACCCAGCCCAGCGACTACGAGCTCAGCTTCGACGGCGCCGCCTGGCAGCTCAAGCGGCTGAGCGACAACACCGTCACCGATGTCACCGGCACGATCGGCGCCGGCGGCAGCTACAGCCTGGACGGCATCACCATCGGCCCGATGTCCGGCGCCTCCGCAGGCGGCGACCGCTGGCTGATCCAGCCGCTGGCCGAGGCCGCCCAGGACATGCAGCGCACGCTGTCCGACCCCAAGGGCATCGCCGCCGCATCCCCCATCGCAGGCACCGTGGGCACGGCCAACACGGGCACGGCGGCAGTGAACTCGCTGTACGTGGTCAACAACACCATCGACCCGACGCAGACCTACGCCTTCACCTTCACGTCCAACACCGGTGACTACAACTACACGGTCTACGACGCCTCCAACAACCCGGTGGGCGGCGGCTCGGGCACCTGGACCGCAGGCCAGCCGATTGCCCTCAACGGGTTCGAGCTGAACCTCAGCGGCGTGCCCAAGACGAACGACACGGTCACCGTCGCGCCGACCCAGTTCCCCAACGCCAACAACGGCAACGCACGTGCGCTGCTGAACCTGCGCGACGAGGACATCATCGGGCGCGTGCAGACGCTGTCAGGCACCACGCCGGGGCTCAGCGCCTCCAGCGCCTATGCCGCGACGATGGCCGACATCGGCGTGCGCGTGCAGTCGGCCCAGGGCTCCTACGAGATCTCGCAATCGGTGGCCGACAACGCACAAGCCCAGCTGTCCAACGAGGTCGGCGTGAACCTGGACGAGGAAGCCGCGCGCCTGATCCAGTACCAGCAGGCCTACCAGGCCGCGGCCAAGATCCTGCAGGTGGCGCAGTCGGTGTTCGACACGCTGCTCAACGTCGCACGCTAAGCCCAAACAGACAGGACCTGAAGTCGAGGACCCGCCCATGAGAGTCAGCACCGCACACAGTTTCGATGCCACCGTCGCCACGCTGCAGAAGCGCCAGGAGGCCCTGACCACCGTGCAGGAGCAGATGAGCAGCGGCAAGCGCGTCAACATCGCCAGCGACGACCCGACTTCCGCGGCACGTGCGGAACGCGCGCGCGCGCTGACCCAGCGCATCGCCACCGACAAGCGCGCCTCCGACATCAGCCAGAACGTGATGACGCTGTCGGAGAGCGCGCTGTCGGACGCCTCGGAGCTGCTGCAGAAGGCACGCGAGACCATGGTCGCCGCCGGCAACGGCAGCTACAGCGCGGCCGAGCGCCAGTCGCAGGCCGCCAAGCTGAAGGAAATCCGCAACCAGCTGCTGACCATCGCCAACCGCTCGGACGGCTCGGGCGGCTACCTGTTCGGCGGCCAGGGCTCGTCCTCGCCGCCCTTCATCGACGCACCCGGCGGCGTGGTCTTCCGCGGCCAGGGCGGGCGCATCGAGATCGGCAGCAACGAAACCATGCCGCTGACGGTGGACGGCGCGGCCGCCTGGCTGACCGCGCCCACCGGCAACGGCACCTTCGAGACGCGCGCGGTCACCTCCGCCGGCAGCGCCTGGATCAACGCCGGCGCCGTGACCGATCCCGCGCAGATCACGGGCGCCACCTACGACATCAATTTCTCGGTCGCCGGCGGCGTGACCACCTACACGATCAGCGCCAACCCGGGTACCGCCGGCACACCGGTTTCGGGTACCTTCCAACCGGGCAAAGCGATCGGGATCGAGGGCATGGACTTCACCATCACCGGACAGCCAGCGGACGGCGACGCCTTCCAGATCGCGCCATCCGCCAACTCCCTGAGCATCTTCGACTCGCTGGACCAGGCGATCGCCGGCCTGCAGAACACAGGCGCCAACAACAGCCAGGTGATGCAGACGGTGAACTCGGGCCTGCGCAACCTCGACAGCACCATGGGCCGCCTGCAGGGCGTGCAGGCCGAGGTCGGCGAGGTGCTGACCCGCATCGAGGACAGCCAGGGCCGCATGGCCGACGCAACGCTCGCCGCCAAGACCGACCAGTCCAACGCCGAGGACCTCGACATGGTCCAGGCGATCTCCGATTTCCAGAATCAGCAAAGCGGCTACGAGGCCGCGCTGAAGGCCTACTCCGCGGTGCAGCGCCTGTCGCTGTTCCAGTACATCACCTGAAGTACAACCAGAGACCCTTCCCGCCATGGTCCAGGACAGCAACATCCTCGGTCAGATCGCCCTGAGCTACTCGCCGATGATCGACCGCAACCGGTCGGTGATCGCCACGCGCCTGACGGTCTTCCCGCTGCGCCCCGGCGCCGAGCTAGACGGCGCGGCGCTGCTGGACGCCATCACCGAGGTCTGGCCCGTGGGCGGGCCCAACGTGGCGCTCAACGTGCTCAGCGAACAGCTGCTGCGCGATCTCTTCGCGCGCCAGCCCGCCACGCACATGATGATCGAGGTGCCCGCCTTCATGGCCGGCGACCCCGAGCACACCTCCGCACTGGCCACCCTGCACGACAACGGCAACCTGCTGCTGCTCAAGGGCCGACCGGTCAGCGAGCTGCCGCGGGAGGTGCTGCCCTTCTTCAAGCAATCCATCATCGACCTGGCCGACGACCGCCGCATCGACCAGATCGGTGCCGTCGCGCCCAACGGCGTGATGCGCACGATTCCCCACGTGCAGACCGGCGTGCGCACCGTCAGCGACATGGAGGCCTGCTTCCGCCGCGGTGCCGCCGCCGTGCTGGGCTGGCCGATCGACGACGCCATCGCGGGCAACACGCGCTCGGCCGACCAGCCGGGGCTGGAGGTCATCGTCCAACTGATCGACCAGGTGCACAAGGAAGAGTCGATCGAGAAGCTGGAGAACACGCTCAAGCGCGACCCGCCGCTGGCCTACAAGCTGATGCGCTACATCAACTCGCCGGCCTTCGGCCTGAGCGTGGAGATCAGCTCCTTCCGCCACGCCATCATGATCCTGGGCTATCAGCGCCTGAAGCGCTGGCTGGCCCTGCTGCTGGCCACCGCGAGCAAGGACGTCAACATGCGCCCGGTGATGTTCTGCTCGGTGCGCCGCGGCCTGCTGATGGAAGAGCTGGTGCGCAGCAGCGGCGACGACGAGATGCGCGGCGAGATGTTCATCTGCGGCGTGTTCTCGCTGCTGGACCGCATGTTCCGCCAACCCTTCTCCGACCTGCTGCGCACCATCCCCGTGCCCGAGCGCGTCTACCAGGCGCTGACCGACGGCACCGGCCCCTACAAGCCTTACTTCGACCTCGTGCGCGCGATCGAGGGCGACCAGCTCGACGACATCCGCAGCGCTGCGGACAACCTTCTGACCAGCTTCTCCGAGATCAACCGCGCCGTCTTGCGCGCCCTGTCCAATGCCGGCCAGCTCGAGTGAGCGGATGACGGAACGTGCAGCCGGCAGATAGCCCATTCGATCCAGACATGCACGTTTCCGTAGTCCGAAATAGTCATCGTCTCGGTTAAACGGGAGTTCCGGCGGCACCGTGCTATGGTCCGCCGCCTCTAGAACCCCCATTGCACCGGAGCCGCAGATGACCCTCACCCACGAGCAATTCATCTATCGCCGCACCCTCTCCGGGCAGACCGAAGCGCTGCTGTGGCGCGAGAAGCTCAGCACGGTCGAACGCGGCCTGCTGCTCAGCGTCAACGGCTACACCCCCTTGTCCGTGCTGATGCAATTGCGTCGCGACGGCCAGGCCGCGCTGGATGCCATCGATCACCTGGTCGAGATGCAGCTCGTCGAAGCGGTCGACGAGCTGGACACCGAGGCCGACGAAGGTCTCCAGCCCAGCGCCTGAGCCTGCCGGCTTCCCCACGCCCCCTCTCGGCGGATCACCCCGCCCGCATCTGCAGGACGGCTGCCAGCGCGACGCGCGAGTGCACGCCCAACTTGCGATACAGCCCCTGGACCTGATTGGCCACCGTGCGTTCGCTGACGCCACGGTGCCGCGCCATGTCGGCCTGCGTGGAGCCAGCCAGCAGCAAGGCCGCCACGGCCTGCTCCGCCGGGCTCAGGCCCTGCAGGCGCGCGGGATCGGCCATCGGCCAGCTGCCCACCAGCAGGTGCTCCCCGGCCAGCGCCAACTCGGCCAGGCATGCGCGGGGACCGCTGGGTGAGAAGAAGGCCGCCAGCTCCGCGCGCGTTTCCATGCCCAGCTTGCGCTGCGCGCCCGCCGCGGCCTGGACCACCGCGGTGCCGGAAAGCCCCATCGTGTAGCCGATCTCCTTGATGCTGCGCCCCAGGCCGATCCATCCAGCCACCTGCTGCTCGCGTGCGTTGAGCCCGCGCGGATCCGCATGCACGGCGTCGTTGCGCAGCGCGACGACGAAGCGGCGGCCGTCGGCATCGAAACGGTCGACCAGCGACCAGCGGCCCTCCACCATCGCCGTCCAGGCGTCGAGCGCGGCGTCGGCATCGCGGCGGCCCTCGCGCGTGCGCGAGCGATCGATGCGGCGCACGGCATCGCGCAGGGACTGGCGGGCACCGGGAAGAGCGGCTTCGTCACAGGCGTCCAGCAGTTCGCCGCCGGGCGACAGCACGGCCTCCTGCAGGCGTTCGGCCTGCCCGACGGACAAGGCCTGCCGCAGCCTCAGGGCGGCCCCCACGTGGCTGGCCACCATGGGCCAGCGCCGGCGCTCCTGCGGCCGCGGCGGGCTGACCATCGGCAAGGCAATGCCGATGGACACGCCCTCCCCCGTGCCGGCATGCGCGGTCAGGCCGATGACATCGCGCACCAGGCCGCCGGTGGCCGCGCGCAGCACCTCACGTTGCTGCGGCAGGTCCGGGAACACCTGCTGCGACAGGCAGT
>SCTQ01000240.1 GCA_004322345.1 Aquabacterium sp. | reverse complement strand
CCGGGCCCGACCAGGGCATGCGGGGTCGGGTGGCGGAAATAGCGTTCGATCAGTTCGAATTCGCCCAGGTCGTTCATGCGGCGATTGTCGCGGCTGATCCCCGTCGCCTGACGAAAACGGCGGGCCGCGTGCCCGCCGTTTTCCTTTCCGCGGCGGGCTGCGCCCAGCCGCGACAATCGCCGCATGAACGACCTGGGCGAATTCGAACTGATCGAACGCTATTTCCGCCACCCGACCCCGCATGCCCTGGTCGGGCCCGGCGACGACTGCGCGGTGTTGCCGGCGCCGGCCGCCGGCATGGCGCTGGCGGTGTCCTCGGACATGCTGGTCGAAGGCCGGCACTTCCTGCCCACCGTGCCGCCGCGGCTGCTGGGGCACAAGGCCCTCGCGGTCAACCTGAGCGACCTCGCGGCCGCCGGTGCCCGCCCGTTGGCCTTCACGCTTGCACTGGCCCTGCCGCGCGTGGACGCCAGCTGGCTGGAGGGCTTCTCCGATGGCCTGATGGCGCTGGCGCGCGAGCACGGCTGCGAGCTGGTGGGCGGAGACGTCACCGCCGGCCCGCTGAACATCTGCATCACCGTCTTCGGCGAGGTTCCCGAGCGCGGTGCCCTGCTGCGCAGCGGCGCACGGCCCGGCGACGAGATCTGGCTCAGCGGCCCGCTGGGCGACGCCCGGCTGGCGCTGGAGGCCTTCCGCGGCAAGGTCGAGTTGGACGGCGCGGACTTCCGGTCCACGCGACGCGCGATGGAGGCGCCGCAGCCACGCGTGGTCCTGGGCCAGGCGCTGCGCGGGCTGGCCAGCGCGGCCATCGATATCTCCGACGGCCTGCTGGGCGACCTCGGCCACGTGATGCGTGCCTCGCGAGTAGGCGCTCGCATCGATACCGACAGCGTACCGCGCAGCCCGGCCCTCGCCCGCCAGCCGCTGGTGCTGCAGCGCGAGTGCTGCCTCAACGGCGGCGACGACTACGAGCTGGTGTTCACGGCCCCTGCGGACGCCGCAACGCAGGTGCAGGCCGCCGGCGAACGCGCGGGTCTCGCACTTGCCCGCATCGGCCGCATCGAGGCCGAGCCCGGCCTGCGTCTGGTCGACGGCGCGGGCCGCCCGCTGACCTTCGAATCACGATCCTTCGACCACTTCCGCAGCTGATGAGCCACGCCGACGACAGCACCATCGAAGACGCCCAGGTCCTGCGCGAATTACCCGGCCAGTCCAGCACGCCGCTGCTGCCGCCGCCGCGCCCGACCTGGCGCTGGATGCTGGGCCACCCGGCGCGGGTGATCGCGCTGGGCTTCGGCAGCGGCCTGAGCCCGACCGCACCGGGCACTGTCGGCACGCTCTGGGCCTGGGCCTCCTTCCTGGTGCTGGACCAGTGGCTGAACCAGCTCGACTGGGCCTGGGTGCTGGCCACCGGCTTGGTGGTCGGGCTGTGGGCCGGCACGCATGCCGCACGGCAGCTGTGCCGCGCCGACCCGGGCGTCGTGGTCTGGGACGAGGTGATCGCCTTCTGGCTGGTGCTGCTGCTGGTGATGCCGGCCGACGTCTTCACCCAGGCCCTGGCCTTCGGCCTCTTCCGCTACTTCGACGCCGTCAAGCCTGGCCCCGTCGGCTGGGCCGACCGCCTGTGCAAGCCCCGGGCCGGCGAGATCGGCTGGCTGCAGGGCTTCGGCATCCTGTTCGACGACCTGGTCGCCGCCGGCTGCACGCTGCTCGCGCTGGCGCTGGGCCAGACCGTGCTGCAGCAGTTCTGAGGACGCACCATGCCACTGTGGCTCGCCGACATCGAGACCCGCGTCGAGGCCCTGGCCGCGCGGCTGAAGCGCGACGGCCATCGGCTGGCCACCGCCGAATCCTGCACCGGCGGGCTGATCGCCGCGGCCTGCACCTCCCTGGCCGGCTCCAGCGCCTGGTTCGAACGCGGCTTCGTCACCTACAGCAACGAGGCGAAAGCCGAATCCCTGGGGGTGGACGCCGCGCTGATCGCCGCGCACGGCGCCGTCAGCGAACCCGTGGCGCGGGCGATGGCAGCCGGCGCGCTGGCGCACGCGCACGCCGACTGGGCCGTCGCGGTGACGGGCATCGCCGGCCCCGGCGGCGGCTCTGCGGAGAAGCCGGTGGGCACGGTCTGGCTGGCCTGGGCCGGCCCCGACGGCCTGCTGGACGCCGAGCGCCGGCTCTTCGCCGGCAACCGCGAGGCGGTGCGCCTGGCCACGCTGGCCGCGGCCCTGCAGGGCCTGCTGCAGCGGATCAGACCTTGAGGCCCTGTGCCGCAGCGCGCCCGACCAGATAGGTCATCTCCAGCGCGTCCACCGACAGCGGGGTGCTGATCAGGAAGCCCTGCATCAGCGCGCAGCCGTCCTCCAGCAGCACGCGGCGCTGGGCTTCCAGCTCCACGCCCTCGGCCACCACGGCCAGGCCCAGCGCGCGCCCCAGGCCGATGATGGCCGCGGCCAAGGCGCGGTCCTCGTCCTGCGTGTGCAGGTGCTGCACGAAGCTGGCGTCGATCTTCAGCTTGGCCGGCCGCATGCGCTTGAGCCAGGCCAGCGAGGACGCACCGGCGCCGAAGTCGTCGATGACCAGCGCGATGCCCAGCGCACGCAGGCGCTCCAGCACTTCGCGCGTGGTGGGCGTGTCGGCCAGCAGCACGTCCTCGGTGATCTCGACCTCGAGGTCGCCGGCCGCGATGCCGTGGCGGTGCATGGCCTGCTCGAAACTGCCGATCACGCGCGTGTGGCGGAACTCCTGGGCCGACACGTTGAGCGCGACCTTGCCAAAGGCGCGGCCCTGCGCGCGCCAGCTGGCGATCTGGCGGCAGGCCGCGTTGACCGTCCACTCGCCCAGGTCGCCGATCAGGCCGGACTCCTCGGCCACCGGCAGGAAGGCCGCCGGCGCCAGCGTGCCGCGCTGCGGGTGGTGCCAGCGCAGCAGCGCCTCCACGCCGACCATCGCGCCGCTGCGCGCATCGATCTGCGGCTGGTAGTGCAGCTCCAGTTCGCCGACGTGGATGGCCCGCGCCAGTTCCTGGGCCAGCGCCAGGTTGACAGCCAAGCGCCGGTTGATGTCCGCATGGAAGAAACACACCCGCGCGCCGCCTTGCGCGCGCGCCTCGTGCAGCGCCATGTCGGCGTAGTGGCCGAGCTTGCGCGCGTCGGCAGCGTCGTCGGGGTAGAGCACGATCCCGGCGCTGCCCGTCACCTGCATGCTGCAGCCCGAGGCCTGCACCGGCGTGGCCACCGCCTGCAGCACGCGGTTGGCCGCGGCCGCCGTCTCGTCCCAGTTGCCGCAGTCGCGCAGCAGGATGGCGTAGCGATGCGGGCCGCCGCGGGCGATGGCGTCGGAGTCGCGCAGCACGCCCTGCAACCGCGCGGCCAGCGCCCGCAGCAACTCGTCGCCGGCGGCGTGGCCCACCGACTCGGCAAGCTTGTCGTAGTGGTCCAGGTCCAGGTGCATCAAGGCCAGCCGGGTCTCGTCGCGCTGGGCGCGCTTGAGCTCGCGCTGCAGCAGCTCGTTGAACAGCGAGCGGTTGGGCAGCCCCGTCAGCGGGTCGTACAGCGCCAGGGCCTCGAGCTCGCTGCGCTTGCGTGCGGCATCGTCGAGCTGGTCGTCCACGCGCTGGGCCACCTGGTTGAGGTGTCGCCCGAGTTCGCCCAGCTCGTCGCGCCGGCGCCAGACCATCAGCGGCAGGTTGTTGCGCCAGGCCATGGCGCTGGCCTGGCGCTTCAGGCGCTCGATGGGCCCCAGCAGCCGGCGCCGCAGCAGCGGCAGCAGGATCACCACCAGCAGCGCTGCCTGGGCCAGCACCAGCTGCAGCGCATCCCGGCGCCGGTCGTGGGCACTGCGCGGCACGACCCCGTCGTCGAACCACAGGTCGATGCCCAGGGCGACGGCCGCCGGCAGCAGCAAGGCCACCAGCCCCGCGACGACGATGGCGGAGCGCAGCGGGAGCGTGGGGCAACGCATTGCGGCGGACCTAGATGATCGCGACGAAGTCCGTGGCCAGCCGCTCGCCCGCGGTGTCGGGCGCCACCCAGCGCTGGGCCCAGTCGGCGAACTGGTCCGCCGGCATCGGGCGCGCGACGAAATAGCCCTGGGCCTGGTCGCAGCCCAGCACGGCCAGCATCTTCCAGCTGTGGGCGCTCTCCAGCCCTTCGGCGACGACGGTGAGGCCGAGGTTGTGGGCCAGGTCGATGGTGGAGCGCACGATCTTCGCGTCGTCCAGGTCGGCGGCCATGTTCATCACGAAGGACTTGTCGATCTTCAGCTCGTCCACGGGCAGGCGCTTGAGGTAGGCCAGGGAGGAATAGCCGACGCCGAAGTCGTCGATGGACAGCTTCAGGCCCATCTCGTGCAGCTTCATGAGCGTCTGCAGCGCGCGCTGCGGGTCGTCCATGATCGCGCTCTCGGTGATCTCCAGCACGAACGCGCCGGCCTCGATGCCGTAGTGCGCGATCTGCTTCTGCAGCTTGCCCGGCAGGTCCGGGTCCATCAGGTCGCGCGTGCTCAGGTTGAGCGAGAGCTTCAGGTTCAGCCCGCGTGCGCGCAGGGTCTGCTGCTCGCGGCAGACGCGCTCCACCAGCCAGTTGGTCAGCAGCCGGATGAAGCCGGTCTGCTCGGCGAAGGGCACGAAGCGCATGGGCGGCACCAGGCCGCGCGTGGGATGCTGCCAGCGCAGCAGGGCCTCGGCGCCCACCAGCTGGCCGGTGCGCAGGTCCACCTTGGGCTGCAGCACCAGGCGCAGCTCATCGCGGTCGATGGCGCGGCGCAGCTCGCCCAGCAGCGACAGCGATTCCTGGCTGGTGGAGTCCAGCTCGGGATGGAAGATCACCGTGCCGGCGTGCTCGCGCTTGGCCACGTACATCGCGATCTCGGCGCGGGCCAGCAGCTGGTCGGCATTGGTCGCGTGTTCGGGGCAGCCGGCCACGCCGATGCCGGCACCCAGGTCCACCGTGTTGTCGTCCAGCGTGAGCGGGCGCTCGAACACGCGCAGGATGCGCTGGGCCGTGGCCATGGCCTCCTGCGCGTCGGTGCGCGGCAGCAGGATGACGAACTCGTCGCCGCCCAGGCGGGCCAGCACGTCGCCGGTGCCCAGCACCTCGTCGCGCAGCTTCTGGGCCACGATCTTCAGCAGCCGGTCGCCGAAGCGGTGGCCCAGCACGTCGTTGACGTGCTTGAAGCGGTCCAGGTCCAGCATGACGATGGAGCAGGCCGCGTTGCGCGCCAGCGAGGCGGCGATGGCGCGGCGCAGGTCCTGGCGGAACTGTTCGCGGTTGGGCAGGTCGGTCAATGCGTCGCGGAAGGCCAGGCGGCGGATCTCCGCCTCGCGCTGGGAGACGGCCTGGCGCATGGTCTCGAAGGCCTGGGCCAGTTCGCCGATCTCGTCCTGCGACTTCAGCGTCACCGGCTCCTCGTAGTCCCCCACGCTCAGGCGCCGAGCCGACACCGACAGCTCGCGCAAGGGCCGCGTGATGCGGCGCGCCGTCAGCCAGGCACCGGCACCGAATACCGCCAGGCCGAGCACGCCCAGTCCCGCCAGCGTCCATTTCATCGCGGCATAGGGCGCCAGCGCTTCGTCCACCGAAGCCAGCAGGACGATCTGCGTGCGCTCGTCCGCCTTGCCGCCGATGCCGGCCAGCGCCAGGAAGCGGGTGCGATAGCCGGCACCACCAAGCTTGAGCTCCTGTGCCGCATCGTCGCCGGCCCATTGCTCGGCCAACGCGGCACGCAGGCCCGCCGGCAGCGTGGCGGCGCGCACCTCCCAGCCCGGGGCCTGCGGGCGGCGCACCAGCACGGCCAGTTCGGTGTGGGCCAGGTCGCGCATGCGTGCGAGCAGCGCGTCGTCCAGCGTCACGGCCTTGGTGATCCAGCCTGCGTCACCGGATGCGCGCACCGGCGCGGCGATCCACAGCCGCAGGCCGGCGCGGCCGGTCAGGGGATCGGAGTCGAGCAGTTCGATGCGCGGCGCCAGCCGCGCGCCGCTGTCGCGGCCGGGCTCGATGCGGCCCAGCCAGTCCTTCCACGAGGGCACGGTCCACGCACGGCCCACGGGCACCTGGGCCCGCGTGCCCAGCGCGGCGTCCAGCACCAGCACCTGCACCGCATCGGCATCGGCCTGCGAGCGGCGCAGCGCGGCGGCCAGCCGTTCGGCCGAGCCGACGTGCCAGGCGTTGACGAAATAGATGTCGTCGTCCAGCCGGTCGGCCAGCCGGTGCAGCTCCACCTGGCGTTCGGCGAACAGGCGCTGCGCGACCTCGGCCGCGGCGCCCAGGCGGGTGTCGATCTCGGCGCGCGCATTGCGCTCCAGCGAACGATGGATCAGCAGGTAGCCGCCGGCCTGCACGGCGAAGAGCAGGCTCAGGCAGATGGCGACGAGCCGGAGCTGCAGCCTGGGGAGTCGCAGGTGGATCACGATCCGGGTTCCGCTAGACGATGTCCGCGTACAGCGTCGGCAGGTTCAGCCCGTCGTTGACCGGCGCCTGCCAGGTCTGGGCCCAGGCGACGAAGTCGTCCTCGGCCACCGGACGGGAGACGAAGTAGCCCTGGGCCTCGTCGCAGTTCAGCGCGCCCAGCAGCTTCCAGTGGCGTTCGCTCTCCAGGCCTTCGGCCACCACCTTCAGGCCCAGGTTGTGAGCCAGGTCGATGGTGGAGCGAACGATCTTCGCGTCGTGTACGTCCTGGTCCATGTTCATCACGAAGGAGCGGTCGATCTTCAGCTCGTGCACCGGCAGGCGCTTGAGGTAGCCCAGCGAGGAGTAGCCGGTGCCGAAGTCGTCGATGGACAGCTTCACGCCCAGGGTGTTGAGCTGGTCCAGCGTGCGGCGGGCGCGCTCGGGATCCTCCATCAGCACGCTCTCGGTGATCTCGAAGACCAGCCATTCCGGCTTGACCTTGATGCGCTCGATCAGGTCGGCGATCTCGTGGGCCAGGCGGTCGTTGAGCAGGTCACGCGTGGACAGGTTCAGCGAGATGCGGATGGGCAGGCCCTGCTTGCGCATGCGGCGGCAGGCCAGCATGGAGCGCTGTATCACCCAGCGCGTGATGTCGCTGATCACGCCGCTCTGCTCGGCGAAGGGAATGAAGCTGGCGGGCAGCAGCTCGCCGCGCTCGGGGTGCATCCAGCGCACCAGGGCCTCGGCGCCGGTGACGCGGCCGGTGGACAGGTCCACCTTGGGCTGCAGGACCAGGCGCAGCTGGTTCACGTCGACGGCGCGGCGCAGCTCGGTCAGCAGGCCGAGGTCGCTATCCTCGGCCGAGGACAGGTCGTCGCGGTAGACGCTGACGCCGCTGGTCTGGCGCTTGGCCTCCAGCATGGCCTGCTCGGCGCGGCCGACCAGGCGGTCGGCATCGCTGCCGTGCTGCGGGCACACGGCGATGCCCAGGCTGGCGCTGATGTCCACCGTCTGCTCGCCGATCTGCGCCGGCTCGCGCAGCGCCTGGGCGATGCGCGCGGCGACGGCGCGGGCGCCGTCCACGTCGTGGCCGGGCAGCAGCACGGCGAATTCGTCGCCGCCCAGGCGGGCCAGCACGTCGGCCGAACCCAGCGCCTGGCGCAGGCGGTCGGCGACGTGGCGCAGCAGCTTGTCGCCGTAGCGCGGGCCCAGCACGTCGTTGACGCGCTTGAAGCGGTCCAGGTCCATCACCAGCACCGAGCAGGGCTTGCCGCCCTCGCCCAAAGTGCGTTCGATCTCGGTCTTCAGGTCGGTGCGGAAACGCGCGCGGTTGGGCAGCGCGGTCAGGCTGTCGGTGCTGCCCAGGTCGCGAATGCGGCGCTCGCGCTGCTGGATGGCGGTGCGCATGGCCTCGAAGGTCTGCGCCAGCTCCTGCACCTCGCGCGGGCCGGTCAGGCTGATGGTGCCGGTGTAGTCGCCCGCGGCCAGCTTGCGGGCCGAGACCCCCAGCACGACCAGCGGGCGGGCGATCCAGTTGGCGGTGTAGACCCCCAGGCAGCCGAACACGACCAGCAGCGCGCCGCCCAGCGCCAGCAGGGCAACCTGCAGCCAGGCCAGGGCAGCCGCGGCGTCCGTGATCGAGTCCACCAGCACGATGCGCACCCCGGTGTCCGCGCCCTGGCCGGGCAGGACCACGACGTGCATCAGCCAGGTGGACGACAGCAGCGGCTGCATCGGGGCGGCGGCCGGGCCGGCGCGCATCTCGTCGAGCAAGGCCTTCTGCACCGGCTGCGGCAGCCTGCTAGGCCGGGCGAACTGCCAGCCGGCGAGCTCATCCTGGCGCAGCACGGCGGCATGCAGCCCGGTCAGGCGCTCGCTGGTCGCGGCCAGCGTCGCCAGGTCGGGTGGCGGCGTATGGGCGGCGCCGTCGGCCACCAGCCCGCGCAGCACGCGGTCGGCCGTTTCCAGCTCGATGGCCACGGTGCGCACCGCGTGCCGGTTGATGGCCAGGTGGACCAGCAGGGCCGCCACGGCCTGCACGACCAGCAGCAGCAGCAGGTAGGCCGCGACGATGCGCAGGCGGTCCCCCGACAGGCCGGCCCAGAAACGCCAGTTCATCGCCGGCCTCCCGCGGGCCGAACGCCAGCCGCCCGCGATATCGCTGGCCGGGCGGGGCTGGGGTGGAAAGCGGGCGCGCAGGCACCCATCAGAAATGAGGTCACCTCCGCTTGTCGGCTGGCCCGTGGCCGGCCGGAGGGGGAAGAACGACTGCCCGCGTGGTTTTGCTGGGAATTTTTTACAGATGCCCGACGAACGGGTGCGCGAGGTGCCCGTTCAGGCGCTGCGGGCCGGCTCGCGGGCGCAGACCCGCGCCAGGCGCAGAGCCAGCCGGGTCAACGCGGCCCAGGGGTCGCGCGGCCATTGGGGATGGGGCAGCCCCTTGACGATGCCATCGCATACCGCCGCCGCGTCCACCAGGCCGGCGGCGAGGCCGGGCGACAGCCGCGGCAGGATGCGTTCGTAGAGTTTTTCACGCGGTCCCCAGACCCGCAGCTCGCGCAGGGCCATGGCCAGCGGCTGGCCGGCGTCCATCGCCGCGCGGGCGCGCTTGAGCGACAGCGCCTCCTCGGCCAGCGTCCAGTGCACCAGCACCGCAGCCTCGCCCTCGGCGCGCAGGCCGTCGAGCATGCGCAGCGTGCGCGCCGCGTCGCCGGCCAGCACCGCCTCGCTGAGCTTGAAGACGTTGTAGCGGGCCACGTTGAGCACGGCCGACTGCACCTGCTCGAAACCCAGTTCGCCCGGCGGATGCAGCAGGCCCAGCTTGACCACCTCCTGGTGCGCGGCCAGCAGGTTGCCCTCGACGCGATCGGCGAAGAAGGCCAGCGTGCGCTGCCCCTCCTCGCCCGCGGCCACGCGCTGGCCCTGGGCAGACAGGCGCTGGGCGATCCATTGCGGCAGGGCCGCGCGTTCGATGGTGTCCAGCCGCAGGCTGATGCCGGCGCCATCCAGCGCGGTGAACCACGCGCTGGACTGCTGCATGCGGTCCAGGCGCGGCAGGATGACCAGGGTCAGCACGTCCTCGGGCAGCTGCTCGCAATAGCGCTGCAGCACCGCGCTGCCGTCCTTGCCCGGCTTGCCCGAAGGGATGCGGATCTCCACCAGCTGGCGCGAGGCGAACAACGACATCGAGCCCGCAGCCGACAGCACCGCGCTCCAGTCGAAGTGGGCGCCGACGACGGTGAAGGTCTGGCGCTCGTCGTAGCCCTGGGCGCGTGCGGCGGCACGGATCGCGTCGCCGGCCTCCTGCACCAGCAATGGCTCGTCGCCGTGCAGCAGGTACAGCGGCTTCAGGCCCTTTTGCAGGTGGGCGGCAAGCTGGTCGGCGCGCAGCTGCATGGAAGGCGGCCGTTCCTACAGCGTGAGCGCGGCCAGCCGGCGCATCACCTGGTCGACGATGTCGGCCTGCATGGCGCGGTAGAGCAGCTCGGCTTCCTGCTGCTTGCCCAGCGCCGTGGTCTCGGTGTAGGTCATGTCGCGTGCGGCGGCCAGCTCGGTGTCCGGGATCAGGACCTTCTCCTGGTCGGCCGTCGTCACGCGGAACTTCAGCCGCGTGACCAGCGAAAGTTCGCGCACCTGGGCCGCCGCCGTGGTGGCTGAAACCAGCTGCTGGCGCTGGTCCTGGTTGCAGCGCAGGACCACCTCGGCCTCGTTGCCCGTGTCGACGACGCGGGTGCTGCCCGTGGCTTCGATGGCGCGGACCAGTTCCAGGCGCAGCGCGGAGCCCGTGGCGAAACCCAGCAGCGCGATGCGCGTGAAGCCCAGCTTGGGCGCTCGCCGCAGTTGGAAGCCGCAGCCGGCCAGGGCCGCGGCCACGCCGGTGGCGGCCATCAAGGTGACGAAGGTGCGGCGGTTCATGGCGTGCGGTTCCTGCGTTCGGCTCAGACGACGATGTTGACGAGGCGACCCGGCACGATCACGACCTTCTTCGGCGCCTTGCCCTCGCCGAACTTGGCGTACTCCTCGCTGGCCAGCGCGGCCGCCTCGATGGCAGCCTTGTCGGCACCGGCCGGCACCTTGACCGAGCCGCGCGTCTTGCCCGCTACCTGCAGCACGAGCTCGATCTCGTCCTGCACCAGCGCGGCCTCGTCCACCTGCGGCCAGGGCGTGTCCAGCAGCGGGCCGAGCTTGGCGGCGTAGCCGAGATCGGACCACAGCACGTGGGTCAGGTGCGGGCAGGCCGGATAGAGCACGCGAAGCAGCACGGCGTAGCCCTCGCGCAGCACCGCGGCGCTGGCCGCGCTGCCGTCGGGCTTGAAGCCCTCGAGCGCGTTGAGCAGCTTCATGCCGCCGGAGACCACGGTGTTGTATTGCATGCGTTCGTAGTCGTAGGTGACCTGCCTGAGCACCAGGTAGACCTCGCGGCGCAGGGCCTTGGCGTCGGCAGGCAGGTCGGCACCGACGTCGGACGCCGTGGCGATGGCCTCGGCGTGCTTGGCGCCGAAGCCCCAGACGCGCTTGATGAAGCGCTGCGCGCCTTCGACGCCGGCATCGTTCCACTCCAGCGTCTGCTCCGGCGGCGAGGCGAACATGACGAACAGCCGCGCGGTGTCGGCGCCGTACTGGTCGATCAGGTCCTGCGGGTCCACGCCGTTGTTCTTGGACTTGGACATCGTGCCCACGCCCTCGTAGTCGATGGACGAGCCGTCGCTCTTGAGCTTGGCGCCGGTGACCTTGCCGTGCTCGTCGTAGGTGTTCTCCACCTCGTGCGGCCAGAAATACTCGATGCCGCCCTTGGCGCCGCGGCGCGAGTAGATGTGGTTGAGCACCATGCCCTGGGTGAGCAGCTTCTTGAAGGGCTCGTCGACCTGGACCAGCTTCAGGTCACGCATCACCTTGGTCCAGAAGCGCGCGTACAGCAGGTGCAGGATCGCGTGCTCGATGCCGCCGATGTACTGGTCCATGCCGCCGCCGGCCATCCAGTAGTCCGCGCGGCCGTCCACCATGCCCTGCGCTGCGTCCGCGTTGCAGTAGCGGATGAAGTACCAGGAGCTGTCCACGAAGGTGTCCATGGTGTCCGTCTCGCGCTGCGCGGGCTTGCCGCATTTCGGGCAGGCCACGTTCAGGAAGTCGGGGCGCTTCTTCAGCGGGTTGCCGGAGCCGTCGGGCACGACGTCCTCGGGCAGCCTCACCGGCAGGTCCTTCTCGGGCACGGGCAGCGGGCCGCAGGACTCACAGTGAATGATGGGGATGGGCGTGCCCCAGTAGCGCTGGCGGCTGATGCCCCAGTCGCGCAGGCGCCAGGTGGTCTTCTTCTCGCCGATGCCCTTGGCGATCAGGAGTTCGGCCACCTTGTCGACGGCCGCCTTGTAGGCCAGTCCGTCGAGCACGCCGCTGTTGACGTTGGCACCCTTGAGCTTGTCGCCGTACCACTCGGCCCAGGCGTCGGTGGAGAAGGTCTCGCCCGGCACGGCCACGACCTGCCTGATCGGCAGGCCGTACTTCTTCGCGAAGGCGAAGTCGCGTTCGTCGTGCGCGGGCACGCCCATCACGGCGCCGTCGCCGTAGCTCATCAGCACGTAGTTGCCGACCCAGACCTCGACGCGCTCGCCCGTCAGCGGATGCGTGACGAAAAGGCCCGTGGGCACGCCCTTCTTTTCCTGCGTGGCGAGCTCGGCTTCGGTCGTGCCGCCGCTCTTGCATTCCTCGATGAAGGCAGCGACCTCGGGCTTGCCTTGCGCGGCGTGCGCGGCCAGCGGATGCTCGGGCGCGACGGCGCAGAAGGTGACGCCCATGATGGTGTCGGCGCGTGTGGTGAAGACCCACAGCCGGCCGCCGCCGATGAGCTGGCCATCGGAGCCGGCGATCTCGTGGGAGAAGGCGAAACGCACGCCCTCGCTCTTGCCGATCCAGTTCTCCTGCATCAGGCGCACGCGCTCGGGCCAGCCGCTGAGGTAGTTCCTGTCCTGCGGGTCGGCCACCGCGGCCAGCAGCTCTTCGGCGTACTTCGTGATGTTCAGGTAGTAGCCGGGGATCTCGCGCTTTTCCACCGTGGCGCCGGAGCGCCAGCCCTTGCCGTCGATCACCTGCTCGTTGGCGAGCACGGTCTGGTCCACCGGGTCCCAGTTCACCGTCTGCGTGCGGCGCTCGGCGATGCCGGCCTCCAGCATCTTCAGGAAGAGCCACTGGTTCCACTTGTAGTACTCGGGCGAGCAGGTCGCCAGCTCGCGGCTCCAGTCGATGGCCAGGCCCATGGCCTGCATCTGCCGCTTCATGTAGGCGATGTTCTCGTAGGTCCACTTAGCCGGCGGCACCCTGTTTTTCAGCGCGGCGTTCTCCGCCGGCAGGCCGAAGGCATCCCAGCCCATGGGCATCAGCACGTTCATGCCCTTCATGCGCAGCTGGCGCGTGAGCATGTCGTTGATGGTGTAGTTGCGCACGTGGCCCATGTGCAGCTTGCCCGAGGGGTAGGGCAGCATCGAGCAGGCGTAGAACTTCTGCTTCTGCGGATCCTCGACGACGCGATAGGCGTCGGCGGCCGTCCATTCCTGCTGGGCACGGGCTTCGACCGCCTTGGGGTCGTACTGGGAAGATGGGGTGGCCATGAAAAGAAAGACGCCGTCATCCGGCGTCGACAGAGCGTGGAAATCGGAGCGGAATTATAGAAACCGGCCCGGACGGGCTCTGCCGCGCGGGCCGGCTGCCGCCGAGGGGCGGATCTTGCCTGAACGGCGGCTTCAGCGTCCGCCGGCAGCAGCGGCCGCGGGCATGGCGTCGTCGTTGGCGGCCGCCGGGTGCTCGACGACCGGGGCCGGGGCGGCGGCCGTTTCGGCCTCGCGTGCCAGCTGGGCGCGCAGGCCCTCGGTCGTCAGCCCCTGGCCGTCCGGTGCCCAGCCGGGTGGGCCGAACATGTAGCCCGCGACCTCGCGCAGGCTGCGGGCGCGCCGCAGGTCGCGCAGCAGGTTGCCCCACTCGAACAGGCAGATCGCCAGCGCGCTGTAGGTCGTCAGCGGCTTGACCAGGCCCACACGCACCTTCACGTCGTCGCGCTCGGGCACGTAGGTGCCGAAGATGCGGTCGAACAGCATGATGGTGCCGCCGTAGTTGCAGTCCAGGTATTCCGGATTGGCGCCGTGGTGCACGCGGTGGGCCGAAGGCGTGTTGAAGACGCCCTCGATCCAGCCCAGCTTGCCGATCACGTCGGTGTGGATCCAGAACTGGTAGACGAGGTTGAAGATGTAGGACAGCGCCACCGCCTCGGGCGAGAAGCCCAGCAGGCATTGCGGCGCGAAGAACACGAAGGCGCCGCTGATCTTGCCGGTGATGGACTGGCGGAAGGCCGCGCTCAGGTTGTACTGGTTGCCCGAGTGGTGGACCATGTGCGAGGCCCAGTACCAGCGGATGCGGTGGCCGGCACGGTGCATCCAGTAGTAGAAGAACTCGGTGCAGAAGAACATCAGCACCCAGCCCCACCAGGTGTCCATCGGCACGGTCCACAGGCGTTGCTCGTACATCCAGGCGCCGAAGGGGATCGCGGCGCCCATCACCACGCCCAGCGGTATGGCCTCGACGGCGGCGCGCCACAGGTTGATGCGGATGGTCGTCCAGAAGGCGCGCCAGTCGTAGGCCGCGGCGCCGCGGCTGCGGCTGATCGCCAGGCCTTCCAGCGCGGTGATGCTGGCCGCGGCGATGCCGGCGGCCACCATCGCCATCTCGACGACGGTGAAGTGATGCGGCCAGGAAAATTGCATGGTGCTTGTGGGTATGTCGACGCGGCCGGGAAACGGCCGCCTTGCGCCACCATAAGGACGCGACCGCGGCTTGTCTCCCTCGTTAGCCCCGGAAAGCCGAGGGTTCCCCCGCGGGCTGGGGGTGGGTCGCGCACCGTTTGATGCAGGTGAATACCTGCGCGCCACCTCAATGCGAAGCCGCGGTGCCGGGCTGGGCCGCTGCCGCCGGATCGCCCGGCGCCTCGGTGACGAAGGCGATGCGGCTGAGGCCGGCCTTTTGCAGCACCGCCAGCAGCTCGGCCACGTTGCCGTACGGCACGGCCTTCTCGGCGCGCAACTGCACCTCGCGGTCGCCGCCACGCTTGCCGGCGCTGGTGGCCAGGACCTCCAGGTCCGGGCGGCTGACCTTCTGCTCGCCCCAGTAGAGCTGCCCGTCGGCCGCGATGGCCACCGACAGCACGGATGCGTCCGGCGGATCCACCGGCCCACCCTCGGCCTCGGGCAGGTCCAGCTTGAGGCCCGAGGTCATCAGCGGCGCGGTCAACATGAAGACGACCAGCAGCACCAGCATCACGTCGATCAGCGGCGTCATGTTGATCTCGCTCATCGGCTGCTGCTTGCCGGCGCGCTCGAGTCGTCCGAAGGCCATGGCCGCTCAGCCCCTGCGCTGCTGGTCCAGACGCATCTCGCGCAGGTCGTGGGCGAAGCCTTCGAGGTCCACCTCACTGGCGGCCACGAGCTTGCCCAGGATGTTGTAGGCCAGCACCGCGGGGATGGCGACCGCGAGGCCGACGGCCGTCATCACCAGGGCCTCGCCCACCGGGCCGGAGACCTTGTCGATCGTCACGGCGCCCGCGTTGGAGATGGCCAGCATCGCGTGGTAGATGCCCCAGACCGTGCCGAACAGGCCGATGAAGGGTGAGGTCGCGCCGATGGAGGCCAGCAGCACCTGCCCGTACTGCAGTCGGCGTACGACGGCGGTCAGCGCCTCGCGCAGGCGGCGGGTGAGCTGGGATTCGAGGTGGCCGGCGGCTTCGAGCGAACCGCTGGAGGCAGGCTGCATCGCGGCGTCCAGCAGCGGCAGCAGCACCTGCTCGCGGTCGAAGCCCTGCAGCTGGCCGCGGGCGGTGGGCACGTCGGGCGCGGCCCAGAAGGCGTCGATGCCACGCTCGATGTCGCGGCGCGCGCGCTGCAGCAGCCAG
>SCTQ01000239.1 GCA_004322345.1 Aquabacterium sp. | reverse complement strand
CCCACGGGGGACCTGTACAGGATCGCCTGACGTATTCGTCAGGCGAGGGGCTCCATCCGGTGACGGCCGCAGGGGCCGAGCGCCGGGCCGCCCCAAGCCGGCCCCGTCCCCCCGGGGGACCGCCTGACGTCTTCGTCAGGCGAGGGGCTCCATTCAAGCAGGGTTCGGGACCTCGATGAAACGGTGCTCCAGGCCGAAGCGTTCGGCCACGTGCGTCCCCAGCGCCGGGGCACCGTAACGCTCGGTGGCGTGATGGCCGCAGGCCAGGAAGGCCACGCCGGTCTCGCGTGCCAGGTGGGCCTGGGGCTCGGAGATCTCCCCCGTGAGGAAGGCGTCGGCACCGGCCGCGATGGCGCGCTCGAAGTAGCCTTGCGCCCCGCCCGTGCACCAGGCGATGCGCGCGAGCAGCCGGCCGTCGCCGGCGGCCAGCACCGCGGGGCGGCCCAGGCGGTCGCCGGCCTGTTGCGCAAGGGCTTCGGCCGTCAGCGGCGCGACCGGCGTGCCGATGAAGCCCAGGTCCTGCTCGCCGAAGCGGCCGTCGGGAACCAGGCCCAGCTCGCGGCCCAACTGGGCGTTGTTGCCCAGTTCGGCATGCGCGTCCAGCGGCAGGTGGTAGGCGAAGAGATTGAGGTCGTGGCGCATCAACAGCGCGATGCGCTGCTTCAGCCAGCCGGTGAGCCGCCCGTCCTGCCCGCGCCAGAACAGGCCGTGGTGGACCAGCAGGGTGTCGGCGCCATCGGCCACCGCGGCCTCGATGAAGGCCAGGCTGGCGGTCACGCCGGAGGCGATGCGGCGCACCTGCGGCCTGCCTTCGACCTGCAAACCGTTCGGCCCATAATCCTTGAACTTCTCGACGGCCAGCAGGCCGGCCAGATATTGGTCGAGTTCCTCACGACTGGTCTTCACAGCTCGCTCGCCTTCCATGCGTCAAACCTGGTTGATTTTCGCGCAGGCCGTCACCGTGACGCTTGCGGCGTTCTTCGTCGTCGCCACCCTCAAGCCGCAATGGCTGTCCTCGCCGCTGGTGCCCTCGGCCGTGCGCCAGATCGACATCCGCGAGGCCCCGCCCGCGCCCGTCGTCGGCGCCTCGGGCGTGGTGCACACCGGCTACGCTCTGGCGGCCAAGCGCGCGGCACCGGCCGTCGTCAGCATCGTGACCAGCGCCGCGGCCCAGCAGGGCGGCCAGCACCAGGGCGACCGCTGGTTCCGCTTCTTCTTCGGTGACCAGGCCCAGCAGCCGCCAACGGGCATCGGCTCGGGCGTCATCGTCTCCGATGACGGCTACCTGCTGACCAACAACCACGTCGTCGACCGCATGGACGACATCCAGGTCCAGCTGACCGACGGCCGCAAGGCCCGGGCCAAGCTGATCGGCTCCGACCCCGACACCGACCTGGCGGTGCTGAAGATCGACCTCGACAAGCTGCCCGTCATCACCTTCGGCAACTCCGACAGCCTGGCAGTGGGCGACGTGGTGCTGGCCATCGGCAACCCCTTCGGCGTGGGCCAGACGGTGACCTCGGGCATCGTCTCCGCGCTGGGCCGCAACCAGCTGGGCATCAACACCTTCGAGAACTTCATCCAGACCGACGCGGCGATCAACCCGGGCAACTCCGGCGGCGCGCTGGTGGACGCCAACGGCTACCTGATGGGCGTGAACTCGGCCATCTACTCGCGCTCCGGCGGCAACCTGGGCATCGGCTTCGCCATCCCCGTGTCCACCGCACGCCAGGTCATGGAAAGCCTGATCCGCGACGGCCAGGTGGTGCGCGGCTGGATCGGCGTGGAGCCACGCGACCTGACGCCGGAGATCGCCGAGACCTTCAACCTGCCCGTGCAGCAGGGCGTGCTGATCACCGGCGTGCTGCAGGGCGGCCCGGCCGGCCGCGCCGGCATCCAGCCCGGCGACGTGGTGCTCAAGGTGGGCGACCGGGCCGTGCAGAACACGGCCGAACTGCTGACCACTGTGGCGGCCCTCAAGCCCAAGGCCGAGGCGGGCATCCGCATCGCCCGCGGCAACCGCCAGCTGGACCTGACCGTGCAGGTGGGCCAGCGCCCGCGCCTGCAGCGCTCGCAACAGGCCCAGCCTCAAAGAGACGAAGAGTGACCGCCCCTCGGTCCACGAATACGTGGCCCGGTCCCCCGTGGGGACAGGGGCCGGCTTGGGAGCGGCCCGGCGCTCGGCCCCTGCCGCCTCCACCAGCCGGTGATGCCGGCGGGAGCGTTGAACTGTGAGCCCCTCGGTCCACGGGTACGTGGCCCGGTCCCCCGGGGGGACGGGGGCCGGCTTGGGGCGGCCCGGCGCTCGGCCCCTGCGGCCTTCACCAGCCGGTGATGCGGGCGGGAGCGTTGAACAGGCGCTGCGGGGCGGCCCGGCGCTCGGCCCCTGCGGCCTCCACCAGCC
>SCTQ01000238.1 GCA_004322345.1 Aquabacterium sp. | reverse complement strand
CGGCCGCTTCGTCTACAAGCCGGATGCCGGCTTCACCGGCGACGACCGCTTCACCTACCGCCTGAGCGACGGCCAGGCCGCATCGAACCTGGCCACGGTGTCCGTCCGCACGCGCAACCCGAGCTACGCCGCGGACGACGCGGTGACGCTGGACGAGGACGGCAGCGCCGTCTTCGACGTGCGTGCCAACGACGTGGAGGTGAACGCCGCCACCGTGGTCTCCGGGCCGGCCCACGGCAGCGTGGCGCTGCGTGCAGACGGCAGCTTCGTCTACACGCCGCATGCCGACTACAACGGAGCGGACCGCTTCACCTATCGCAGCGACGACCCCTACGGCATCCGCACCGAGGCCGTGGTGGACATCACCGTGCGCGCCGTCAACGACGCGCCGGTGGTCCAGGCCATCGCGGATATCGACCTGCTCGAAGGCCGCAGCACCAGCCTGCAGGTGCAGGCAGCAGACGCGGACCACGATGCGCTGAGCTACAGCGTGGCGGGTGCCGGCGCCAGCATCGATGCACAGGGCCGGTTGAGCTTCGCGGCCGACGACGGCAACGCGGTGCGCAGCGTGACGGTCAGCGTCAGCGACGGCCAGCTGGTCACGCAGCGCAGCTTCAACGTGCGCATCGCCAACGTCGCCCCGACGCTGACGGTCACGGGTGCCGCCAGCGTGCCGGGCGGCCAGCCCTGCACGCTGCAGCTGGGCGCAAGCGACCCGGGCCGCGACACGATCAGCCAATGGGTGATCGACTGGGGCGATGGCCGCGTCGACAGCCTGGCCGGCAACGCCACCCAGGCCAGCCACACGTATGCGCGCACGGGCGGCAACTTCAGCGTCCGGGCCACGGCCACCGACGAGGACGGCAGCTACGCGGCCGCGCCGCTCGACGTCGCGGTGCAGCCGGACCTGCTGAAGGTCTCGTCGATGACGAGCACCGCCACCGGCGTCAAGGTGCGCTTCGACCACGTCATCGACACCACCGCGATCGGCCTGTGGTTCCCCACCAATGGCAAGGCCGACGTGCAGCTCAAGGGCGACGCCACCGGCATCGTCAGCGGCTCCATCGTGCTGGACGAGGACGGCCGGGGCTTCACCTTCATCCGCACCGGCGGCGTGCTGGCATCGGACAGCTACACCCTGACGCTGGCCAGCGGCACGGCCGCCTTCCACGATGCAGCCGGCGGCCTGGACGGAAACGGCGACGGCCGCGGCGGCGACGACTACGTGGCGCGCTTCGACTTCCGCCCGGCCAGAGGCACGGCAGTGATCAGCCTGCCGGACTTCATGCGCGGGCCCGGCCAGGCGGTGAACGTGCCCGCCCTGGGGCTGGCCCTCCCGGTGACCTACACCACGGGGACCTCGGGCCTGCACCAGGTCGTCTTCACGGTCGACTACGACACGCGGATGCTGAGCATCACCGGGGCCAGGGCGACGCTGGGCCTGCCGCTGGGCACGACGATCAGCTTCGAGACCGTCAGCACGGGCCTGAACACCCAGCAGGCGCGCATCACGGTGACGCTGCCCGGCAGGCTCACGCTGCCGGCAGGCAGCTTCCAGCTGGCCAGCCTCGTGGCCTCGGTGCCGGCGGGCGCGCCCTATGGCGCATGCGAGGTGCTGCGCATCAAGGTCACCAGCCTCAACGGCAATGCGCCGGCGGCAGGCAGCGTGCTGTCCGACGACGCGCTGCACGTGGTGGGCTACTTCGGCGATGCCAACGGCGACGCGGCCTACACCCCGGCGGACGTGCAGCAGATCCTGCGCGTGGTGAGCAAGGCCGACCCGGGCTTCGCGGCCTGGCGCAACGTCGACCCGGTGAGCATCGCCGGCGTCACCGGCGGCAGCGGGCTCAGTGCGCTGGATGCCAACGCGCTGTTGCTGAACGTCGGCCTGCCCGTCATCCCGCGCCTGGGAAGCATCAACTTCTACGCCGGGCCGGCGACGGCACCGGCGGCGGTCTCGGCCACGCTGGTGGCCACCGCGAAGGCCGCGGTGACGGCGGCGCAGGTGCCGGCGCAGCAGGAGGCACCGGCGCAGATGGCGATGCGGGCCGCAGCGACGCAGGAGGCCGCGGCCCGTGCGCTTCCCGCCGAGGCCGCCGCGACTGCGGCGGCGCTGCCGCGCATCGACCTGGCCTCCCCGGTGGGCCGCGTCTGCGAGACGCTGAGCTTCGGGCACACGCGGGCCGACTCCGCCTGGCTGCAGCAGACGCTGGGCAACGGGGGCGAGCGGCGGCGCATCGAGCCGAACGCGCGGCTGCGCATCAGCGTGCCGGGAGGGGGCCAGGGCCTGGGTTGACGAGGCGAGATGCCGTCCGGACAGAAACCCGGGCGGCGTCCCGCAGCAAACCGAGCAGGAATCGTCACCGACCGCGGGTTTCCGCCGCACGGCATGCCTGAATATGGTGCGGCGGCAGCCGACAACCCAGGCACTGCCTGCGACAGACCCGGCCTCCACGAGCCGGGCTTCGCGTGGTACGGGAGGTCATTCTTGAACTGGATCAAAGACGCCGGTATCGCCACGCGCCTGGCGCTGGGTTTCGCTTGCCTGCTGCTGGTGATGGCCGCTGCCATCCTGCTGGGGCTGCACGGGCTGCGGTCGCTGAGCGACACCGCGCTGAACGCCGTGGAGTCCGACGTGGCCCGCGCGCAGCGGGCGCAGGACATCCGCATCCTCATCCTCACCGCGCGGCGCTACGAGAAGGACAGCTTCATCAACCTGGAGGCGCCGCAGAAGTTCGAGGCCTACAAGAAGAAGTGGAGCGACACCAGCATCGCGCTGGGCCGTGCCATCGAGCAGCTGCGCGCCATGCCGCTGCAGCCCGAAGATGCGCGGGACGCGCAGCTGCTGGCCAGCGCCTTGCCGCGGTACCGCCAGGGCTACGAGGCCACGCTGGCCTTGATGGACAAGGGGCTGATCGGCACCGCCGAGGACGCCAACCGAGCGTTCGAGAAGCACAAGCAGTCGGTGCACGACATGGAGGGCGCGTCCGCCCGCATCAGCGAGCGCGCGGCCGCCGCGGCCCAGGCCGTGGCGCCGAAGATCGGCGCCGAGTACCGGCGCACGGCAGGCTGGCAGCTGGCGCTGGCCGCCGGGTGCTGCGCGCTGGGCGTGGGCCTGTGCGTGCTCATCTGCCGCTCGCTCAAGCGCCAGCTCGGCGGCGAGCCGGCCTATGCGGCCCAGGTTGCGCGCCGCATCGCCGACGGCGACCTCGCCACGCCCATCGTGCTGGGCCAGGCGCATCCGCACAGCCTGCTGGCCGCGATGGAGACGATGCAGCAGCGGCTGGAGCAGGTGGTCTGCGGCATCCGCGGCAGCTCCGACTGCGTGGCCGGCGGCTCGCAGCAGATCGCGGCGGGCAATGCCGACCTGTCGCAGCGCACGGATGAGCAGGCCGCCAGCCTGCAGCAGACCGCCGCGTCGATGAACGAGCTGGGCAGCGCGGTGCAGGCCACCGCCGAGATGGCACGCCAGGCCGCGCTGCGCGCGGGCAACGCGAGCAAGGTCGCCGAGCGCGGCAGCACCGCGGTGCAGGACGTGGTGGCGACCATGCAGCAGATCAGTGCCGGCTCGCGCCGGATCGCCGACATCGTCGGCGTGATCGACGGCATCGCCTTCCAGACCAACCTGCTGGCACTGAACGCCGCGGTGGAGGCGGCCAGGGCAGGGGAGCACGGCCGGGGCTTCGCGGTGGTGGCCGCCGAGGTCCGCGGCCTGGCGGGCCGCTGCACCGAGGCCGCGCGCGAGATCACCCAGCTCATCGGCGAGAGCTCGGGCCACGTGCAGGCCGGCTCGCAGCTGGTGGGGCATGCCGGCAGCACCATGGCCCAGGTGATGGCGGAGGTGCGCGACATGACCATGCTGATCGAGCAGATCGACCGTGCCAGCGGCGAGCAGACGCAGGGCCTGCAGCAGATCGCGGTGGCCATCGACCAGCTCGACGAGACGACGCGGCGCAACGCCTTGCTGGTGGAGCAATCCGCCGCTGCTTCGGACAGCCTGAATGCGCAGGCGAAGGCGCTGGCGCAGGCGGTGAGCCGGTTCAGGGTCGGGGCGGCCTGAGCGGGCGGAACGCGCCTCTTTGGCATGCGTCCTGCCAGACGGCGAAAGCCGGGGGACATGAAAGGCCGCCGGGGCTTCGGGGCCTGGCGCCGACAGCGCGCCGGAAGTCGGGAGGCAGCCGGCCTCCGGGCCCATTCGGACTGACGCCCACCCGAAGCGGTCATCGCTGCACGACAGGCTGTTGACGATCGGTTCCGTGGGGCATCCGGGAATCTGGGCATCTGGGCACACGGCAAAGCTGGCTTGGAGACAGATGACGGTGTTAATGTGTTCGGCATCACCAGCAGCAAGGAGTTAGCAGCAAGGAGTTAGGCCTCAGCTTACGTCTTTCCCATATTTACTCAATTCCATGGAGGGAACATGCGCAATTGCCATCTCAGATTCGTGCCGATTTCTCTTGCCTGCGTAGCAGGTCCGGTTTTTGCTGAAGCTGCAAAGCAAGCACCTTGCGTTGAGGCAGTGAACCAGGTGTTCGCAGCCCAGGATTGGCAAATCGTTTCGCCAAATGTCCAGGCTGGAGATTTATTGCAGTTTGACGCTACGGGCAAATGGACCTATGTAAAGGGCGCTGGCCATTCATCTGGGCCAAATGGCTATGCTCCTGCTCCAACAGACGCAGAGCCGTTCCGTTCGGCTTTCAAACTACCCTCCGCTGCCATCGGAGTACTGATCGCAAAAATTGGTAACAACGCGCCGTTCGTGGTGGGCGCATCGACAGTAATGAGTTCGCCGTCTTCAGGCCCCCTATACATGCGAATGAATGACGTCAATCACGAAGACAACGACGGGGACGTTATCGTCAAGACGAAGCTGTGTCGCAACGCATAGCTGACAGTTGCGGAAGCCTAACATTTCGTTCGACGGGACTGCCTGCGGCAGCCCGTTAACTCTGTTAGGCAGAATAGAACGACATTTGGTTAACGGGAGCTGCGAATGACAGATCAATGTACCCCCATCTCCCATGAAAATTGCTTCCAGCTTCGCGGACCGTTCTATCACGGCACCAAGGCTGAACTATCGGTCGGAGACCTAATAAAGACCGGGCACGTATCGCACTTCGAGGGGCGCGCCTTGAAGCACGTCTACTTCTCTGCTCTACTCGAATCAGCTATCTGGGGCGCAGAACTTGCGATGTCCTTATCCAACCTGGATGGCCGTGGTCATATTTATACAGTTGAACCAACCGGACCATTTGAGGACGATCCGAACCTAACGAACAAGAGATTTCCTGGAAATCCAACCCTGTCCTATCGCACCAGCCACCCGCTCAGAATCATAGATATTGTCGAGGATTGGCAAGGGCACCCCGCGGAAGTTCTGCAGGGAATGCTGGACTCTTTGGCGGATATCAAAAGGCGTGGCCTGGCTTTCGTGGAGGACTAGCCAATTGCAGGCGCTGCGTGCGTTACGCACACCTTCCTTAGGCCCCGCGGTGGAATGGAGAGCACGATGGCTCACAGAATTGGAGTAAATATGTCGTTTGTCGATTGGACTTCACATCGCGAGGGTCGCGTAGCTTACAGCTACGAAAAGTTTGCGGCAGCTAAGTCGTGGATGTTCGAGCGGTGGACCGAATTTGCCTCCGAGCGCGGTCTGGCTAGGCCGGTAGATCTATCCGGATCATGCAAATATGGGTCAATCTTTGTCCAATCCATTTTTGGCGGCTCCATCCGAGGACATTTTCAGCACCAGTACAACTTCCTCAGCGGCCGGCTGGTCGACATGAGCCACGATGCCTTGGACGTCGGCCAAATGAGAAACCCGTACCTCCACGAGCCAGAGTACTTCAACGTTCCTGAGTTACAGACGTCATTGGCTACCTGCGTAGCAAGGGCAGAGCGCTGGGCTGACGAATTCATAGAGACACGGGCCAGGGTTGAGTCTGGTCCCGAGCATCCGCCAGCAGCTCGCACTAAAAAATGAAGCGCAATGCACAGTGCGGCCTGGCAATTCGTTCCACGCGACCGCCTTCCGCGGCGCGTGAACTCAGGCGCAAGGGCTTCCCCATCAGCCAAGCAATCGCTGTCCCGCGATGAACTGCGAAGCAGTTCATCGACATCCGGGAGTCAAGACGGCGAGCGGACTGGTGGCTGCGAGAAGACCAAGGGGTGCGGACCGCGAGACCACAAACGACCCGTGTGCAAGAGGATTCGGGTTCTTGCCGGCCCTGATGAACGACGCGCGCGGGGGCTCCTGTCGTCAGCCGAGGTCGCCGCCGGGCCGCCTTCCAGACTTGATCGAGCTGGGAGCTTGCGCAGGAGCTTGCCCGGGCTTGCGCCGCATCAAGCCCTGCGCCGTTGCGATCCCTATCCTCGCCTCCAAACTCCCCGCGAGGACGAGCCTTGGACCGCCGCGAAGACTATCCCGCCCCGATACTGGACCTGGACCGCGCCTCACACGCGGCCATGAGTCGCCTGACGCAAGGGCTTTCGCCGTCCTCCTTTGCGCTGGCCTGGATGGACTGGCTGCTGCACCTGGCGATCGCGCCGGGCAAGCAGTTCCTGCTGGCGGACAAGGCCCGGCGCAAGGTCGGGCGCCTGTTGCGGGCTTCGATGATGCCCGCGTCGCAGGCCGGGCCCTGCATCGAGCCGCTCCCCGGGGACCAGCGCTTCCGCGATCCAGCGTGGCAGCAGTGGCCCTACAACCTGATCCACCAGAACTTCCTGCTGACGCAGCAGTGGTGGCACAACGCGACCACCGGCGTGCGCGGCGTGACGCGCCATCACGAGGACGTCGTCAGCTTCGCGGCCCGCCAATGGCTGGACATGTGGTCGCCGTCGAACTTCCTGGCGACCAACCCCGAGGCGCTGCAGGCCACGCTGCGCGAAGGCGGGATGAACCTGCTGCGCGGCGCGCTCTATGCGGCGGACGATCTCATGCGCGCCTTCAACGAGGACCAGGCGCACGAGGCGCTGCCCTTCGTGCCGGGCCGCGACGTGGCGCTGACACCGGGCAAGGTGGTGATGCGCAACGACCTGGTCGAGCTGATCCAGTACGCGCCGGCCACCGCGAAGGTGCGCCCGGAGCCGGTGCTCATCGTGCCTTCCTGGATCATGAAGTACTACATCCTCGACCTGTCGCCCCGGCAGTCGCTGGTGCGCTACCTGGTGGAGCAGGGCCACACGGTCTTCATCCTGTCGTGGCGCAACCCGGGCGCGGCGGACCGCGACCTGGGCATGGACGACTACCTGCGGCTGGGCCCGATGGCGGCGCTGGATGCGGTCTCGGCGCTGCTGCCCCGGCGCCGCGTGCACGCAGTGGGCTACTGCCTGGGCGGCACGCTGATGGCGATCGCGGCCGCCGCGATGGCGCGCGACGGCGACGCCCGCCTGGCCACGCTGAGCCTGCTGGCCGCGCAGACGGATTTCGAGGAACCCGGCGACCTGGGCCTCTTCGTCGACGAAAGCCAGATCACCTACCTCGAGGACATGATGTGGGCGCAAGGCTTCCTCGACGGCCGGCAGATGGGCGGCAGCTTCACCTTCCTCAACGCGCGCGACCTGCTGTGGTCGCGCATGGTGCGCGAGTACCTGCTGGGCCAGCGGCCGCCGCCCTTCGACCTGATGTCCTGGAACGCCGACGTCACGCGCATGCCCTGCCGCATGCATGCGGAGTACCTGCGCAGCCTCTACCTGAACAACGAACTGGCGCGCGGCAGCTACAAGGTCGACGGGCGACCGGTGGCGCTCGGCGACCTGTCGGTGCCGATCTTCGCGGTGGGCACCGAACGCGATCACGTGTCGCCATGGCGTTCGGTCCACAAGATCCACCTGCTGGCGGACGCGGAGGTCAGCTTTGCCTTGACCAACGGCGGCCACAACGCGGGCATCCTGAGCGAGCCAGGGCATGAGGGGCGCCGCTATCGCCTGCACACCCGGGCCGCGGACGGCCGCTACCGGGACCCCGATGCCTGGCTGCAGATGGCCGAGCAGCACGAGGGCTCGTGGTGGACCGCCTGGCAGGGCTGGCTCGCGTCGCACTCGGGCCCCATGGTGGCGCCGCCGGCTCGGGATGCGTCGCGGCGCGGCTACCCGGTCCTGGGCGATGCGCCGGGGACCTACGTGGCCGGTTGAGCGGGAGCCTCGATCGTGGATGTTCCGCAGCCACCTGTCGACGCCGGCGGCGGGGCCTGCGACCCGACGCTCGCCCACGCGCTGCAGTCGCTGCTGTCGGCCGAGCTGATCGAGACCCACATCTCCTGGATCCTGCTGGCCGGCGAACGCGCCTACAAGCTGAAGAAGCCGGTGCGGCTGCACTTCGCGGACTTCAGCACGCTGGCCAGCCGCCGTCGCCTGTGCGAGGCCGAGGTGGCCTTGAACCGGCGGCTGGCGCCCGGCCTGTACCTGGGCGTGCTGGCCGTGCTTGGCGAGCCCGGCGCGCCGAGGCTGGACGGCGAGGGCGCTGCCATCGACTATCTCGTCGCCATGCGGCGCTTCGCGGACGATGCGCTCCTGGGCCGCCGGTTGCACGCGGGCTTGCTGGGCCATGCGGAGATCGACGACCTGGCGGACCGCCTGGCGTGTTTCCACCGCGCGGCGCCGCCGGCGCAGTCGGGCAGCCCTTGGGGCCGGCCGGCGGCATGGCTGCGGACGCAGCGCCTGGTGCTGGACCAGCTCGCCCGCCAGGGCCGGCCCGAAGCGGCGCGGCTCGGCCCCTGGCTGGCACGGCAGGCCTGGGCACTGCGGGGGCTGGCGCGAGCGCGTCGCCTGCTGGGCCTGGTGCGCGAGGGGCATGGCGACCTGCACCTGGACAACATCGCCTGGGTGGACGGCGCGGCGCTGCCCTTCGACTGCATCGAATTCGACCCCGCGCTGCGCTGGATCGACGTGATGCAGGACCTGTCCTTCGCCACCATGGACCTGCAGGCGCAGGGCCGTCGCGACCTCGCCTTCCGCCTGCTCGACCGCCATCTGCAGGCCACCGGCGACTACGCGGGGCTGCCGCTGCTGCCCTTGTACGAGGTCGCCCGTGCCCTGGTGCGTGCGCTGGCCGCGACGCTCGCCGGCAGGCGGGAGCAAGCCGATCGCTACCTGGACTGGGCCGTGGCACGCGCCGAGGCACGGGACGCGGGGCGGGCGAGGCTGGTGATCACCTGCGGCCTGTCCGGATCGGGCAAGTCCACCGCCGCTGCAGGCTGGCTGGAGCGCGAAGGTGGCATCCGGCTGCGCTCGGACGTCGAGCGCAAGCGCTGCTTCGGCCTGGGCCCGCTGCAGCGCTCGGCCGCTGCGGGGTTGGACATCTACACGCCGCAGGCGACGCAGCAGACTTTCTCGCGCCTGCGCGCCGGTGCGCGCGCGGCCTTGCTGGCGGGCTATCCCGTCATCGTCGACGCGGCCTTCCTTCGGCGTGCCGAGCGCGACGAGTTCCGGGCGCTCGCCGCCTCGCTGGGCGTGCCCTTCTCGATCCTGTACTGCTCGGCCGATGCGGACACGCTGCGCCGCCGCCTGGCCCAGCGCCAGGCCGCGGGGGCCGATCCGTCGGAGGCCGACGAGTCGGTGCTGCAGCGCCAGCTGCAGTGGATCGAGCCGCTGGGCGCAGACGAGTTCGCCTGCGTGCTCAAGCATCCCGGGTGACGCAGATCAAGCCTGCCGGCGAGGCTTCGCGTTGAACTGGAGGCCCGCTCCAACGAAAGAGGCTTCCGATGAACCCCACCCGATGCACGCTTGCCCTGATCCTGGCCACCGCAATGGGCGGCGCCCTCGCGCAGCCTGCCCAGCCCGTGCCGGCCGAGCCGCCGTGTGCCCGGGCCAGCGGCGCCGGCATGCCGCACGACCACTGCGGCGGCCCCATGCACCGCGGGCCTCACGCCGCGCAGGCGGACACGCCCGGCTGGCGGATGATGACGGCGCAGGAGCGGCAGGATCACCAGTCCCGCATGGCGGCCATGCGGGACTACGGCGAATGCAGGGCCTATGCGGAGCAGCACCTGAAGGACATGCGCGAGCGCGCCACGCAGCGCGGCCTCAGGATGCCTGCGCATCCCAGGCGCGATGCATGTGCCCCCCTGAAGGTGGAGCAGCCCAAGCCGAAGCGCTGAGGCCGCGGGCCCGGATACCGGCGGCATCCGGTCTCGCGCAGCAGCATGCCGGCCTTCCCGGCATGCCTGTCCTGCACGACCTTCTTCGCCTTGGCGGTGGTGGACACGTGGTCGCCCTTGGCCTTGGCGCGGATGTCGCCTGACCTTGTGCTGGCTCAAGGAGCCGCCCGCGGGTCTCCGCAAGCATGCGGGCCATGACCTGCGGAGGCCGCCCATGGACCTGATGAACCTGATCAACAAGCGCGTCGTCGTCGTGCCGCCCGGCACCCCGGTGGAGACCGCGGCCCGGCTGATGCGCGACGAGCACGTCGGCGCGCTGGTGGTGCTCGACTCGGAGGCCGCCGACGCCCGTCCCACCGGGGTCCTGACCGACCGCGATCTCGTGATCGAAGTCCTGGCGCAGGGCGCACCGGCTGCGCTGCTGACGGTGGGGGACATCGCGCTGGCACGGCTGGTCACCTTGGGATGCGACGAGGGCCTGTTCCAGGCGATGGAGCTCATGAGCCGGGAGGGCGTGAGGCGCCTGGTGATCGTGGATGCCAGCGGCGGCCTCCTCGGGCTCGTGTCGATGGACGACATCCTCGTCGCGCTCTCGCAGTCGCTTGCACTGATGGCGCTCACCATCACGCGGGAGATTCGAAACGAGCGCGGCGAAGGCGGCCACGAGCGCACCGCCTGAAGACGCGCTCTAACCCGCGGTCCTGAAGAACCACCGCTTGAGCGTCTCGGTCGCGGCCGCATAGGCCACGACGATGCCCAGCATCGCGCCCACCAGTGCGGCGCTCATCGGTGCCAGGCCCAGCCGGGGTGCGATGCCGGGCAGGAAGGGCAGTGCGACCGTCCCGGCCGCCACGGCCACGGACAACCCCGCCAGCAGGCGGCCCGGGCGGCTGCGCCAGCTCGGCAGCTGCGTGCGCAGCACCAGCATCACGGCCACCTCCGTCAGCACGGACAACACGAACCAGCCGCTGTGGAACGCAAGCTGCCCGGCATCGAACACGCGGCGCAGCAGCACGAAAGCCAGCAGGTCGAACACCGAACTCAGCAGTCCGAAGGCCAGCATGAAGCGGCGCACGCCGGCCAGGTCCCAGCGCTGCGCCCCGGCGAGTTCGGCGTCGTCGACGCTGTCGGCCGCCAGGGCGAGCGCCGGCAGGTCGGACAGGAAGTTGTTCAGCAGGATCTGCGTGGCCGTCAGCGGCAGGAAGGGCAGCAGCGGCGTGGCCAGCGCCATGCTGACCATGTTGCCGAAGTTGGCGCTGGTGGTGATGCGGATGTACTTCAGCGTGTTGGCGAAGGTGCGCCGGCCCTGTTCGACGCCGCGCCGCAGCACGTCGAGATCGGGGGCGAGCAGCACGATGTCCGCGCTGTCGCGCGCCACGTCCACCGCGCCGTCCACCGAGATCCCGACGTCCGCGGCGTGCAGGGCCGGTGCGTCGTTGATGCCGTCGCCCATGTAGCCCACGGCATGGCCGGTGCGCTGCAGCGCGCGCACGATGCGCTCCTTCTGCATCGGGTCCACCTCGGCGAACACGTCGGTGCGTCCGGCCAGGTGCCACAGCGCCTCGTCACGCAGGGCGGCGATGGCCTCGCCGGTGAGCAGGGCCGATGCGTCCAGGCCCACCTGCTGCGCCACGTGGGCGGCGACGTGGCGGTTGTCGCCGGTGACCATCTTCACCCGCACGCCACGCGCGGCCAGGTCGCGCACGGTGGCGGCAGCCTGGGCCTTGGGCGGATCGACGAAGCCGAGGAAGCCGGCGAAGACCAGGCCGGCCTCGTCGGCCACATCCCAACGCGGGCGCGCGCCGCGCCGGTCCCAGGCCACGGCCAGCACGCGTATCCCGCACTCGGCGTGGCGGCGCAGCCGGGCTTCCAGGCGCTCGCGGCCGGCGGCGTCCAGGGGCCGCTCGGCATCACCGTCCAGCACGCGGTCGCAGGCTGCCAGCACCTGGGCGAAGGCGCCCTTGGTGACGAGCAGGTGCCGCGACGGATCCTCGTCCAGCGCCACGGCGACCGTCAGCCGGCGCCGCGCGAAGTCGTAGGGGATCTCGTCGATCTTGCGGCAGCCCTGCGTCGACAGCCCCGCGGCCTGGCCCGCCTGCACCAGCGCCGCGTCGATGGGGTTGTCGATGCCGGTCTCGAAGCTGGCGTTCAACCAGGCCGCGCGCAGCACCCGTGGCGAGTCCTCGCCCGTGGCGTCCGTGGCGAAGGCCAGCGTCATGCGGCCTTCGGTCAGCGTGCCGGTCTTGTCCGTGCACAGCGTGTCCATGCCGCCCAGGTCCTCGATCGCGTCCAGCCGGCGCACCATCACGCCTTGCGCGGCGAGCAGGCGGGCGCCGCGCGCCAGCGAGACGCTGACGATGGCCGGCAGCAGTTCGGGAGACAGCCCGACGGCCAGCGCGATGGCGAACATCGCGGACTCCACCAGCGGCCGCTGCAGCGCCTGGTTGACGACGAGCACCGCCAGCACCACGGCGAACATGAGCTTCAGCAGCAACTCGCCGAAACGACGCACGCCGCGTTCGAACTCGGTCTCCTCCTGCGCCGCGCCCAGGCGCTGCGCGATCCCGGCCATCACGGTGTCCGCACCGGTGGCCGTGACCAGCAGGGTGGCCGTGCCGCTGCAGACGGAGCTGCCGAGGAAGGCGGCGTGATGGCGCTGCGCCAGCGCGGCTCCCGGCAGGGGCGGCCCGGGCTGCTTCTCCACCGGGAAGGATTCGCCCGTCAGGCCGGCCTGGCTGACGAGGAAGTCGCGGGCCTGCAGCAGCACGCCGTCGGCCGGCACGAGGTTGCCCGCCGACAGCTCGATGACGTCGCCGGGCACCAGCTCGGTCGCCGGCACGCGCCGCACCTGGCCGTCACGCCGGGCCTGGACCGTCAGTGCCAGCTGGTTGCGCAGCCGGCCCAGCGCCTGCGAGGCCCGCCACTCCTGCCAGAAGCCCAGGCCCGCGCTGCACGCGACGATGACCAGGATGGTCCCTGCGTCGGACCAGTCGCGCAGCGCCAGCGAGATCACGGCGCCGGCTGCCAGGATGAGCACGAGCGGGCTGGCGAACTGGCGCGCCAGCAGTCGCAGAGGGGTCGCCACGGCCACCTGGGCGATGCTGTTGGGGCCGTGTGCGGCCAGGCGCGCGGCGGCCTGATCCTGCCCCAGTCCGGCTTCGCCGGCCTGCAGTCGCTGCAGCAGGGCGGGCAGGGGTGTCTCCCACCAGGGCATGGTCGTGATCGCGGGACGGGATGGCGAGCGCATGAAGGGTGGATGGGTGAAGGGGGCAGGGCCGGCAGCCAGGAGGGATCGTTGCCGCGCGGGCAGTCAGCGCGCAAGGGCGACCACACGCCGTGTCTTGCAGTTCGCTCCACCTTGCACAGGCGGCTGGCTGGTGCACACGATGCGTACGTCGCCGGCGCCCTGCCGGGCGAGGAAAGCCGCCAGGCTGCCGGCGGCCTGCTGCGCCGGGCCGCCTGCCCGGGACCGCAGCCGCAGCTCCAGTTCGAGCGGACCGCGCTGGATCACCTGGAAGTCGAAGAGACCGGCCTCCTCCAGCAGCGAGGTCAGGGCGAGTGGCTCGATGCTCACGCATCCGCTGCGGCCGCTGCCCAGCCTCAGGCTGTCGTCGCAGCGGCCGTCCACCGTGATGACGGGCAGCGGCGAGCCGCATCCGCAGGCTGCGGCCTGGATGCCGACTCGGTCGCCAAGGTCGTAGCGGATCAGCGGCTGCACGTGGTTGGCCAGGTTGGTCAGCAAGGTGGTGTGGCCGGCCTGGCCGCGCGGCACCGGCTGGCCGCGGTCGTCCACCGGCTCGAGGATCACCCAGTCGCTGTTGAGGTGCAGGCAGCCGAGGCGGCACTCGAAGGCGATGCAGAAGAACTCGGAGGCGCCGTAGGAGTTGATCACGCTGCAGCCGAAGGCCTCGGCCACGAAGCGGCGAGCAGCCGGCGTCAGGTTTTCGCCGCCGGTGCGGACCTCCTTCAGCGGCAGGTGCAGCCTGCCCGAGGCGGCTTCCTCGGCGAGCTGCACCGCGACGCCTGGATAGGTCGACAGGACCGTTGGACGCAGGCGCTGAAGCGCGTCCATCAGATCGGCCCGGGGCTGCAGGAAGGACAGGCTTTGCACGGATGCCGCGACGAAGGGGTTCAGCCGCCGCATGCGTTCCAGCCAGACGGTGCTGGCGGCGTGTTCCCCGGTGGCGCCGACGAAGGCGATGCGCTCGGTGGCGTACAGCGGGTCCAGCCATCTGCGGTGGGGCTGCGGGTGCGGCTGGCGCAGTGCCTGCAGCGCGTCGTACACCGCCATGGCCGCCCTGTCCTGCACGAAGATCCCGGGCTCGCCGCTGCTGCCCGAACTCGACCACACGACGTACCGGCCGCCGTAGGCCTGGCCGATGCGCGTGCGGTCGGCCGTGAAGCGCCGCAGATGGTCGAGGCTCAGGACCGGATCGGTGACCCACTGGTCGAAGTGGGCCATCAGGTCCGCCTTGCGGGCCACGGGCAGGTCCTGCAGACGCAGCTCCCGGTCCGGCTCGCGGCCGCCGAGGTGGTGCCGATACCACGCCGAGTCCCGGCAGGCCGTGCGCAGCAGGCGCCGCAGGCGGGCTTCCTGGAGGCAGCGCATGCCATCCGCGGACAAGGCGGCGGCGCCCGCCACTTCACAGGCCGCGCTGGCCTCCAGCAGGGGGTCGAAGGTCTGGAAGGCGGGCGGGATCATCGGGCGCAGGCTGGGCCCAAGTCATGCCGGGCGAGCGGACTGGCCTGCACGCACCAACAGCACCGGCACCGGCGCGACGCGCAGGATCTGTTCGGCATCGCTTCCCAGCAGCACACGCTCGACGCCGTGGCGGCCATGCGTGCCGATCACGATGAGATCGGCGTGCCAGTCGTTCGCGTCGGCCACCACCAGGTCGCAGACGCGACCCTGGAAGGTGTCGTGCAGGACCGTGTCGACGGCGATGCCGCCGGCCAGGGCCTTGGCCTTCGCCCGCGCCAGGACGCCTTCGCCGGCCTCGCGCAGCAGGCTCAGCACGTCGGCCGTGTAGGGGGCCAGCGTGTCGGCGCCGAGCACGAAGGGGAATTCGTCGACGACGTGGACCAGGCGCAGCCGGGCCTGCGTCAGCCGGGCCATGCGGATGGCTTCCTCCAGGCCCCGGTCGGAAGTGGGGCTGCCGTCGATGGGAACCAGGATGCGCTCGTACATGATGGTGTCCTCCGGAAGATGGGGCTATCGCCGGCCGGCCTGCGGTTGCGGGGTGGGATGGAGGTGATGCTCGACCCGCTGCTCGATCTCATCGAGGCCGTAGCTCGTCAGGTCGACATCGAAGGCTGCGCGCAGCCGCTCGTGGGCAGATGCACTCAGCCGGGTGCGCAACTCGCCCAGGAAAGGCGCGGAACAGAACAGCACGAGGCTGCGCCCGCCGTCGGCGGCCAGGTCCTTGTCGATCTGCCCTGCCACCTCGCGGGCGAAGTGCGCTCCCTCCTTCTCGTGCGGGGACTGGTGCGGCGCGAAGCTGACGCCGCCGCTGTGCCGGTCCGAGCTGCCGTGCCCCGCTGGCTGCGCGGCCAGCTCGCTGGACTTCTGCCGGCTTTGCGGATGCTCCAGGTGCACGCCGGGCAACAGCGGATCCATGGGCGTGTGCCGCTTGAAGAAGCGTGCTTCGCCGGCATTGGCGATCACGATGAGTTCCTGTTGCATGTCGGTCTCCGCGCAAGAGTTGGGTCGAAGCGCCAGTCTAGGAAGCGGCGCCCGCGCGGGTTTGCGCCTGCTCAAGGCTTGACCTCCGAGCCGGGCGCGTCGCCCGGGCCCACCGCCTGAGGCAGCGGGGCACGAGCATCGTCGGGCACCTGCAGATGCACCTTGCGGCCCGCGCGGATGACGGTGGCCCGCGTGCCGCCGGGCCGCTGCCAGGCGAGCAGCTGGCGCACCAGATCGCCGCTGCCCGAGACGGCGCGGCCGTTGAACGACACGAGGACATCACCGCTGCGCAGCCCGAGCGCCTGCGCGACACCGTCCGCATGCACGGAGAGGATCAGCACGCCGCGGGTGTCGCTGCGGCGGCTGGCGAAGCTGTCGATGGGCGAAGGGTCCGTGAAGTCGGCGCCCAGGCGCAGGCGGGCCGGCGGCGCCTGCTCCGATGCATGACGGGCGGTGCGCAGCACGAGCTCGACGGGCAGGGACAGGCTGAGGCCGGCGGTGCCGGCCTGGCTGACGATCATGCGCACGTTCATGCCCACCACGTTTCCCCATCCATCCAGCAGCGGGCCGCCCGAGACGCCGGGGTTGACGGACACGTCGCTCTGGATGAAGACGATCTCCTCGTCCTCCACGAAGTGGCGATCGGTCGCGCCCACCACGCCGGCGGAGACCGAGCGGCCCAGGCCGAAGGGCTCGCCGACCGCCAGCACCCAGTCGCCCGGC
>SCTQ01000237.1 GCA_004322345.1 Aquabacterium sp. | reverse complement strand
CTGAAGGAGAAGCTCTACACCTACCGCTGGGTCTCGCTGCTGGTCTGGCTCTACGTCACCGAAGGCCTGGTGCGCGCGACCAGCGACGGCGGCGCGGTGATCCCGCTGGCGCTGCTGGAACTGGTGCTGGGCCTGACGCTGTTCACCGCCTGTGCGCTGCATGTGCGCCTGCGCCTGGCCAACGGCCGCCTGCAGGCCAGCGCGGCAGGCTGAGCGTCCCATGTCCGCCAGCCCGCTACCGGAACTGGCCCGCATCGTCGGCGCGGCCCACCTGCTGCTGCCGGGTGCCGAGGACCTTGCGCCCTACACCGTCGACTGGCGCAAGCGCTACAGCGGCCGCGCGCTGGCCGTCGTGAGGCCGGCGGACGCGCCCCAGGTGGCCGAGGTCGTGCGCGCCTGCGCCGCAGCCGGCGCAGCCATCGTCCCGCAGGGCGGCAACACCGGGCTGGTCGGCGGCTCGGTGCCCGACGACAGCGGCACGCAGGTGGTGCTGAGCACGAAGCGCCTGAATCGCGTACGCGAGGTCGACGCCGCCAACGCGACGCTGACGGTGGAGGCCGGCTGCACGCTGGCCGAGGTGCAGGCCGCCGCCGAGCGGGCCGGCCTGCTCTTTCCGCTCAGCCTGGGCAGCGAAGGCAGCTGCACCATCGGCGGCAACCTGTCGACCAATGCCGGCGGCACCCAGGTCCTGCGCTACGGCAACGCGCGCGAGCTCTGCCTGGGCCTGGAGGTGGTGACGCCGCAAGGCGAGATATGGAACGGCCTGCAGGGCCTGCGCAAGGACAACACCGGCTATGACCTGCGCGACCTCTACATCGGCAGCGAAGGCACGCTGGGCATCGTCACCGCAGCCACGCTCAAGCTCTTCCCGAAGCCACGCACGCTGCTGACGGCCTGGGCCGCACTGGACACGCTGGAGGCCGCCTGCGCGCTGCTGCAGGCCGCACGTGCGGCGCTGGATGCGGGCCTCACCGGCTTCGAGGCGATGAACGCGTTCTCGCTGCAGCTCGTCGCGCGCCATTTCCCGCAGATCCCGCAGCCGCTGCCGTCGGCTCCGTGGTCGGTGCTGCTGGAGCTGTCGGACACCGGCGGCGAGGACGAGGCCCGTGCGCGGCTGGAAGCCCTGCTGGCCCGGGCGATGGACGACGGCCGCGTGCGCGACGCGGTGGTCGCGCAGAGCCTGACGCAGGCCCACGCGATGTGGCACCTGCGCGAATGCATCCCGTTGGCCCAGGCCGAGGAAGGGCTGAACATCAAGCACGACATCGGCTTGCCGGCCTCGCGCCTGGCGGCCTTCGTCGCGCAGACCGATGCGGCATTGCAGGCCGCCCTGCCTGGCACGCGCTTCGTCAACTTCGGCCACCTGGGCGACGGCAACCTGCACTACAACCTGCAGGCGCCAGAGGGCGCGGATGCGGCGGCTTTCCTGGCGCAGCACGAGGCGGCAGTCAACGCGATCGTCTACGACGCCGTATCCGCGCACGGCGGCACGATCTCCGCCGAGCACGGCATCGGCCAGCTCAAGCGGGACGAGCTGAAGCGGCGCAAGTCGCCGGTGGCGCTGGGCCTGATGCGCAGCCTCAAGCACGCGCTGGACCCGCAGGGACTGCTCAACCCGGGGCGGGTGACCTGAGAAGCCGACGACCACGCGGCCTGCCCGCTTCCAACCCCTTCCGCGCGGGGTTGACCGTGGTGCCCGGCCATGCGGGAATCGCCGCCTTTCAAAGCACCGAGGGAGCGATTTCGTGAGAGCAGTTCAATGGACCAGGCTTGCCGCAGCCACCGCCCTGGCTGCATCGGCTGTCACCACCCACGCCGCGCCGGCCTGGTATTCGTTCAGCACCACCGGCGCCGCGACCGGCCATGCGGACATCGCAGCGCTGCTGGGCAGCGCTCCGGTGCTGTTCGGCGTGTTCACCTACGACCCCGCCACCGCCTTCACCGGCGGCTCCGGCGCGCTGGGCTACGAGCCGGGTTACGCCGTCTACTTCGGCGCCACCAGCGAGCTGGGCGGCCTGCTGGGCTTCCAGCATTTCTCCGACGCCATCGGCTCGGCCAGCGTAGCCAATCCGCTGCCCGGCACCGCCGCCGACGTACTGACGCTGACTTTCGATCCCACGCCCAAGGCCGGCGCCAACACGACGCCCGCCGACCAGCCGCGCGGCATCGCCGGGGACGACGTGACCATCGGGGACTGGCGCCTGGACAACGTCCGCCTGTACTGGACCGGCCCGGCGGACTGGCTGGGCAGCTACGCCCTGCCTGCCCAGTTGCCCACCTTCAAGGGCAGGCTCGCGCTGGACTTCGTGCGCATCGACGATCCGGCCAACGCGGCCGGTGTGCCGTACTACTCGCAGACCGTGTTCTTCGATGCCTATGCGCAGCTTGCGCCCGCGGTGCCGGAACCGAGTTCGGCTGCGCTGGCCGTGCTGGGGCTGGTGGCCGCCGGCGCCGCCGCGCGACGCGCGCGCCACGCCTGACGGCAGGGGCCAGGCGCCCCCTGTCATTCCTCGATCTTCACGCCCTTCCAGAACGCCACGCGGCCCTTGATCTCCTGGGCCGCTTCCTTCGGGTCCTTGTAGAACCACACCGCATCGGGGTTGGCGTCTCCATCGACGAAGAGCGTGTAGTAGGAGGCCTCGCCCTTCCACGAGCACATCGTGTGCGTGTTGCTGGGCAGCAGGTACTCCTTCTTCAGCGAAGCCTCGGGGAAGTAGTGGTTGCCTTCGACCACCACGGTGTCGTCGCTCTCGGCCACGACGGTGCCGTTCCAGATTGCCTTCATGTCCCGCTCCTGTTCTGCAGAAAGCGGGCAATGTATCAACCCGCCGCCGGCACCAGTTTGATGTGGGTGATCTCCGACGGTGCGCCGAAGCGCTTGGGCGGCCCCCAGTAGCCGGTGCCGCGGCTGGTATAGACCCACAGCTTCTTCAGGCGATGCAGCCCGGCCGTGAAGGGCTGCTGCAGCGGCACGAAGAAGTTCCAGGGCCAGAACTGGCCGCCGTGGGTGTGGCCGGAGATCTGCAGGTCGTAGCCCGCATCCGCCGCGGCGATGGCAGCCAGCGGCTGGTGGGCCAGCAGCAGGCGCACCGCGGCATCGGCCGGGGCGCCGGCCACCGCGCGGTGCGGGTCGCTGCGGTGCGTGGGGTCGAAATGATGCGCGCTGGCGTCGGCCACGCCGGCCACCACCAGCGCGGCGCCGCCGTGGCGCAGCACCTCGTGCTCGTTGAGCAGCACGCGCAGGCCCAGGCGCTGCAGCTCGGCGATCCAGGCATGGGCGCCGGAGTAGTAGTCGTGGTTGCCGGTGACGAAGAAAGTGCCATGGCGCGAGGTCAACTGCGCCAGCGGCGCCACGTGCGGCGCCAGTTCGGCCACGCTGCCATCCACCAGGTCGCCGGTGACGGCCACCATGTCGGCCTGCAGGCCGTTGACCTTGTCCACGATGGCCTGCAGGTAAGGGCCCTTGATCGTCGGCCCGACGTGGATGTCGGTGATCTGCGCGATGCTGAAGCCATGCAGGGCCGGCGGCAGGCCGGCGATGGGCACGTCCACGCGCTTGACGGCTGCCGTGCGGCGCGCGTTGAGGAAGCCCAGGACCGTCGCCGCGATGGCCAGTGGCGGGATCAGCGCGGCCGACACCAGGGCCGGCATGCCGCCGGCGGCCAGCGCGGGCCAGGCCGACGACGCCAGGCCCAGCAGGCCCAGCGCGATGTCGCGCAGGAAGGTCAGCACGAAGAAGGACGAGAACATGCCCATGAAGACGAGCCCGGCCCAGGACAGCGCCTCGTCCGACTTGCGCGCGCGGCGCAGCTGGGCGATCAGCGCCATGGGCACCAGCGCGGCCGACAGCAGCAACAAGGCTCCGATGGCCCCCGCCGCCCAGGGCCAGGCGCCGGCCAGCGGCGGCAGCAGGCGCCAGGCGACGTAGCCGTGCACAGCGAGCGAGAACAGGTACAGGAAGTGGCGGCGCATCGGCTGGGGGCCCTCGGACAAACCAGGCCGGCAACTGGAGGCGCTTCCCGCGCCTTCAAGGGCCGCCCCCCCGGCCGCGCGGATCTTTACCTGCGGCGCATGGCCGGCGCGTGGCCGGTTGCGAGCAGCCGGGCGGCGGACCAGGCGCGGGTGATCAGGCGCTGCACGGCCACGGCATCGGCGGCCAGCACGCGCAGGCCGACGCCGCAGCCGTTCGGCAGGGGGGAGGCGCCGGCATAGGCGCCTTCGGTTTCGTCGCAGGCCCGTCGCAAGGCCTGCAGCAACTCGCCC
>SCTQ01000236.1 GCA_004322345.1 Aquabacterium sp. | reverse complement strand
CGCTGTGCGACAGGCCCTGGTAGTAGGCCAGGGCCAGGCTCTGGCGCTGCGAGGCGCTGAGCACGTTCATGCAGGGCTGGATGCGCAGGGCGTCGAGGTTCTCGGCCAGGTCGGACTCGGCGCCGGCCACCTGGGCCAGCGGATCCTCGCTGTCGCCGGCATCGGGCAGGGACTGCTCCAGCGAGGCGCTGCTGCGGCCCGAGCGCAGCCAGTCGATGGCGCGGTGGCGCACCAGGGTGATGAGCCAGGTCATGGGCCGGGCGATGCCCGGCGCGTAGGTCTGGGCGCGCTGCCAGACGGCGACGTAGACCTCCTGCAGCACTTCCTCGCTGACGTCCTGGCGGCGCAAGACTTTCAGCGCGACGGCCAGCAGGTGGCCGTGGGTGAGTTCGTAGACGCGCCGGAACGCCCCCCGGTCGCCCAGGGCGACGCGGGACAGCAGGGCGGCAAGCTCGTCGCTGGCCTGATCCGACATCGTCGTCCTCCCTTGCATGCGCAGACGCTGGAGGTCCGCTCGGTCGTTCCGGGGCGGGGCGGAGTCGATCCGGCTTTGCCGGGCGACTTGCGCTCCCCCTCCGGGGGCGGGCCGGGCGCAACCCTGACCTCGCGGGCCAGCTCAGTGGGCGTGGAGTTTCTCGCCGGCCTTCAGCTGGTAGACGGTGCCGCAATAAGGGCAGCGGCCTTCGCCCGTGGTGGCCACGTCGATGAAGACGCGCGGGTGGTTGCTCCACAGCGGCATCTTCGGGTTGGGGCAGAAGATGACGCCGGGACCTTGCACGTCCGCGGCGGTGACCTCGACCACGCTCTTGGGTTGGCTGCTCATGGCTTGCTGCTTTCCTGCTTGAAGGCTCAGACGGCCGTCAGCCATTCCGCGTACTTCGGATTGCGGCCGTTGACGATGTCGAAGAACGCGTTCTGGATCTTCTCGGTGACCGGGCCGCGCGAGCCGATGCCGATCTGCACGCGGTCCAGTTCGCGGATGGGCGTGACTTCGGCGGCGGTGCCGGTGAAGAAGGCCTCGTCGGCGATGTAGATCTCGTCGCGGGTGATGCGCTTCTCGACGACCTTGATGCCGAGGTCCGCAGCGATGGCGAACACGGTGTTGCGCGTGATGCCGTTGAGCGCGCCGGCCGACAGGTCGGGCGTGTAGACCACGCCGTTGCGCACGACGAAGAGGTTCTCGCCCGCGCCTTCGCTGACGAAGCCGGTGGTGTCCAGCAGCAGGGCCTCGTCGTAGCCGTCTTCGGTGGCTTCGAGGTTGGCCAGGATGGAGTTGGTGTAGTTGCTCACCGCCTTGGCGTTGACCATCGTGATGTTCACGTGGTGGCGGGTGAAGCTGGAGGTCTTGACGCGGATGCCGCGCTTCAGGCCGTCCTCGCCCAGGTAGGCGCCCCAGGGCCAGGCGGCGACCATCAGGTGCACCTTGGCACCCTTGGGGCTGACGCCCATCTTCTCGGAGCCCAGCCAGGCCAGCGGGCGGATGTAGCCGCTGTCGAGCTTGTTGGCGCGGATGACCTCGATCTGGGCGGCCATCACGTCCTCGAAGCCGAAGGGGATGCTCATGCGCAGGATCTTGGCGCTGTTGAACAGGCGCTCGGTGTGCTCGCGCAGGCGGAAGATCGCCGGGCCCTTGGCCGTGTTGTAGGCGCGCACGCCCTCGAAGACACCGCAGCCGTAGTGCAGCGTGTGGGTGAGCACGTGGATCTTGGCGTCGCGCCATTCCACCAGCCGGCCATCCATCCAGATCTTGCCGTCGCGATCGTCCATCGACATGGGGAGCTCCTGGGAAGCTGTTGCAGCTTTTTTTGGGAAAGCGGCGATTTTACGAGCCCGCGCCGGATGCTCCCCCGCCAGGGTGTCCGGGGAGCAAACCCTGAGCCACCGTCGGATGGCGCAGCACCAGGCGCAGTTCGCGTTTCAGGCGGGTGTTGTCCAGGCGTCGCGATTCGCTCATGAAGCTCAGTTGCAGGGGGCTGAAGACGGCAGCCGCCTCCTGCCGCGACACCCGCGGCGGGCGCGGCAGCCCGTACAGGCCGGCCGCCAGGTCCAGGTAGTCGCCCATGCGCAGCTCGGTGTCGTCGCTGGCGTGCACCACGCGCTGCGGCCGGCCCAGGAAGAGGGCGCGCAGGCAGGCGCGCGCCAGGTCGTCGGCGTGGATGTGGTTGGTGTGGACATCGTCCTCGGCGCGCAGCGCCGGCGTGCCCTTGAGCAGGCGCTCGCGCGCGCCGCCGGCGCGATCGGGGGCGTAGATGCCGGGGATGCGCAGGACGGCCGCGCGCGCGCCATGCCGGCGGCCGAAGGCGCGCACCAGTTGCTCGGCATGCACGCGGCGGTGGGCGCGGTCGTTGGCAGGGGAGGCGGGGCGCGTCTCGTCGAAGCGTGCGCCGGCGGCGTCGCCGTAGACGCCGGTGGTGCTGCCGTAGACCAGCGCGCGGACCGGGCCGCGCCGCGCCAGCGAGCGCAGCAGCGCGGCCGTGCGCGGGTCCTCCAGGCCGGCGCCCGGACCCGAGGGCGGCGGGGCCAGGTGCAGCACGTGGCTGCCCAGGCCGGCCAGGCGATGCAGGCTGGCGGCCCGGTCCAGGTTGCCGGCCAGCGGCAGCACGCCCAGCGCGCGCAGGCCGGCTGCGGCCTCGGGCCGCGAGCTCAGCGCCCGCAGCCGTACCCGCGGGCCCAGCAGCTTCGCCACGCGCTGGCCGACGTCGCCGCAACCGACGATGAGCACGCGCAGGCGGCGGAAGGCGGCGGGTGGGGTGGGGCGGGGAGACAGCATGGTGGCGTGGCGAGTCGGTGAGGTAGCGGGCACCGCTTGTGCCACGTCATTCACGGGCGAGCCGGCGCGGCGAAAATATCCCCTCCCTGCTTTCCCGTTCCCGAGGATAACCAGATGACCTTCCAGGTGACCGTGCAGCCCAGCGGCCGCATCTTCGAGGTGGCGCGCGACGAGACCATCCTGGGCGCCGCCATGCGCCAGGGCGTGGGCCTGCCCTATGGCTGCAAGGACGGCGCCTGCGGCTCCTGCAAGTGCCGCAAGCTGGAGGGCCGCGTCATCCACGGCATCCACCAGGCCAAGGCGCTCAGCGATGCCGAGGAGGAGGCCGGCCAGCTGCTGACCTGCTGCTCCACGCCGCAGACCGACCTCGTGCTGGAGGTGCGCGAGGTGGTCGGCGCCGACGACTTCCCCATCGTCAAGATGCCGGTGCGCGTCTCGTCCATCGAACGCCCGGCGCCGGACGTCGCGCTGCTGCGCCTGCAGCTGCCGGCCAACGTCAGCTTCGGCTACCGCGCAGGGCAGTACGTCGAATTCATCCTGCGCGACGGTGCGCGCCGCAGCTATTCGATGGCCAACGCGCCGGGCACCGGCAACAACCAGATCGAGCTGCACGTGCGCCACATGCCCGGCGGCAAGTTCACGGACCACGTCTTCGGTGCGCTGAAGGAGAAGGAGATCCTGCGCGTCGAGGGCCCCTTCGGCACCTTCTTCCTGCGCGAAGCCTCGCAGCGCCCCATCGTGCTGCTGGCCTCGGGCACCGGATTCGCGCCGGTCAAGGCCATCGTCGAGTTGATGCGAATCAAGGCCATCGACCGGCCCACGGTGCTCTACTGGGGCGCACGCAGCAGGCGCGATCTCTACCTCCACGAGTGGGCCGAGCAGGCCGCGGCCGAACTGCCCAACCTGCGCTACGTGCCGGTGCTGTCCGAGGCCAGGGCCGAGGACGACTGGCGCGGGCGTAGCGGATTCGTCCACGAGGCGGTGATGGCCGACCTGCCCGACCTCTCCGGCCATGAGGTCTATGCCTGCGGCGCACCGGTCATGGTGGAATCGGCCAGACGCGATTTCATCGCCCGGTGTGGCCTGCCGGCGGAACTGTTCTACGCGGATGCGTTCACATCGGAGGCGGACAAGCACCCACCTCCCGCTTGACACCCCATCACTCACCTCGAACAAGGAGCAAGGACATGAGCGAAGCGACCCGTATCCCGAAGGAAAAGCTGATTGCCGACCTGCATGCGGTGGTAGCCGACGCGGAAGCCCTGCTCAAGGCCACGGCCGGCCAGGCGGGCAGCGACGTGGCCGAGCTCCGCGGCAAGGTCCAGGCGCGCCTGGCGCAGGCCAAGGAATCGCTGGTCGAGGCCCAGCACGTCGTCTTCGACAGGGCCAAGGCCGCCGGCCAGGCCGCCGACACCTACGTGCACGAGAACCCCTGGCAATCCATCGGCCTGGCTGCCGGCATCGGCCTGCTGGTAGGCCTGCTGGTCGCACGCCGATGACCGGCACTGCATCCGGCCCGCCGTCCGGCGGGCTGATGGCGTCCATCCTGCGCCTGCTGGCCACGCTGTCGGCCATCGGCCGCAACCGGCTGAGCCTGCTGGCCGTCGAGCTGGAGGAAGAGCGCAACCGCGTGCTGGCCGTGCTGGCCTGGGGCGCGGTGGCCTTGTTGCTGCTGGTCTTCGGCCTGGTCTTCGTCGCCTTGCTGCTCGCCGTCGTGCTGTGGGACAGCCACCGGCTGCTCGCCCTGGGCGGCATCGCGGTCGCCTTCCTGGCCGGCGCCGGCACCTGCTGGTGGCAGGCCACGCGCATCCTGCGCGATGGTGGGAGCCTGTTCTCGGCCAGCCTGGGCGAACTCGCCCAGGACCAGGCGCTGCTCGGCGGGGCCGAGCCGCCTGCGCAGCCATGAGCAGCGCGCCGTTGTCCTCGTCGGCCCGCCTGGCGCTGCGCAAGCAGCAGTTGCTGGTCGAGAGCGCCGCCTTGCGCGAGTTGTGGTCGCGCGAGGTTGGCCACCTGCGGCAGCCGCTGGGCTGGGTCGACCGGGCCGCCATCGGTATGGCCTGGGCGTCGCGGCGGCCGGGCTGGCTGCTGGCGGGCCTGGCCGCCGCCGGGGGCGCGCTGGCCTTGATCGGCCCCGCGCGGCTGCGACGCTGGAGCGGCCTGGCCGTCGGCGGCTGGCGGCTGTGGCAGCGCTACGGCGGCGTCGTGCAGGCCGTGCTGCCGGGGCTGTTGGGGCGGGGTCAGCCGGCCGGTGCGGCGGACGCCCCGGTGACCTTCCCCGAGGCGCACCGCGAGGGCTAGGAACCGGCCCTGGCGTGGCGCATCACACTAGCCCGCGGCAGGGGTCTCGGCCGCACCGCCCAGTCCGAGCAGCGCGTTGCGGTAGTCCGCCGGCGCGCCGGTGCCTACGTAGTTCTGCAGCACCACGCGGAAGAAGCGCTCGCTGGCGATGGGCGCCTTCAGCAGCATCTGGCCGTTGACCTGGGGCACGAAGCCGGTGCCGGGGATCCAATCGCAATCGACCACGTCGCCGCGGCTGATGCGTGCCATGCGGCTGTAGGCCTCACCCATCAGGCGCACCTCCTCCAGCAGCGCGCTGTACTCCTCGTCGCTGGCCGAGGCCTTGAAGTCCGACAGGAACATCTTGGCGGCCATGTTCGGCGAGAAGTCGCGCAGGATCACGAGGTGGATGCGCTTGGGTCCGGGTGCCTTGAAGACGCCCTCGAAGCTGATCTGGTGCGATGCCAGGTAGAGCGCGCCCATCTCGGCCTTGAAATAGGCCCGCCTGCGCACGCCGGCGCCGTTGAGCTGCAGCTTGCTGCCGGCCACCGTGGCGGTGGGCTCCACCGTATAGCCCTCGAGCTGCGTGGCCGCATCGGCGCGCGCGGGCAGCAGGGCTGCCGCGGCACCGGCCGTCAGCGCGCCCAGGACGTCGCGTCGGGTCATCTTCATTTGGAAAATTCCTCGTTCCTGATGAAGGCCGCAGCTTAGTGAGCGCGGCCTGCAGCGGAGGCTGGGAATTGACCCGTGAGCAACGGGCAGATCGTGATGAATGTGGACACCCCGCTGGGCGGATACGCCCAGCGACCCTCCGCGAGGGTGGGCCCCGGCTTGGGGCGGCCCGGCGCCCGGGGCCACTTGCCGCGTCGCCCAGTGCGCTCTGCGCCTACAAGCCGAGGTAGGCCGCGCGCACCTTGGGATCGTCCAGCAGCTGCTGCGCCGGGCCTTCCAGCGTCACGCAGCCGGCGTCCATCACGTAGCCGCGGCTGGCGATCTGCAGGGCGCGCTGGGCGTTCTGCTCCACCAGCAGGATGCCCACGCCTTGCGCGGAGATCTCGCGGATGACGTCGAAGATGCGGTCCACCATCACCGGTGACAGTCCCATGGACGGCTCGTCCAGCAGCAGCAGGCGCGGGCGCGCCATCAGTGCGCGGCCCATGGCCAGCATCTGCTGTTCGCCGCCGGAGAGGTTGCCGGCGAGTTGGCGGTGGCGTTCCTTCAGCCGCGGGAAGCGGGCGTAGACGGACTCGATGTCGGCGTCGATCTCCGCGTCGCGGCGCAGGTAGGCGCCCAGGCGCAGGTTCTCGTCGATGCTCATGCGCGCGAACACGCCGCGGCCTTCGGGCACCATCACCAGGCCGCCGGTCACGCGCTGCCAGGCGGGCTGGGTGTCCAGGCGCCTGCCGGCGTAGTGCAGCTCGCCGCCGCGCAGCGGCAGCAGGCCGGTGATGGCCTTGAGCGTCGTCGTCTTGCCCGCGCCGTTGGCGCCGATCAGCGTGACCAGCTCGCCCGGCAGCAGCTGCAGGTTGGCGTGCTGCACGGCGTGGATGCCGCCATAGGCGACCTGCAGGTCGCGCACGGCCAGCAGCGGCTGTTCCTGCGTGGGCTGGGAGAGGGTGACGGTCTGGACGGTCATTGCGGCTGGTGCGATGCGCCCAGGTAGGCCTCGATCACCTGCTGGTTGCGCTGGACTTCGGCCGGCGTGCCCTCGGCGATGCGCCGGCCCTGGTCGAGCACGGTCACGCGGTTGCACAGGCCCATCACCAGCTTCACGTCGTGCTCGATGATCAGCACGGCGCAGCCCTGCTCGCGGATGCGTTCGATCAGCAGGCGCAGCTGCTGCTTCTCCGTCGCGTTCATGCCGGCAGCGGGCTCGTCCAGCGCCAGCAGCCTGGGCTCGGTGGCCAGCGCGCGGGCGATCTCCAGGCGGCGCTGGTCGCCGTAGCTCAGTGTGCGGGCACGGTCGTGCACGTGGGCCTGCAGGCCCACGAAGGCCAGCAGCTCGCGGGCGCGCTCTTCGATCTGCGCCTCCTCGCGCCTGAAGCCCGGCGTGCGCAGCACCGCGCCCAGCAGGCCGGAATGCGTGCGCACGTGGCGGCCGACCATCACGTTCTCCAGCACCGTCATCTCGGGGAAGAGTCGGATGTTCTGGAAGGTGCGGGCGATGCCGGCGCGGGCCACCTTGTGCACCTGGGCCGGCTTGTAGGCCGCTCCGGCCAGCTCGAAGCGGCCGGCGTCCGGCGGCACCAGGCCGGTGATGCAGTTGAAGAAGGTGGTCTTGCCGGCACCGTTGGGGCCGATGAGGCCGTAGATGTCGCCGGGCTGCACGCGCAGCGCGACGTCCGTCAGCGCATGGATGCCGCCGAAGTGCTTCGACACCCCCGACACCTCGAGCAGCGGCGCGCTCATGCGGCCTCCTTGCCAGTGCCCGGGATGCCGGTGACGGCCTCCGCCGAGCGCCGGTCCGGCGAGGGCCAGATGCCGCGCGGGCGCAGCAGCATGATCAGCACCATGGCCAGCGCGATCAGCAGCTGGCGCAGGATGGCCGAGTCGATGCGGCCGTCGGTCATGCCCTGCAGCGAGCCGCCGACGTAGCGCAGCACCTCGGGCAGCGCGGCCAGCAGGAAGGCGCCGACGATCACGCCGGGCACGTGGCCCAGGCCGCCGAGCACCACCATCGCGATCACCATCACCGATTCCTGCAGCGTGAAGGACTCGGGCGAGATGAAGCCCTGGAAGGACGCGAACAGCACGCCGGCCACGCCGCCGAAGGTCGCGCCCATGCCGAAGGCCAGCAGCTTGAGGTTGCGGGTGTCGATGCCCATGGCCTTGGCGGCGACCTCGTCCTCGCGGATGGCCACCCAGGCACGGCCGATGCGCGAATGCTGCAGCCGCAGGCTGAGCACCACGCTGGCGACGACCAGGGCCAGGAAGAGGTAGTAGTACAGGGTGACCGAGGGCAGCTCGAAGTGGCGCCCGGCGATGTCCAGCAACAGCGGCTGGCCCATGTCGGCGCCGAAGACCCGCAACGAGTCGATCTGGTCCAGGCCCTTGGGGCCGTTGGTGATGTTCAGCGGCGCGTCCAGGTTGTTGAGGAAGACGCGCACGATCTCGCCGAAGCCCAGGGTGACGATGGCCAGGTAGTCGCCGCGCAGCTTCAGCGTGGGCGCGCCCAGCAGCACGCCGACGATGGCCGCCGCGCCCGCGGCCAGCGGGATCACCGCCCAGATCGGCATGTGCAGCCCGTTGGGGAAGCGCTGGGCCAGGGCGGGGAAGGTGTCGATCAGGTGGGGCGAGGCCAGCAGCCCGAAGAAGTAGGCGCCGACCGCATAGAAGGCGATGTAGCCCAGGTCCAGCAGCCCCGCATAGCCGACGACGATGTTCAGCCCGATGGCCAGCAGCACGTAGAGCAGCGCCAGGTCCAGGATGCGCACCCAGGCCTGGCCCAGCTGCTGCGCGAACAACGGCGCGGCCAGCAGGGCCAGCGCGGCGATGAGGAAGACGACGAGGCGCTGCTTCATCCGCTGCTTCGCCTGCCGCTCAGGCCCGATCGGCGACACGCTCGCCCAGCAGGCCGCGCGGGCGCAGCGTCAGCACGACGATCAGCACCAGAAAGGCGAAGATGTCCTGGTAATGGCTGCCCAGCACGCCGCCGGTGAGCTCACCGATGTAGCCGGCGCCCAGGGCCTCGATCAGTCCCAGCAGGATGCCGCCGACCATCGCGCCGCCCAGGTTGCCGATGCCGCCGAAGACGGCCGCGGTGAAGGCCTTGAGGCCCGGCAGGAAGCCCATGGTGTGCTGCACCGTGCCGTAGTTGGCTGCCCACATCACGCCGGCCAGCGCGGCCAGCGCTGCGCCGATGGCGAAGGTGGCACTGATCACGCGGTCGGGCTGGATGCCCATCAGCTGGGCCACACGCGGGTTCTCCGCCGTGGCGCGCATCGCGCGGCCGAGCTTCGTGCCGTGGATCAGCAGCATCAGCGAGGCCAGCGCGACCAGCGTGGAGGCCAGGATCAGGATCTGGGTGACGTTGATGCTGGCACCGGCGACCTCGATGGGCTCGTCGGGCAGCAGCGTGGGGAAGGGCTTGTAGTCGGGGCGCCAGATCATCATCGCCAGCGTCTGCAGCAGCAGCGACATGCCCATGGCGGTGATCAGCGGCGCCAGCCGCGGCGCGTTGCGCAGCGGGCGATAGGCCAGCTTCTCGATCAGCACGTTGACCGCCATGCAGACGACGATGGCCGCAGCCAGCGAGATCAACAGCAGCACCCAGCCCGGCAGGCCGCTGTCCTGCAGCGCGGTGACCACCGTCCAGCTGACCAGGGCTCCGACCATCAGTACCTCGCCATGGGCGAAGTTGATGAGGTTGATGATGCCGTAGACCATCGTGTAGCCCAGGGCCAGCAGCGCATAGACGCTGCCGAGCACGAGGCCGTTGATGATCTGCTGGAGCAGGATGTCCATGGACTGCTTGGATGCAATGGCAAGGGTGAGCTGGGGCAGGTAGCAAAAAGCCCGCCACTAGGGCGGGCTTTCTTCATGCGGCCCAGCGCTGGGCGCGCATTGTAGATACAGGCGCGGCCGTCAAAGCGTCGGCAGCTTCTGCGAGTCGGTGACGCTGCGGATCAGGAAGCGGCGGTTCTTGGTGTAGGGCGGGAAGAACATCTTCGCGGCCACGTACCAGGCGCGCATCACCGCGCGCTCGTGCGAGAAGGCCTTGAAGCCCGCATGCCCGTGGGTGTTGCCGATGCCCGAGTTGTTGACGCCGCCGAAAGGCAGGTTGCCGTGGGTGTAGTGCATCAGCACGTGGTTGATCACCAGGCCGCCGGAGGACGTGCGCAGGCGGATGCGGTCGGTGTTGGCGCGGTTGCGGCTGAAGATGTAGAGCGCCAGCGGCTTGGGCGCGGCGTTGATCTGGCGGATCACCTGGTCCAGGTCCGTGTAGCCCAGGATGGGCAGCAGCGGGCCGAAGATCTCCTCTTCCAGGATCTTGGCGCCGGCCGGGATCTTGTCGACGATGGTGGGCGCGATGTAGCAGGTGGCCGGGTCCACCTCGCCGCCGGCGCGCACCTGGGCGCCGCGCTCCACCGCATCGGCCAGCAGCACGCCGATGCGCTGGGTGTGGCGCTGGTTGATGATGCGGGTGAAGTCCTCGGTACGCTTCTGCTCGGCGGCGGTGGGGCCGAAACGCTCGGCGATCACCTTCTTGCATTCGGTGATCAGCGCTTCCTTCACCGACTCGTGCACGTAGACGTAGTCGGGTGCCACGCAGGTCTGGCCGGCGTTGATGAACTTGCCCCACACCAGCGTGGAGGCGGTCTCCTTCAGGTCGGCCGTCTCGTCGATGATGGTCGGCGACTTGCCGCCCAGCTCCAGCGTGACGCTGGTCAGGTTGCGGGCTGCAGCGGCCATCACCACCTTGCCCACGGCGGGCGAGCCGGTGAAGAAGATGTGGTCGAAGGGCAGCTCCAGCAGGGCCTGGGAGGTGGCGAGCGCCCCTTCGAACAGCGCGACCTCGTTCTCCGGGAAGGCCTCGCGCACGATGCGGGCCATCACGGCCGACAAGGCCGGGTTCATCTCGGACGGCTTGACGATGGCCGTGTTGCCGGCGGCCAGCGCCGACACGAGCGGGCCGAAGCACAGCTGCAGCGGGTAGTTCCAGGGCGCGATGATCAGCACGCGGCCGCGCGGCTGGTACTCGATGCGGCTGGAGGTGCCCATGGTCAGCATCGTCGGCCACACGCCGGTGGGCTTCATCCAGCGCTTGAGGTGGCCGATGGCGTCGCGTGCCTCGGCCAGCAGCGGCAGGAACTCGACCATGTCCACCTCGGCCGAACTCTTGCGGTAGTCCTGCATGAAGGCGTCGTAGATTGCCTGGCGATGCTGGAGCACCACGTCGCGCAGGCGCTTGATGCGGGCGATGCGCTCTTTCGCGGTGGACTCGCGCCAGGCCAGCGCGGTGGGCAGCTGGGCCTCGAAGGCGTTGCGGATGGCCTGGGGGTCGGCCTCGCGCACGGGCAGGGGAGCGACGGTGCTGGTGGTGTGGGTCATCGGTCGGGACATGGCGGGCCTCGCTTCCTCTGTCTGCGCTCTGCGCGCGGTCGTCCTGCGAGATGACAGGCAAACCGTTGTTTCAAATTCGAGTGTGAGTCACACACCGTACGCACATTTTGCTGGTTTGCCCGCGATTTGGTACGGGCAAGTACCCGATTTTCGCTCGCAAGACGCCGCCATCCCTGAAATCAGGTGTCGCCGGTGGCGCCAGGGCCCGTCGTGGATTCGTCCGTGGGCCGGCGGGCATCCTCGTTGCGGCTGCGCAGTTCGGCCAGCTTCTCGCCGATGCGGATCTCCAGCCCGCGGGGTGCCGGCTCGTAGAAGCGCGGGCGGCTGCGCAGGTCGTCCGGGAAATAGTCCTCGCCGGCGGCGAAGGCGCCGTCCTCGTCGTGGGCGTAGCGGTAGCCGTCCCCGTAGCCCAGGCCCTTCATCAGCTTGGTCGGTGCGTTGCGCAGGCGCAGCGGCACCGGGCGGCTGCCGTCCTGCTTCACGAAGCTGCGGGCGGCCTTGTAGGCGGCGTAGACGGCATTGCTCTTGGGCGCCATCGCCAGGTAGACGACGGCCTCGGCCAGCGCCAGCTCGCCTTCGGGGGAGCCCAGGCGCTCGTAGGTCTCGGCCGCGTCCAGCGACAGGCGCAGCGCCCGCGGGTCGGCCAGGCCGATGTCCTCGGTGGCCATGCGCACCAGGCGGCGCGAGATGTAGCGCGCGTCGACGCCGCCGTCGACCATGCGCACGAACCAGTAGAGCGAGGCATCCGGATCCGAGCCGCGCACGGCCTTGTGCAGCGCGGAGATGGTGTCGTAGAACTGCTCGCCGCCCTTGTCGTAGCGGCGCAGCTGCTCGCCCAGGGCGTTCTCCAGCAGGGCCTCGTCCACCTGCTCGGTGCCCTTGGGCAGCAGGCGCACGAT
>SCTQ01000235.1 GCA_004322345.1 Aquabacterium sp. | reverse complement strand
TCAATCTCGGGCAGCGCATACGGCAGCTCGGCCCAGTCGGCCGTCATGAAGTCGCTGGTCTGCACGGCGCGCAGCGCGACGACGTAGTCGTAGGTGCGGCCGTCGCCCATCACGCCCACGCTCTTGACCGGCAGGAACACCGTGAAGGCCTGGCTGGTCAGGTCGTACCAGCTCTTGCCGCTGTGGGGCTCGACGGTGGAGCGCAGCTCCTCGATGAAGATGGCGTCGGCTCGGCGCAGCAGGTCGGCGTATTCCTTCTTCACCTCGCCGAGGATGCGCACGCCCAGGCCGGGCCCGGGGAAGGGATGGCGGTAGACCATCTCGGGCGGCAGGCCCAGCGCGACGCCGAGCTCGCGCACCTCGTCCTTGAACAGCTCGCGCAACGGCTCCAGCAGCTTCAGGCCGAGCTGCTCGGGCAGGCCGCCGACGTTGTGGTGGCTCTTGATCGTGATGGCCTTCTTGGTCTTGGTGCCGCCGCTCTCGACCACGTCGGGGTAGATCGTGCCCTGGGCCAGGAACGTCGCACCCTTGTGGCCCTGGCCGGCAGCCTTGAGCTTCTCGGCCTCGGCCTTGAACACGTCGACGAACAGGCCGCCGATGATCTTGCGCTTCTTCTCGGGATCGCTCACGCCGGCCAGCTGGCCCATGAACAGCTCGCTCGCGTCGACGCGGATCACCTTGGCGTGCAGCTTGCCGGCGAACATGTCCATCACCATGTCGCCCTCGTTCAGGCGCAGCAGGCCATGGTCGACGAAGACGCAGGTCAGCTGGTCGCCGATGGCGCGGTGGATCAGCGCCGCGGCCACGGACGAATCGACCCCGCCGGACAGGCCGAGGATGACCTCCTCGCTGCCGACCTGCTCGCGGATGCGGGCCACGGCTTCGTCGATGTAGCCGCCCATGACCCAATCGCCCTTGCAGCCGCTGATCTCGCGCACGAAGCGCGTGAGCAGCGCGTGGCCCTGCACCGTGTGCGTGACTTCGGGATGGAACTGCACGGCGTAGTAGCGCTTGGCCTCGTTGGCCATGCCTGCGATCGGGCAGCTGGGCGTGGAGGCCATCAGCTCGAAGCCCGGGGGCAGCGCGGTGACCTTGTCGCCGTGGCTCATCCAGACCTTGAGCATGTCGTGCCCCTCGGGGCTGTGGAAGTCCTGGATGCCCTTGAGCAGCGCCGGCTGGCCGTGCACGCGCACCTCGGCGTAGCCGAACTCGCGCTTGTCGCTGGCCTCGACCTGGCCGCCTTGCTGCACGGCCATCGTGAACATGCCGTAGCAGATGCCCAGCACCGGCACGCCCGAGTCCCATACGGCCTGCGGCGCGCGCAGCTCGTGGTCCTCGTAGGTGCTGGCGTGGCTGCCCGACAGGATGATGCCCTTGGGGGCGAACGCGCGGATGAACTCGTCGCTGACGTCGTTGGGGTGGATCTCGCAGTAGACGTGGGCCTCGCGCACGCGGCGCGCGATCAGCTGGGTGACCTGCGAGCCGAAGTCGAGGATGAGGATCTTGTCGTGCATGGTGGAGCTTCTTCGGGATTCGGTAGGGCGCGTGAAGGCGCGGGCGGGGTCAGGCTGCGGGCAGCGTGCTGGGCTTGGCCGCGGGATGCGGCGTGCGGCTGAAGTGCCGCAGGCCGATCACGGCAGCCACACCCTGGATGGCTGCGCAGAGGTAGAACGGCGCGCCCAGGCGCCAGTCGCCCGGCGGATAGTGCGAAACGGCCGCCAGCAGCGGCGTGCCCAGCAGCGGGCCGAGCACCGCCGCGACGCTGTTGATGGAGGACACCGCGCCCATGCTTTCGCCCTGGCGGCTGGGGTCCACGGAATTCGCGATCAGGCTCTGCAGGCCGGGCTGCACCATGTAGCCGAAGACGTTGGCGGCGACGATCACGAAGATCATCCAGCCCAGCGGCACCAGGCCGTAGCCGGCGAAGGCGATGGTGGCCGAGACCAGGCCGATGCACACCAGCTTCTCCAGCGGCATCCACTTCTGCGCCCGGCGCAGCAGGAAGCCCTGCACCAGCACCGCCATGCCGCCGACGGCCAGCAGCGACAGTCCGTTGTCGCGCGGCGTCCAGCCGAACTTGAACTCGGTGTAGAGGAACCAGCTGGTGTGCAGGCAGAACTGGGCCAGGATGGACAGCCCGGCGATCCACATCAGCGCCTCCACGCCGTGCAGCTCGCGCAGCCGCGCCAGGGAGCTGAAGGGGTTGGTCTTAGCGAACTCGAAGGCTCGGCGGCGCTCCGCCGGCAGGGACTCCGGCAGCACGAAGTAGCCGTAGCCGCAGTTGACCAGGCACAGCGCGCCGGCCAGGAAGAAGGGCCAGTGGATGTCGTGCTCGCCCAGCAGCCCGCCCAGCACGGGGCCCAGGATGAAACCCAGCCCGAACATCGCGCCCAGCAGGCCGAAGTTCTTCGCGCGGTCCGCGGGCGGGCTGACGTCGGCGACGTAGGCGTTGGCCACGGCGATGTTGGCGCAGACCGCACCACCCATCACGCGCACGGCGATCAGCATCCAGAACTCGGTGGCCAGCGCGGTGACGATGAAGTTCACGCCCATGCCCAGCAGGCCCAGCAGGATCACCGGGCGGCGGCCGTAGCGGTCGGACAGCGCGCCCAGCACCGGCGCGCTGAAGAACTGCGCCACCGCGAAGGCGGCCTGCGCGGCGCCGTAGCCGATCGAGGTGCCGGCGCCCGATGCCATGAAGGCGCCGATCAGCTTGGGCAGCACCGGCGCGATGATGCCGATCGACATCATGTCGAGCAGCACCGTCACCATGATGAAAGGCATCGCCGCCTGGCGGCCGCTTGCGGAAGCCATGTCTGTCCAATCCGTGATTCGAAAGGAGGGGCGACGCGCGGCAGCCGCCCGCCTGCGCCGTCACTCCATGCGGTAGTTCGGCGCTTCCTTCGTGATCTGCACGTCGTGCACGTGGCTCTCGCGGATGCCGGCTGCCGTGATCTCGACGAACTCGGCGCGCTCGTGCATGTCGGAGATGCTGGCGCAGCCGCAATAGCCCATCGAGGCCTTCAGGCCGCCGGCCATCTGGAACAGGATGCTGACGACCGAGCCCTTGTACGGCACGCGGCCTTCGATGCCTTCGGGCACGAGCTTGTCGGCGCCCGGGTGGGTCGCCTCGTCGTTTTCCTGGAAGTAGCGGTCGGCCGAGCCGGCCTTCATCGCACCGATGGAGCCCATGCCGCGGTAGGTCTTGTAGCTGCGGCCCTGGTAGAGGATGACCTCGCCGGGTGCCTCTTCCGTGCCGGCGAACATGCCACCCATCATCACGGTGCTGGCGCCGGCGGCGATGGCCTTGGCGATGTCACCCGAGTAGCGGATGCCGCCGTCGGCGATCAGCGGCACGCCGGTGCCCTTGAGCGCCGTGGCCACGCTGTCCACCGCCATGATCTGCGGCACGCCGACGCCGGCGACGATGCGGGTGGTGCAGATGGAGCCGGGGCCGATGCCGACCTTGACCGCGTCCGCGCCGGCTTCCACCAGCGCCAGCGCGGCGGCGCCGGTGGCGATGTTGCCGCCGATGACGTCGATCTGCGGGAAGTTCTTCTTCACCCAGCGCACGCGCTCGATCACGCCATGGCTGTGGCCGTGGGCGGTGTCGACGATGATGGCGTCGACGCCGGCCTTCACCAGCAGCTCGACGCGCTCCTCGGTGCCCTCGCCCACGCCGACCGCGGCGCCGGCGCGCAGCTTGCCGTGCTCGTCACGCGCCGCGTTGGGGAAGTTGGTCTGCTTGGTGATGTCCTTGACGGTGATCAGGCCACGCAGCTCGAAGCTGTCGTTGACGACCAGCACCCGCTCCAGCTTCTGCTTGTGCAGCAGCGCCTTGGCCTCGGCCAGCGAGGTGCCTTCGCGCACGGTGATCAGGCGCTCGCGCGGGGTCATGATCTCGCGCACCGGGATGTCCAGTCGGGTCTCGAAGCGCAGGTCGCGGTTGGTGACGATGCCCACCACCTTCTTGCCTTCGACCACCGGGAAGCCGGAGATGCCGTGCTGGCGCGACAGCTCGATGACCTCTCGCACCTGCAGGTCGGGGCCGACGGTGATGGGGTCGACCAGCACGCCGGACTCGTAGCGCTTGACCTTGGCCACCTCGGCGGCCTGGTCGCGCGGCGACAGGTTCTTGTGGATGATGCCGATGCCGCCCTCCTGCGCGATGGCGATCGCCAGGCGCGACTCGGTCACCGTGTCCATCGCAGCGGACACGAGCGGCAGCTTGAGTTTGATTCGCCGGGACAGCTGGGTCGAGAGATCCGTGTCCCGCGGCAGGACTTGCGAGTACGCGGGCACCAGCAACACGTCGTCGAAGGTGAGCGCTTTACCGAGCAGGCGCATGAGCTTGGCTCCAAAAAGCGGATTATAGGAAAGCTCGGCGCCCCGCCCATGCCCGATAGGCCGAGGCGATATCCCCCAGGTCCGTGTGCGTTCGATCACACACCCCCGGGTTCTCCCGCAACGCTGCCTCGCTACACTGCGGCGCATGACGCCTGTACGCCTGCATACGCTCATCCTCGCGCTGGGTCTCGGCCTGGCTGCCACTGGCTCCGCGGTGGCCGGCAACCTCTGGGGCTGGAAGGACGCCAACGGCAAGCCTCAGTACAGCGACCGCTCGCCGCCCCCCGGGGTGCCCGAGTCGGCGATCTTCCAGCGCCCCGCCGGCGCACGCGTGCGCGTGCTGCCCGCCTCGGCCGCATCGGAAGCCGCCTCCGGCGCCGAAGCCGTCAAGCCGGTGCTCAAGGCCTCGGATCCCGAGCTGGAAGCGCGCAAGAAGAAGGAAGCCGACGCCAAGGAGGCCGAGCGCAAGGCGCAGGAAGAGAAAGTCGCCGCCCAGCGCGCCGACAACTGCAAGCGCGCCCAGGACTACAAGCGCACGCTGGACAGCGGCCGCCGCATCTCGCGCACCAACGACAAGGGCGAGAACGAGATCCTCGACGACAAGGCCCGCGCCGACGAGGACGCCCGCACGCGCGAAGTCATCAGCCGCGACTGCAAGTAGAGCCGGCACGGCCTCAGCCGGCCTGCCCTGCCCGCTTCTTCGGCGCCCGCTTGCCGCCCCAGCGGGCGAGGTGCGCCTGGTAGCGCAGGCGGCGCGACTCCTTGGGGTCGGCCGTCAGCGGGCGGTAGAGCTCGACGCGGTCGCGGTCGCACAGGGCGCGGTCCAGCGCGCAGGCCCGCCCCCAGACCCCCACGCTCCAGGCCGGCCCGAGGTCCTCGGGCCGCGGCAGCCCTTCGCACTGCCCGCAGGCCGCACGCCAGGCCGCCTCCACGGTGGCACCCGGCGGCAGGCGCAGCGACACCAGCTTCAGTTGCCCGGGCCCCGGGCTCCAGGCGAACTCCACTTGCAGCAGCGCTGCCGCGTCCATGGCCGGTCAGCGCGCGCCGTAGACCTGCTCGGCGCGTTTGACGAAGGCGTCGACGAAGGTGTTGGCGATGCGGTCGAAGACGGGGCTGACGACCAGCTCCAGCGCGCGGTTGCTGAAGGCGTAGCGCAGCTCGAACTCGACCTTGCAGGCCTTCTGCGCGCCCTCACCTGCCTCGTTGCCCAGCGGCAGGAAGCGCCAGCCGCCCGACAGCGCCGAGAACGGGCCGTCGACCAGGGTCATCGTGACCGACTCGCCGGGCACGTTGACGTTGCGGGTCGTGAAGGACTGGCGCACGCCGGCGATGGACAGGTGCAGCCGCGCGGTCATGCCGCCGTCGTGCTGGTCCAGCACTTCGGCCCGATCGCACCAGGGCAGGAACTTGGGGTAGTCGGACACCGCGACGACGAGGTCGTAGATCTCGCGCGGGGAGTACCACAGCAGGACCGACTTTTGGACATGCTTCATACAATGGACCGATTCTATGGCGGGGCCCCTGCGTCCCGCCCACCTCCGCACACATGACCATCGCGCAGAACAACAAGGCCCGCTTCAACTACCACATCGAAGAGCACTTCGAGGCGGGCATCGTGCTCACCGGCTGGGAGATCAAGGCGATCCGCGCCGGCCAGGTCCAGCTCACGGACGGCTACGTGGTCATCAAGGATGGCGAGCTGTACCTGATCGGCTGCCGCATCAACGCGCTGCGCTCGGCCTCCACGCACGTGAACCCCGAGGCGGACCGGACCAAGAAGCTGCTGATGCACAAGGACCAGATCCGCCGCCTGATCGGCAAGACCGAGCAGAAGGGCTACACCCTGGTGCCGCTGGACTTGCATTACAAGGCCGGCCGCGTGAAGGCCGAGATCGCGCTGGCCAAGGGCAAGCAGGACCACGACAAGCGCGAGACCGTGAAGCAGCGCGACTGGGAGCGCGAGAAGGGCCGCCTGATGCGCCACAAGGTTTCCTCCCGTCCCAAGGACTGAGCCGCCGAGGTACCGTCGCCCGATGAAGTACGACGACTATGCGGGGCACGATGCCCTCGGCCTGGCCGCCCTGGTGGCCACCCGCGAGGCCAGCCCGGCCGAACTGCTGGACGCCGCGCTGGCCCGGCAGGCCGCGGTGAATCCCTCCATCAACGCCGTCGTGCGCGACCTCGCCGAGTCCGCGCGGCGGGAGGTCCGGGCCACTCCGCCCGCGGTGCCCGGCCCCTTCCACGGCGTGCCCTTCCTGCTGAAGGACCTGTTCCAGGACCTGCGCGGCGTGCCCAGCTCCTGCGGCAGCCGTGCGCTGGCCCAGGTGCCGGCGCCCGAGGACAGCGACGTCGTGCGCCTGTGGCAGCGCGCCGGCCTGGTGATCTTCGGCAAGACCAACACGCCGGAGTTCGGCGCCAAGAACGTCACCGAGCCCGAGGTCTTCGGGCCCACGCGCAACCCCTGGGACCTGACGCGCACGCCGGGCGGGTCCTCGGGCGGCTCCGCTGCCGCCGTGGCGGCGGGCATCGTGCCGGTGGCCGGCGCCAGCGACGGCGGCGGCTCCATCCGCATCCCTGCGGCCAATTGCGGGCTGTTCGGCCTGAAGCCCGGACGCGGGCGCATCTCGATGGGCCCGTCCGTGGGTGAAGGCATGTTCGGCGCGGCCGTGCAGGGCGTGATCTCGCGCAGCGTGCGCGACAGCGCGGCCATGCTGGACCTGCTGATGGCCACCGACCCGCACGCGCCCTATGCCTTCGCGCGCCCGCAGCGGCCGCTGCTGGAGGAAGTGGGCCAGCCCACCGGCCGGATGCGCATCGGCTATTGCGTCGAGTCCCCGCTGGGCACGCCGGTCGATGCCCAGGCCGTCGCCGCGGTGGAGGACGCCGCCCGGCTGCTGGAGTCGCTGGGCCACCACGTCGAGGCGGCCGCACCCCGGCTCGACGGCATGCAGCTGTGCAAGGACTTCCTGCAGACCTGGTTCTGCCAGCAGGCGGCGCTGGTCGACCATCTGCGTGCCAACGGCGCCGGCCATGCGCGCCGGGACTTCGAGTTCGATACCCGCATCATGGCCGCCGTCGGCCGCGGCACGCCGGGGCCGCAGGTGATCGCCTGCGAGGCCAACTGGCAGGTCTACCGCCGCGCGCTGGCTGCCTTCCACGGCAGCTACGACCTGTGGCTGACGCCGGTGCTGGCCGCCCCGCCCCTGCGCATCGGCGCGAACGCGACGCCGCGCTTCATGCGCCTGGCCGGCGAGATCCTGATGGCGCTGGGTGGTGCACGGCTGCTGCAGGCCTCGGGCTTCATGGAAGAGCTGATCCGCAAGAACCTCGGCTGGACACCTTTCACCCAGCTGGCCAACCTGACCGGCCGCCCCGCGATGTCGGTGCCGCTGTACTGGACGCCCGACGGCCTGCCGCTGGGCGTGCAGTTCGTCGGCCCGGTGGACGGCGAGGCCGCGCTGGTGCGCCTGGCCTCGCAGCTGGAGCAGGCGCGCCCGTGGTTCAGGAAGCGCCCGGACGAGGCCCGGCTGCTGGCGCCGCAGCCGGCACGCTGACGCCTGGGCCGGGTGCGCCCAGGCGCGGCGCAGGCTGCAGCACGTTGGCGCCCTGCACTTCGCTGCCCACTCCGCCCCAGCCATCGGCCTTCAGCGTCAGGCTGACGGCCACCGCCTTGTCGCAGCCCTCGTAGATCCAGGTCTCGTCCCAGCTGCCCTGCACGAGGTAGCTGTCGTCGAACACGCCCTGCACCGGCAGGTAGACCTCCTCGCGGGCCTCGCCGCCAGCCTCGATGCGGCTGAGGTGCAGGTCGCGGCAGGCACCGGCCTGCGCGCTGGCAGCCACGGCCGAGGCCGCGCGGCGGGCCTGCAGGCCGACTTCCACCGCGGCCTGCGGCGACACCCGCGTCGGGCCCAGCACCTGCAGCCGCTGGGCTGCACTGACCCACTGCTTCAAGCGGGCCGGCACGAGGGCGGCATGTTCGGCCGCCAGCTTGACCAGGCGCTCGTTGTTGCCGGGCGCCGAAGTCGTCGCCAGCACGGTCGCGGCCATGCCTATGCCCGATGGGTTGCCCGCGGCCACGGCCTCGCCCAGCGCCTCCAGCGCCTCGATCTGCGGCTGGCGCTGGGTCAGCGGCGTGGCGGCCAGGCGGGCGCGGCGCCTGGGGTCGACCTCGCCGCGCGCATTGCGGTCACGCCACTGTGGATCGTTCTGGAACAGCCACCAGAGCGTGGCCGCCGCGAACATCGAGCCCGAGGCGTGCGCGGCGCGCAGCTCGCCGCGGGCCTGCTCGACCTGCTCCTCGTTGAGCGGGCCGGCGGAGAGCCTGCACAGCGTGCGCACCGCGCGGCTGGTGGCGTCGCCCCAGGCCGGGCCGCGGGCGGCCAGCTCGCAGGCCTTGTCGCGCTGGCCCCAGGGCGCCGGCCAGGTGTAGAGCCATTCGACGAGCAGGCCGCTGGCCTCGCGATCGTGCAGCTTGTCGGCACGCTGCAGCGTGCGCAGCGCAGCGGCCTTGTCGGTGCGCGCCAGCGCCTTGGCCTCCTGTGTGGCCGGCGAGGCCTGCGTGGCGACGCTCGCCAGCATGGCGCAGGCGACCAGCGCCGTACGCGCGCGAAACAACTGCTCCACCCCGTGCTCCTCTATCGTTCTCGTGCGTTCCCTCAGGACGCGCCCGCGGCCATCGCCGCCAGGGCCTGTTCGCAATCGGCGATCAGGTCCTCGACGGCCTCCAGCCCCACGCACAGCCGCACCAGCGTGCCGGCGTGCGGCCAGGGCAGGCTGCGCATCTTGCGGATCTCATAGGGCACGGCAAGGCTCATCGGGCCGCCCCAGGAATAGCCGATCTTGAACAGCTTCAACGCGTCGACGAAGGCGTCGACCTGCGCCGGCGTCCAGCGCGCGTCGAAGACGATGGACAGCAGCCCCGCGGCCGAGGTGCACAGGGCCGCCCAATGCTCGTGGCCCGGCGAGCCCGGCAACGCGGGGTGCAGCACCTGCACTGCCTCGGGCCGCTGCTGCCACCACGCGGCCAGCGCGCGCGTGGCGCGGTCGTGGGCCGCGTAGCGCAGCGCCAGGCTGGGCAGGCCGCGCAGCACCAGCTCGACGTCGTTGGCGCCGACGCCGAAGCCCAGGCGCATGTGCGCCAGCTGGATCTTCAGGTGCAGGGCCTCGTCCACCGCCGTGACCGAGCCCATCAGCACGTCGCCGCCGCCCGAGGGGTACTTGGTCAGCGCATGCAGCGACAGGTCCACGCCCAGGCCGCCGGGCAGGTCGAAGGGCTTGAAGGCCAGGCCGGCGCCCCAGGTGTTGTCCAGCGCCGCGACCACCTGGGGATGGCGGCGGATCACGCGCATCAGGCCCAGCAGGTCGGGGAACTCCAGCGTCACGGAGCCGGCGGCCTCCAGCCATACCAGCCTCGTGTCGCGGCCGATGGCCCGCTCCAGCGAGCCCGCATCCAGCGGGTCGTAGAGCTTGTGCGTGATGCCCCAGGCCGCGAGCTGGCTGCGTGCGAATTCCAGGTTGGGGCCGTAGACGTTGTCCGGCAGCAGCACCTCGTCGCCCTGCTTGAGCAAGGCCGCATTGACCATCGCGATGGCCGCCAGCCCGCTGGGTGCGAGCTGCACGTAGCGCCCACCTTCCAGCGTGGCGAGGCGCTCCTCCAGGACGAAGGTGGTCGGCGTGCCGTGCAGGCCGTAGGTGTAGCCGGTCTTGTTCTTCCAGTTGCGGCTGCGCAGGGCGGCCACGTTGGGAAAGATGACGGTGGAGGCCTTGTAGACGCCCGGGGCCGGCGAGTCGAAGCCGGCGGGCGGGCGATAGGGGTGGTGGATCAGGCCGGTATCGGGCCGCGGCGCCGCGGCCTGGTCGTCGTCCGCTGCAGCCATCGTGTCGCCTTCAGATGGGCAGGCCGACGAGGTCGTGGCCCTCGGCCGCGACGATGCGCGCCCGCGTGAACTCGCCCACCTTCAGCTGCTTGGACGCCTTCTGCGGCGGCAGCAGGCGCACGGTGCCGTCGATCTCCGGTGCGTCGGCATAGGAACGGCCGACGCCACCCTTGCGGCCCAGCGCGGGGGCGCTGTCGACCAGCACCTGCATCTCGGCGCCGATGCGCTCGGCCAGCTTGGCGGCGGAGACCTGCTCGGCCACTTCCATGAAGCGCGCGCGGCGTTCTTCGCGCACGTCGTCGGGCAAGGCGCCGGGCAGTTCGTTGGCCGTGGCGCCGGTGACCGGCGAGTAGGCGAAGCAGCCCGCGCGGTCGATCTTCGCCTCGCGCAGGAAGTCCAGCAGGTAGTCGAACTCCTCCTCGGTCTCGCCGGGAAAGCCGGCGATGAAGGTGGATCGCACCACCAGCTGCGGACAGGCCTCGCGCCAGCGCAGCAGGCGCTCCAGGTTCTTCTCGCCCGAGGCCGGGCGCTTCATGCGCTTGAGCACCGCCGGGTGCGCGTGCTGGAAGGGCACGTCCAGGTAAGGCAGCACGCGGCCGCCGGCCATCAGCGGCAGCACGTCGTCGACGTGCGGATAGGGGTAGACGTAGTGCAGCCGCACCCAGGCGCCGTGCTCGGCGGCGATGTCGCCCAGGCGCTCGACCAGGTCGAGCATGCGCGTCTTCACCGGGCGGCCGTCCCAGAAGCCGGTGCGGTACTGCACGTCGACGCCGTAGGCGCTGGTGTCCTGGCTGACGACCAGCAGTTCCTTCACGCCGGACTCGAACAGCGCACGCGCCTCGGACAGCACGTCGCCCACCGGACGCGATACCAGGTCGCCACGCATCGAAGGGATGATGCAGAAGGTGCAGCGGTGGTTGCAGCCCTCGCTGATCTTCAGATACGCATAGTGCTTGGGCGTGAGCTTGATGCCCGCCGGCGGGACCAGGTCCACGAAGGGGTCGTGCGGCTTGGGCACGTGCTGGTGCACGGCATCCATCACTTCCTGCGTGGCATGCGGGCCGGTGACGGCCAGCACCTTGGGATGAACCTGGCGCACCAGGTTGCCGCCACTGTCGCCGGTCTTGGCGCCCAGGCATCCGGTGACGATGACCCGGCCGTTGGCGGCCAGGGCCTCGCCGATGGTGTCCAGGCTTTCCTTCACCGCGTCGTCGATGAAGCCGCAGGTGTTGACGATCACCAAGTCCGCGCCGTCGTAGGTCTTGGAAGTGGCGTAGCCCTCGGCGCTGAGCTGGGTGAGGATGAGTTCGGAATCGGTCAGGGCCTTGGGGCAGCCCAGGGACACGAAGCCGATCTTGGGGGCGGAGTCGGTCATGCCGCGATTGTCGCGGATTCGTCATCCCCGCTCCCTACAGTCCGGCGCTTCCATTGCCACGGGAGTACCGATGAACAAGCTGTTGTGCAATCTGGCCGCGGGAGCGGCCTTCGCGCTGTGCGCGCCCCTGGCCTCGGCCACCGTCCTCGACTTCGAGGACCTGGACGAAGGCCCCGTGCCCGCGCTGTACGGCGGCATCGACTGGTCGGCGACCAGCTGGTTCGCCTACGCCGGCGAACAGACGCCCTTCACGCCGCACTCCGGCGACACGCGCATCACGCTGGGCTGGGACGGCGGCGCCGACACCAGCCTGCTGCACTTCGAGGCCCCCGTGGTCTTCGACGGCGCCTGGATCGCCGGGTTCGAAGGCGTGAACGTGAGCTTCAACTTGTATCTCGATGGCCAGCTCGTAGGCCAATCGGCGGTGCTCGGCGCCTCGGCCACGCCGGGTTGGCTGGCCAGCGGCTACGCGGGGCTGGTGGACAGCTTCTCCGTCGCCAGCAACGACTACGCGAACTTCGTGCTCGACGACCTGAGCTTCGCCGCCGCCGTGCCCGAGCCCGGCAGCGTCGCCCTGCTGCTGGCCGGCCTGGGCCTGATGGCCGCGGCACGCCGCCGCGGCTGATCCAACCAACCAGAAGAGCTCCGCCCATGACCCGACAAGACCGCCGTCACTTCCTGCGCTCGGCCGGCACGGCCGCCGCGATCAGCGCCTTTCCGCCCGCCATCCAGCGCGCGCTCGCCATCCCGGCCAACAACCGTACCCGCAGCATCCACGACGTCGAGCACGTGGTGATCCTGACCCAGGAGAACCGCTCCTTCGACCACTACTTCGGCACGCTGCCCGGCGTGCGCGGCTTCGCCGACCGCTTCCCCATCCCCGTGGCCGACCAGGCCGGCATCGCCGGCAAGAACGTGTGGGTGCAGCCCTCGGCCACCGGCACGCCCGCGGCCATCGCGCCCTTCCACCTGAACACTGCCCAGACCTTCGCCTACATGCGCGTGGCGGGCACGCCGCATTCGTGGACCGACGCCCAGGCCTCCTGGGACCACGGCCGCATGAACGCCTGGCCCAAGGCAAAGAAGAACCACTCGCTGGGCTACTTCAAGGAATCCGACCTGCCCTTCCAGTTCGCGCTGGCCAACGCCTTCACGCTGTGCGATGCCTACCACTGCGCGACGCAGACGGGCACCAACACCAACCGCCTCTTCATCTGGACCGGCACCAACGACCCGCTGCGCCTGGGCAACGGCCCGTCCACCGACAACAGCCACGACTGGTTCAACGAGAACCCGGCCGACGACTACACCTGGACCACCTACACCGAGCGCCTGCAGTCCGCGGGCATCAGCTGGCAGGTCTACCAGAACATGGAGGACAACTTCACCGACAACCCGCTGGCCGGCTTCCGTCCCTTCCGCGACGCCTGGTACGGCCGCGCGGGCTACTCGCAGGCGCTGAAGGACCGCGGCATCAGCACGCGCGACCTCGACAAGTTGAAGGAGGACGTGCTGGCGAACAAGCTGCCGCAGGTATCGTGGATCGTCGCCACGGCCGAAGGCTCCGAGCACCCCGGCCCCTCCAGCCCGGCGCAGGGCGCCGACTACACCGCCAAGGTGCTGGACGCGCTGACCGCCAACCCCGAGGTCTGGAGCAAGACCGTCCTGCTGATCAACTTCGACGAGAACGACGGCTTCTTCGACCACGTGCCGCCCCCGGCCGCGCCGTCCTACGTGAGCTGGAATGCCGACCCGTCGAAGGCCGTCCTGGCCGGCGCCTCCACCGTGGACACCACCGGCGAGTACAACGAGATCCTCAACGGCTCGTCGGTCACCTACCTCCACCGCCCCTACGGCATGGGCCCGCGCGTGCCCATGTACGTGGTCTCGCCGTGGAGCAAGGGCGGCTGGGTCAACTCGCAGGTCTTCGACCACACCTCGGTGATCCGCTTCCTCGAGGCCCGCTTCGGCATCCTGGAGCCCAACATCAGCGCCTGGCGCCGCGCGGTGGCCGGCGACCTGATCACGGCCTTCAACTTCGCCGATCCGGACGACACGGCCTTCTTCGAGCAACTGCCCAAGACCCTGGACCTGGCCACGCGCGCCCGCGCCCTGCCCGGCACCACGACGCCAGCCACCCCCGGCAGCGTCGTGCTGCCCGAGCAGGCCGGCGGCGTGCGCCCCTCGCGCGCCCTGCCCTACGAGCTCGGCGTGTCCTCGCGCATCGTCCCGGACACGGCGAAGCTGGGCGCCACCCAGGTGCAGCTCGCCTTCGGCAACACCGGCACGGCCACCGCCGTCTTCCATGTCTACGATCGCCTCAAGCTGTCCGACATCCCGCGCCGCTACACCGTGGAGCCGGGCAAGCAGCTCACCGGCACCTGGGCGCCCGCGGCCAGCGGGTCCTATGACCTGTGGGTGCTGGGACCCAACGGCTTCCACCGCCACTTCACCGGCAACGCACGCCGCGTGGCCGCGGCCGGCCAGCCCAACCCCGACGTGATCGTCACGGCGGATGCGGTCAACAAGACGCTGGTGGTCAAGCTGAGCAACAGCGGGCCCGTGGCCGCCACCTTCACGCTGGTCGCCAACCAGTACTACCCCAGCGCCCCGGTGCTGCGCAACGTCGTCGCGCGCAGCTGGGTGGAGTTGCGCCTGCCGCTGAACGACAGCGCGGGGTGGTACGACTTCAGCGTGAAGGTCAACGGCCAGGCCGACTACAGCCGCCGCTTTGCCGGGCGGCTGGAGAGCGGCGAGCACAGCGTGAGTGATCCGGCGATGGGAGGCACCGCGATCGCCAATCAGCTGCGTGTGACGGGCTGAGGAAGATGCGGGCAAGGCCCGCACTCGAGGCCGCAATGACAAAGGGCCCTTGGATCTCTCCAAGGGCCCTTCTCATTTGGCGGAGTGAGAGGGATTCGAACCCTCGATGCAGGTTTTGCCCGCATACTCCCTTAGCAGGGGAGCACCTTCGGCCACTCGGTCATCACTCCAGAAGTGGGCGCATTATGCCGCAGCCGGCGCGTCCAGATCGAAAGCCTTGTGCAACGCGCGCACGGCCAGCTCCATGTATTTCTCGTCGATCACCACCGAGGTCTTGATCTCGCTGGTGGTGATCATCTGGATGTTGATGCCTTCCTCGCTCAGCACGCGGAACATCTTGCTGGCCACGCCGACGTGGCTGCGCATGCCGATGCCGACGATGCTGACCTTGACGATCTTCGGATCGCCGCTCACGTCCAGGCCGCCCACCGACGGGCCCACCGTGTTCTTCAGCAGCTCCAGCGTCTTGTTGTAGTCGCCGCGCGTGACGGTGAAGGAGAAGTCGGTGCGGCCTTCGTGCGAGACGTTCTGCACGATGACGTCGACGTCGATGTTGGCGTCGGCCACCGGGCCGAGGATCTGGTAGGCGATGCCCGGCTTGTCCGGCACGCCGGTGACGGTGATCTTGGCTTCGTCGCGGCTGAACGCGATGCCGGAGACAACGGCTTGTTCCATTTTTTCGTCTTCCTCAAAACTGATCAGGGTGCCCGACACGGCTTCTTCGGCCAGCGGGATGTCCCAGGGCGTGAAGCTGGACAGCACGCGCAGTGGCACGCGGTACTTGCCGGCGAACTCCACCGAGCGGATCTGCAGCACCTTGGAGCCCAGGCTGGCCATCTCCAGCATCTCCTCGAAGCTGATGGTCGCCAGGCGCTTGGCCTCGGGCACCACGCGCGGGTCGGTCGTGTAGACGCCGTCCACGTCGGTGTAGATCAGGCATTCGTCGGCCTTCATCGCCGCGGCCACGGCCACCGCGGAGGTGTCCGAACCACCGCGGCCCAGCGTGGTGATGTTGCCCTCGTCGTCCACGCCCTGGAAGCCGGTGATGATCACCACCTTGCCGGCCGCCAGATCCTTGCGCACGCGGGCGTCGTCGATGCTCTGGATGCGGGCCTTGGTGTAGGAGTCGTCGGTCTTGATCGTCACCTGCCAGCCGGCATAGCTGATGGCCTGCACGCCCTCGGCCTGCAGCGCGATGGCCAGCAGGCCGCTGGAGACCTGCTCGCCGGTGGCGGCGATCTGGTCGAGCTCGCGGCGATGTTCGGCCGAGTGCGCATCGGGCGCCAGCTCCTTGGCCAGGCCGAGCAGGCGGTTGGTTTCGCCGCTCATGGCCGAGGGCACCACCACCAGTTGGTGGCCGGCGCGCACCCACTTGGCGACGCGCTTGGCGACGTTGCGGATGCGCTCGGTCGAGCCCATCGACGTGCCGCCGTATTTGTGAACGATGAGAGCCATGGTCTTGATGTGCCGCCGAGCGGGCCCCCCTTGATGCCGGCGGCACGGGAGGAGCGGGCATCCGTGGAGCAGGTAGGCGCCTGCCGCACCAGCGGGATGTCGGATTCGTGAAACCCGCGATTGTAGTGCCCGCGCGACGGGCGGCCTCCACGTGCCCGGGTGGGCGCTCAGGATCCCGTCGCGGGGGGCGGGTCGGGTTGCCAGCGCAGGCTCAGCTGAGGCTCGCCAGGCTCGGCCCAGGCGCGGGCGTCGATGCCCAGGCCGGGCACGAAGACCAGTTGCCCCTCGCACAGAACCAGCGGGCCGCCGCGCTGGCCGGCGTCCAGGCCCAGGGACTGGTACTGCTTCTTCAGCGCGCGTGCGGGCCGGTCGGGGCCGAGCTGGAAGGACTCGCCGCCGCTGCGCTCGGCCAGCGCGGCGTGCGCCAGGCGTGCGATCGCCACGCCCCGCTGCGCCACGCGTTCGGCGACCAGCACCCCACCCCAGCCGCGCAGGCGGTAGCGACCGGCGCGGCGGATCCGCAACTCGGCCTGTGGTGGCGCGGGCTGCTTCTGCGCCGTGGAGCGCAAGGCCGGCATGGCCTGCGCGGCGTACGTGAGCAACCCGCGCCGGCAGGCCAGGTGGCCGCCGGGTGCCGGCCAGCGCGCACTGCGGTCGGCATCCAGCTCCATGCCCAGCCGCTGCACGAGGCTGGCCGGCATGGGCTGCCCGCTGGCACGGACGAACCACAGCCGCAATGCATTGCTGCGGCGGGCCGCGGGCAGGCCGCGCCAGGCGGACACGTCCAGGCCCGCGTCCCGCAGGCACGGGGGGAGATCCGAGTCGCCGACTGCCTGCAGCACCTGCGCAGCCTCCTGGGCCCAGGTGGCGGCATCGGCCAGCGATGCCTCGGCCTGCGGGAAGGCGGCCTGCAGCACCGGCCACACCGACAGGCGCAGGCGGTTGCGCGCCCAGCGCCGGTCCGCGTTGCTGTCGTCGTCGATGTAGGCCAGGTGGTGGCGCGCCACATAAGCCTCGATCAGCGCACGCGGGTGGCGCAGCCAGGGGCGCTCCCAGACGATGCCCGCGCGCTCGGCCGATGCGGGCATCGCGGACAGGCCGGCCACGCCGGCGCCACGCAGGGCCTGCAGCAGGAAGGTCTCGGCCTGGTCGCCGCGGTGGTGGCCCAGCAGCACCACGCGCGCGCCGCCTTGTTCGGCCATCTCGGCCAGGGCCGCATAACGCGTGTCGCGCGCCAGGGCCTCGACGCTGTCGCCGCGGCCGGCTTCGATGCGGACCTTGCGATGCCTCAGCGTCACCGGCAGGCCAGCCTGCGCATAGGCCTTGCACTGCCGCTTGCAGTGCGCCAGCCAATCGTCTGCATGGCGGCTGAGTCCGTGGTGGACGTGCAGGGCCAGCACCTGCAGGCCCGCATCGCGTGCGGCGCAGGCGGTGGCATG